>DAHWHN010000042.1 GCA_027335685.1 Acidimicrobiaceae bacterium
TCTACCGCCAATGCTGGCTCGCCCAGGCCGACGTGCTCCTCGCCCAAGCTGAGGCGATCCGGCTGTCGGACCCACGCCTGCGGCGAGCGGCAGCGGCGCTGGCGGGCGGTCACCTCGTCCCCGACTACAACCTCGAACCCGCCTCGCCGATCGACGGGCACCAGATGGCCGCAGACGCCATGGCCGAGCACGTCGCCCGCCGGGAGCAGGCGGTGACAGCCGAGCTTCATGCCCTCACCCTCCACCGCCGCCTGCGGGTCGCGCGCCGCGACCTCGAAGCCGCCTACGACGCCCGCCACCTCTACGTCTGCCGGCGCTGCGCGCTGGCCCACAACGTGGAGCGCGACCCGCACGAACAAGGGCCGCTGACGGTGATCTGCCAGTGCTGTGGCGGGTCGCTTGTCCCGGCCGCCGATGTACCGGACCTGCCGCCGCCCCTGGAGGACTCCCTCGCCCAGGTCGCCGCCCGCCGGGAGCGGCTCGGGATCCGCCGATGACCGACACGGGATCGAACTGTCGACCGCAGCCCTCCCTTCGACGGCCGCCTTCCAGGGGGAACGACGACTGCACCCCGCTGTCCCAGCAGATCGGGGGACTACCCCGCCATCCGCGAGGTCGAGCAGGTCGGCAAGCGCCCACTACCCCGCGAGTGGGGGACCCCGACGGCCAGGTCCCCCGCCGTCCGCGAGGTGCATCCAGCCGGCAGCCGGCCAGTCCCACCGATGCGGGGGCCCCTGGTACCGGTGTCCATCACGGCCCGCGAGGTGACGACAAGCGGGGCCAGCGGCACCAGGATCAGGCGGGGGGCCGTCCATCGCGAGTCCATCGCCACCCGCGAGGTGGCACCAACGCTGGCGTCGGAGAGGCGGTCGTGTCCGTGGAGGCCCTCCGCCCCTACGCCCGGGCGCTCGTCGCCCTCGCGCTGGAAGTGCGTGCCGAAGGCCTTGCTCTCCCCGGCGTTCGGAGGTCTCATGGACCGATTGGCAGAGGAGGTGGCCAGTGCGCTGCGTGATCTACCTGCGGGTCTCGACCAAGGAGCAGGCCGAGAAGGACCTGACCGAAGACGGCTTCTCGATCGCCGCCCAACGCGAGGCGTGCGTCCGGCGCATCCGCGACGAGGGCTGGGAGCTGGTCGATGAGTACGTCGACAAGGGCGAGTCGGCCCGTTCGGCCGACCGGCCGCGCCTGCGGGCCATGCTGGCCCGGGTCGCAGAAGACGGCGACCTCGAGGCCGTCGTCGTCCACAAGGTCGACCGCCTCGCCCGGAACATGGAGGACCACATCGCCATCCGGGCTCTGCTCCGCCGGCGCGGCGTCGTCCTCGTCTCGATTACCGAGAACCTCGACGAGACCGCCTCGGGCCGCCTCGTCGAGGGCATCCACGCCCTCATGGCCGAGTTCTACTCGGCCAACCTGGCGGCAGAGGTGAGAAAGGGCATGGGCCAGAAGGCAAAGCTCGGCGGCTACCCCCGCAAGGCCCCCTCGGCTACCTGAACGTCCGCGAGCCGATCGGCGGACGCCAGGTCGCCCACATCGTCGCCGACCCCGAGCGCGCCCCGCTCGTGCGGACCGCCTTCGAGCTGTACGCCACCGGAGAGTGGACCATCGAGCGCCTCGCCGAGGAGATGGCGCACCGAGGGCTTCGCAACCGGGGGCGCGACGGTCGCTACCCTGCCAGGCCGCTCACCGTGTCGGGCATGGCGCACCTGCTCGCCCATCGTGCATATGTCGGCATCGTCGAGTGGGACGGCGTCGCCTACGAGGGGAGCCATGAGCCGCTCGTCGACCGGGCCACCTTCGACAAGGTCCAGGAGCTGCTCGCCGCCCGTGCCATGCGCGGCACGCGCGAGCGGCGGCACCACCACTACCTGAAGGGCCTCCTCGTGTGCGGCGTGTGCGGGCGGCGCCTGTCGATCCAGTACTCGAAGGGCACCTACACCTACTTCTACTGCTTGGGCCAGAAGGACCGAAGGAACGGCACCGGCTGCCAGGAGCGCTACGTCGCCGCCGACCACCTCGAAGCCGAGGTCGAGGATCTCTACGGCCGCATCGGGGTCCCGGCCGACTGGGCCAAAGGGCTGCGCCAGGCGATCGCCGACGAGGTGGCCACCCGCCACGAGAGCACGACCGCCGAGCGGGAGCTCCTGGCCACCCAGCACGAGCGCTTGGAAGCCGAGCGCTACAAGCTGATGGAGGCCTACTACTCCAACGCAATCGACGTCACCATGCTCCGCCGCGAGCAGGAGCGCATCGGTGCCGAGCTGCGCACCATCGAGTCGCGCCAAGGCGTACTCGGCGGGAGCCTCGACGACTGGCAGGACGTGATGGACCTCGCCCTCCGGTTCTCGACGCGTTGTGCTACCGGCTACCGGCGCGGCAGCGACCGGACCCGCAAGCTCTTCAACGCCGCCGTGCTCGACGAAGTCCACGTCCGCGACGGCCACGTCGTCGAGGCCACGTACAAGGAGCCCTTCAACCTGCTCTTCTCTTCGCCGAAGTTCGAATACGGCGATGCGGTGGGCGCTGCCGGACTCGAACCGACGACCTGCTCGTTGTAAGCGAGCTGCTCTGACCAACTGAGCTAAGCGCCCCGGCGCCGTCACGCTCACCGGATCGTTTCTGGACGAACCCGACACCCGGACGACGCTCCGGATCCCATCTTCGCATCCCCGAGCGAGACGACCGCACAGCGCAAGGATGCCAGCGCTTCGATCGATCGGTCAGGTGCTGAGCGACGCGAGCGGTTCGAGGGCGGTCACCCCGACGGCCCCGCCGCACGGCTCGAGGGAGAGCTCGAGCGACAGGGCAACGCTGCTCGACGGGAGCGTGACGCCGATCGAGCGGACCGTCGTGCAGCCCACGCCGGCGACGGGCACATTTCCGACGACCAGGTAAAAGGCGGCAGCGCCTCCCGCGTCGACGGTGACCGGCGCGGGAGCTTGGCCCGTCTGCCTCGTCGCGATCGACAGTGGCGAGCCACCGGCCGACGCCGCGTAGAACGACACGGTCGGGTACCCCTCGATCGAGCACGGTGTCGCTGCACTGTTCGACACGGTGAGCGCGATGTCCGCCGAGCCGGCGCCGATGCTGCTCTTCGCCGTGTCCTCCCCGAGGTGGAGCTGCGCGTTCGAACAGCTCGCGACCGCAGCGATCGAGGTCGAGGTCGAGGTCGAGGTCGGCCCTGACGCCGGCGGGGGCACGCCTGTCGTCGAGGTCGTCGTCGTCGACGACGTCGTGCTCGAGGTCGAGCCCGGGCGAGATGCCGTCGGCCTTGCGGACGAGCAGGCTGCGAGCAAGAGTGCGCCGGCGACGACGAGGACGAGGAGCTGTGCCCTGCGGGCAGCGCGCCTGGCGGCGGTCTCCGGCTTCCAACCCATGGACAGATGCTTACCAGTTACGGGAACAGCCCACGCAGTCGCGTCGCCTCGGCCACCCGCTCGATGCCGAGCGCGACCGCACCGCGCCTCAGCGACACGCCGAGCTGGTCTGCCCGGTCCCAGGTCGCGTCGAACGCCCGCTCCATCGATGCGCGCAGCCGGGTCGCCACGACGTCGGGCTCCCACCGGTACCCCTGCCGGGCCTGCGCCCACTCGAAGTACGACGCCGTCACGCCGCCTGCGTTCGCGAGAACGTCCGGGACGACGGTGACGTTGCGCCGCGCAAGCACCACGTCGGCGGCCGGGACGGTCGGGCCGTTCGCCGCCTCGACGACGACGCTCGCACCGAGGTCCTCCGCAACCTGGGCCGTGATGGCCCCGTCGAGCGCAGCGGGTATCGCGAGCTCGCACTCGACGCGGAACAGCTCGCCGTGCTCGAGCACGTCACCGCCGGCGAACCCGGCGACGCCACCCGTACGCGCGACGTGCTCGGAGAGCTCGGCCGGATCGAGCCCGGCAGGGTTGTAGACCGCCCCGGTGACGTCCTCGACGGCGACCACGCGCATGCCGAGCGACGACAGCAGGAAGACGAGCGGCGCGCCGACCTTGCCGTAGCCCTGGATCACCGCGCGCGCACCGGCGACGCCGAGGCCGAGCCGCGCGAGAGCGGCCCGGACGCAGAGTGCGACACCCGTCGAGGTCGCGCCGACATGGCCGTGGCTCCCGCCGATCGCGAGGGGCTTGCCCGTCACGACTCCGGGCATGGCCTGGCCGCCGAGCATCGAGAGCGTGTCCATCACCCAGGCCATGACCCGACCGTCGGTGTTGACGTCCGGCGCGGGGACGTCTCGATCCGGACCGAGCAGGCTCGCGACGTCGTAGGTGTACCGCCTCGTCAGGCGCTCGAGCTCGCCGGCCGACAGCGCCTGGGGGTCCACGGCGACGCCCCCCTTCGCCCCGCCGAAGGGGATGTCCACGACGGCGCACTTCACGGTCATGTCCGCGGCGAGGGCCATCACCTCGCGAGCGTCGACGAGCGGGTGGAACCGGATACCACCCTTCCCGGGGCCGCGGCTCGTGTCGTGGTGGACGCGCCAGCCACGCAGCACCTCGATGCGGCCGTCGTCCCGGCGTAGCGGCACCGCGACCTCGAGGACGCGCTCGGGCGTCGCGATCATCTGGTGCAGGCCGTCGTCGAGGCCGACGAGGGCGGCTGCGTCGGCGATCCGCTCGAGGACGGCCGCAAAGGGGTCGAAGAGCGGCTCCGGGTCGCCGACGCCCCGTGCGGGGGTCGTGGTGCTCACGCGCTCGGCAGCTGCTTGCTGCGCTGCGTCGTCCGCTGAAAGCGGACGAGCCGCTCCTCGCGCGCACCCGCGGCGATGAGCGGCGAGTGGCTGAGCACCGACAGCGAGACGAACATCACCCCGAGGAAGATCGCCTCGACGGCCTCGCGACCTCCGGCGAGGTGGAGGCGGTCGCCGAAGAGCCAGATGCCCATGACGATGCTCGCGAGCGGGTTGACGATGAGCAGCGACGACTGCGATGCCGCGACCGGGCCGGCGCCGAGCGCGTGCTGGCTGATGACGAGACCGGACAGGCCCGAGACCGCCACTGCGTAGGCCTCCCAGTGGCTCAGCACGAACAGCGGGCCGTGGCTCCACTGGTCCGCTGCGGTCTTCACGAAGGCCGCGGTCAAGGCGAACGAGATGCCACCGGCGACGCCGAAGCAGGCGGCGCGCCACGACCGCGACCCCCGACGCGCGAGCACGGTCGCGAGACCGATGGCCCCGCCCGACGCCGCGAGCAGCAGGATCCAGTCCTCCGCCTGCGGCCGGTCGTGCCCACCTCCCGCCGAGCTCGCCGCGAGGAAGACCCCGAGGCCGAGAGCCGTACCAACCACGCCGAGCCACTCGCGCCAGCCGATCCCGCCGTGAAACCAGACGCCGAGGATGACGAGCAGGAAGACCAGCTCGGTCACCATGACCGGCTGGACAGTCGACAGGTCGCCGAGAGAGAGGGCGACAGCCTGCAGCAGGAAGCTCACCGTGGCGAGACCGAGGCCGGCGATCCAGATCGGCCTCTGGAGCAGGCCCGCCATGAGCCCACGAGCACGGCTCGACCGGGCATTCACCTCCTCGATCCCGAGCCGCTGCATCACGGTCGCCAGGGCGTTCGCTCCCGCGGCGAGCAGGGCGAGCACGACGGCCATTCCACTCGTTATAGCCGCTCCGCCGCTGCCGTGGCGCAGCCGCCGTGGCGGCCCGCTTCTCAGCCTGGCGCGAGCGGCCGGGCGAACGTCCAGCTCCGGCGGTGCAGCACGCTCGTCCCGAGACGGGCGACCGCCCGCCTGTGCTCCGGCGTCGCGTAGCCCTTGTTGCGCTCGAACCCGTAGCCGGGCAGGCGCGCCGACGCCTCGACGAGGATCCGGTCGCGCGTCACCTTCGCGAGGACCGACGCCGCGGCGATCGCGACGGAGGTCCGGTCGCCCCCGGCCACCGCAAGATGCCGCTCGTGGCCGGTGAAGTCTCGTGGCCCGTCGACGAGCACGACGTCCGGCGCCTCCTCGAGTGCCGCGAGCGCTCGGCCGGCCGCCACGCCCAATGCGGCGGTCATGCCGAGCTCGTCGCACTCCGCGGGCGACGCGTGACCCACCGCGAAGCCGTGGCACGACGACGCGAGCGCCGGGAAGAGCGCCTCCCGACGTGCGGGGCTGAGCAGCTTCGAGTCCCGCAACCCGGTCGGCACACCTGCGAGTCCCGCTACGTCGAAGGTCGCGACGCCGACGCTGAGCGGGCCGGCCCATGCCCCTCGGCCGACCTCGTCGACGCCCGCGACCAGGCGAAGCCCGCCCGCGAGCAACGAGCGCTCCAGGCCGTCGCCGGGCTCGGTGCCTCGCACACGCCGGAGAGCGTCAGCATGCATGTCCTTTCGATCCTACGTGGCGCCATGAGGCCCGCCCGCGGGCGGCCCGCCACAGCGGCGCGTTCCCTAGACTCGGCTCGGTGCGTGCCCTGCTCGTGCCCGTCAAGTCCTTCGCGAGAGCCAAGGTGCGCCTGGCGGGTGCCCTTGGCTCTGCGGAGCGGCAGGCGCTCGCGATGGACCTCGCAGCACGCGTGCTCAGGGCGGCGTCGGACATCCCCACGTTCGTCGCCTGCGACGATCTCGACGTCGCCGACTGGGCTCGGACCCGCGGGGCCGACGTGCTGTGGACGCCCGGCCTCGGCCTCTCGGGAGCGGTCGCCGCCGGTGTCCAGCGCCTCGCAGGCCTCGGCGTCGACCTCGCGATCGTCAGCCACGCCGACCTCCCGCTCGTCACGTCGTTCGCCGGTATCGGCGAGGAGCACCGGGTGACCCTCGTGCCGGACCGGCGGCTCGACGGCACGAACGTCGCATGCGTCCCCACAGCCTCGGGCTTTCGTTTCGCGTACGGCCCCGCCTCCTTCTCGCGTCACCGTGCCGAAGCGGTCCGGCTCGGCCTCGGACCGACCGTCGTGTACGACTGGAGGTTGGCTTGCGACTGCGACGTGCCGGAGGACCTCGTCCTGCTCGGCTGACAGGCGCGCCACCCGAGCGGGTCGCGTGCACACCCCCGACGACAGCGACCACGACAGCGACCACGACAGCGACAGACTGGAGAGAACGTGCAGACGACCAACCTCGAGACCCCGAGACGGGCGCTCGCCGTCGGCGCCCACCCCGACGACATCGAGTTCGGCTGCGGCGGGACGCTCGCCAAATGGGCGGCAGCTGGGTGTGAGATCCACCATCTCGTCTGCACGGACGGCTCGCGCGGGACCTGGGACGCCGCCGAGGATCCGGCGCGCCTCGTCGTCACCCGGGAGCACGAGCAGCGCAGCGCAGCTGCTGCCCTCGGCGGGACGTCCGAGGTGACCTTCCTGCGCTGGCCCGACGGCGAGCTCGAGGCCGGCCTACGCCAGAGATGGCAGGTCTGCGCAGCGATCCGCTCGATCCGGCCCGACGTGGTCATCGGCCACGACCCATGGAAGCGCTACCGCCTCCATCCCGACCACCGCAATGCAGGCTTCCTCGTCACCGACGGGATCGTCGCCGCCCGCGATCCGCTGTTCTTCCCCGAACAGGCCATCCCGCCCCACCGGCCGTCGACGCTCTTGCTGTTCGAGGCAGACGAGCCGGACCACGTCGAGGACGTCTCGACCTCGGTCGACACCAAGATCGCCGCCTTGCTCGAGCACCGCAGCCAGCTCCGGACAACGATGGACATCTCCGCGACCGACGAGGCACGCGACACGGAGATCGCTGCGTTCTCCGAGCGCATCCGCGAGCGCCTCGCCTCGACCGGCAGCACCGCGGGCTTTGCCGCAGGCGAGGCCTTCAAGCGCATCGACCGTCTGTAGGGGCGCGACCGCCAGACCGGGGACTCGCCTTGGCGTCGTCGAGGTCGGCACCGAGGTGGCCGTGCGCCAGAGGTTGGCGGACGAGCCGTCTGCCCGGGCGGCACGGTCCGGTCGACGCGCGACCGGGACCGTGCCGCGCCGCTGGCACGGTCCGGCAGCCGGTTGGATCAGGCTCGAGCCGAGGACCTCTTCGCTGGCGCCTTTGCCGCTGTCGTCTTCTTGGCCGCGGGTGCCTTGGCCGCCGGGCTCGCCGTAGACCGCTTCGCGGGAGCCTTGGCCGCCACCTTGGCCGCGACCGCCTTGGTCCCTGCGGACCGGGCTGCCGGTGCGGCAGTGCGAGACGGGGACACGGGGGCAGGCTTCGCGATCGCGCCTCGGGAGTTGAGGTCGGCCTTGAGCTTGACACCCGGGGTGAAACCGATCCCCTTCGACGCCTTGACCTTGACAGGCTCGCCCGTCTGCGGGTTGCGGCCGCGTCGCGCCTTGCGCTCACGGAGCTTGAAGGTGCCGAACCCCGTGATGCGTACCGGGTTCCCTCCGCGCACACCTGCAGTCACCTCGTAGACGATCGCAGCGAGTGCCGCCTCCGCCTGCTGTCGTGTCAACCCGGTGTCTGTACTGACCGCGTCGACTAGTTCGGTTCTGTTCACGGCCACCTCCTCGTGATCGTGTCGAAGTCCCCGCAATACAAGAGGATTTCCGGCGCAAATGCAAGCATTGCCGCCCGTCAGGCCGGTCACGGCCCGCCACGACGCTCCTGACGTGCTCATACAGCCATCTCGTCCGGCCATCCATGCAGGCACGCACAGCGCAGCCGGTAGTGCGCGAGGGAGCGGCACGCCGTAGACGTGGGTCTCGAGATGCCACCGGACACGAGCAGCGAGCATCGCGATGCCAGCCTCTTACGGCCACACGCCGCCGCGATGGCCGCCTCGCGTGCCGCGGGCTTCGGCGCGTACCTCGGGCAGTCCGCAGGCGGTCCCTCCTTCGCGATGCCCGAGCACTGCGTGCTCGTCCTCGGCCCCCCACGCTCGGGCAAGACCAGCGGGATCGTCGTGCCCAATGTGCTCGCTGCGTGCGGCAGCGTGGTGGCTGCCTCGACCAAACAGGACGTCCTTCTCGACACAGCACGCGCGCGCCGGCGGGTCGGCGAGTGCATGCTCTTCGACCCGAGTGGGCGCACGGTTGCCCCCGACGGCGTGGAGCTCGTCGGCTGGTCACCGCTGCATGCCGCCGCCAGCTGGGACGCAGCAGTCCTCACTGCCGAGGCGATGGTCGGTGCCGCGCGGCCGTCGCGCTCCGACGCGGAGACGACCCACTGGAGCGAGCGCGCGAGCGCGCTGCTCTCCAGCCTTCTCCACGCTGCGTACCTCGGTGGCTCGTCGCTCGACGCGCTCGTCTCGTCCGTCAACCGCCACGACGGCGCGCGTGCCAGAGCCGTCCTCGCGCGCGAAGACGCGGACCTTGCGGGCGACGTGCTCGAGGGCATCCTCGCAACCGACAGCCGCGAACAGAGCGGGATCTGGTCGACGGCATCGGGTGTCCTCTCCGCCTACCGCACGAGCGCAGCCCTCGCGAGTGCTCGCCTGCCAGCTTTTGACCCACGGCGCTTCGTCGAGGAGAGCTCGACCCTCTACGTCGCGGCCGGCGCGGAGCACCAGCGCCACAGCGCACCGATCGTCGCGGGGATCCTGCGCGACATCCGCTCCGCCGCCTACGACCGCGCCGCGGCCCGGCTCCGTGACCGGCCGTCGAGCGCGACCGCTGCCAATCGTGACGCAGGCGGCACGACAGCCGGGAACGCAGGCGGGAACGACGTGGCTCCACTGCTCCTCGTGCTCGACGAGCTCGCGGGCATCGCCCCCCTCCACGACCTCGGGACGCTCGTCGCAGAGGGGGCGAGCCAAGGCATCACGACCCTGGCATGCCTGCAGGACCTCTCGCAGGCCCGCCGGCGATGGGGCGTCGAGGCAGAGGGGTTCCTCACGCTCTTCGGCACCGTGGTCGTGCTCGGCGGGATCGGCGACACCCGAACCCTCGAGTCCCTCTCCCTCCTCGCCGGCGACGTGGACGTCGAGCACGTCTCGAGGACGACAAGCGGTGGAATATGGCACCGCCGGCCGGCGAGCCGCACGGTGACGACCCAGCGGCTCCGCCGCCTCCCGCCCGACCGCATCGCGAACCCCCCGCGCCGGGCCGCGGTCGTCTTCTCCGGCGCCCGCCCGAGCCCGATCGTCCTCACCCCCCGGCACGAGGCGGAGCCGTGGCAGAGCATCCCCGGCGACAGGTTCACCTGGACGACTGCGCGGCAACAGCGGCGCGCGCTCGGCACCGAGCCACCGGGGCACGGCACGGAACGCTCCCGCTGAGGTCACGACGATCAGCGGCCGATCCCGGCCGGCGCCCGGCCAAGCGCGGGAGGTGCCACGCCCGACCGCTCGCCGCCGACCGACCGGGCTCTCGCAGGAACCTCACGGACGCGCGGCGCGCGGCCGATCGCTCGCCCGGAGACGAGCTTCTCCTCGAAGGTCCGGCGCGCCGCCTCGTCGCCGCCTGGCGGCGCGACCGCGACGTGGACCCGAGCGGCGTCTGTGCGCGCGAGCACGCTGCGCGGGAGCAGGCGTGCGCTGCCGAGGACGACGAGGGCGACAGGACCCTCTCTTCGATCGCGCGCGCCGAGCAGCCGCGGCAAGCTGGACGCTGCGATCCACTCCGGCGCGTCGGCTCCCCCCGGGCCCGACGTCGCTGCGGCGCCACCAGCGCCTGCGCTGCCGGCACGCGCGAGACCGCGATCTGCGACGACGACGATCGCCCGACCGAGCGCGCCACGCTGCTCGGCACTCTCGCGCACGAGCACGGCGCGCAGGTCCTCGGGATCGTCAACGAGCACCGACCTCGCACCTGCCTCGCCCTGCTGCCGACGGACCGACGAGGGCGCTGGGCCGAGCGCGCTGGGCAGGCGGGCGTCGATCCGCGTCTCGCGCCCGGCGCCCTGGCCGCTGCGCCCGGGCTCACGTCCGGCCGCGCGCCCGACCTGGCGATCACCCGTGCCGCGAGAGCCGGGCGCGTCGCGTCGCATTGCCACCGAGATCGCCGTCCGCCCGGCCGTCGACGTCGAACCGAGCACGACGACCGTCGCATCGCCTGCTCGGGCCGCGTGGATCGCCTCGGCGAGCACGGTCATATCCCAGCAGCCAGGATCGGCGACGACGACAAAGGCCCCGCCGAGCGTCGGCGGCAGCTCGGGCTTGGTGGCGACCTCGACGCCGGTGAGAGCCTCGAGATGGGCAGCCCGGTGGGCCCCTGGCGCGGCGGTGACGACCTGCCGGCCGTCCGCGCCCGCGAGCGCCAGTGCGGTCCGTAGGCCGCTCACCCCGCCGAAGGGATCAGGGCCGACCGGCACGACGTAGAGGCCGGGCGTGCGTCCGTCGTCCTCGAGCAGCGGCGCCGCCGCGAGATCCGCGGCGCACGCCTCCTCGAGGGCTCGGTACTCCCGGCTCACGAGGCGCGTGTCGGCCACACCCGTCGGGATCCGCCCGCCGCGCCCGCCCCGCCCGCCCCGCCCGCGCAGCGTCGGCGCCGCCGCGCGTTGGTCGGGGTCAACGAGCAGGGCTCCCGACGAGAGCCCCGCCTCGACCTCCGCGTCGACGGCAGCGACCACGTCGCGCACGTCCCGGCCGTCGAGTGCCGCGTCCGCCTGCAGCCGCACGAGGTCACGCACGGTGAACGGCCGCATCCCCGCCTCGGCGAGCGGCACGCGAGCCGGGGTGCCACGACGGTCGTCGCGCCCGAGCGGCCGCGGGCGCCGGGTGGCGAGCGAGCTGAGCCGCCCGACAGAGATGCCGATGTCGTAGGCGCGCTCTCGCCAGCTGGCGACGAGGACCTCGTAGGGGGTGTCGAGGTCCTTGCCCGGTCGCGTCGTCGCCTGGGCTGTCCGCGCCGCGCGCGGTCCGCTCCTGTCGGTCCGCTCCAGCTCGTCGAGGACCGCAGTGCGCCGGCGGGAGAACGCCGTGACGACCTCGGCGGAGACGCCCGCGAGATCCGCGAACCCGTCGGGCCGCATGCGCCACTCGACGTCGAGCCGTCGGACGAGCTCGGCTCGCAGCTGGGAGCGGTACAGCGCGCCGGCGGCGCTCGCGTAGACATGCAGCGGCCGGCCGTCGATCGCCGACCACCTCCCGTCGGGCCCGCATCCGAGGTTCGCGACGAGAACGTGGGTGTGCAGGTGCGGGTCGGGGGCCCGGCTCGTCCTGTGCAGGAACGCCGCCGCGCTGAGGCCACGCGTCGGTTCGAGGCGATCGCCCCCGCCCCGTCGGTCCCGGACCCGTCCGGCGTCGTGCTCGATGAAGCCGAGCGCGGCCTCGACGCTCGCCTCGTGGGCGCGTCGGATCTCCTCGACGACGTCGGGGCCGGCGAGCGCGTGGACCACGCTCACCGACTTCGGCGCCGAGAAGGTGCAGTCGTAGGCGAGGACCCGCACCCGGCCGTGCCGGGCGTCGAGGACCTCGCCGGCCACCGGATCGATCCCGGCGAGGAGCGCACCGAGACGCGCCTTGTCGACTGCACACCCTCCGAGACCGAGGTCGAGCGCGCCCGCACCGAGCCAGACGCCGTCGGGCTCGACGAGGCCTCCGGGGTCGCGCTGGTCCCGAGCGACCGTGGCGAGGTAGTAGGACCAGCTGTGCCGACCGACCGTGGCGAGGCTGAGCACGCCGGCACGCTACGGACGGCCGCTCCCCTGGCTCCTACCGCGCCACCCTGGTGCCCGACTGCCCGGACACGCCCCCCCGGCGCTCGTAGCGCCGCAGCGCCGACTCGGCGACCACGGCGCGGGCACGAGACAGCGCCGAAGGTTCGACCACCTCGGCGTCGGGCCCGAGCCGCAGGAGCAGGCGTCCGAGAAAGTGCTCGTCGGCGATACGCACCGGCACGACGATCCGCCCGTCGCCGGCGAGCTCTATCGGCCCGGCGGCGAGGCGGTCGACGAGGGCTCGGCGCCCCTCGGCCATCTGGAGCAGCACGAGCGTGGCGGAGCCGCCACCGGCGAACGCGTGGGCCCCGTCCAGCTCGTCAGGCAGGTCGCGCCGCTCGAAGGTCGCCCCGGCGGTCCGCACGGCGTCGATCCGCTCGACCTGGAAGCGGCGCCAGCCGCCGGCGAGCCGGCAGTAGGCGTCGCAGTAGAAGCGTCCGTCGAGCGCGACGACGCGGTGCGGCTCGACGAGGCGCGTCGACTCGCCGCCCGGGCGCGACCCGAGGTAGTCGATCTCGACGACCCGGCTGGCGGCCGCCGCGTCGCGCAGCGCGTCGAGGTGCGCAGGGGCGTCGATCTCGACGTCGATCCTGTCGTGGCCGAGAGCCGCCTCGAGCTTGGCAAGGGCCGAGGCGAGCGGTCCCGACGCATCCGAGCCCGGGACAGCGAGCAGAGCCCGCGCTGCGGCTGCGACGGCGAAGCCCTCGTCCGGCGTGAGCCGCGGGGGGCGCCGCAGGGCCTGCAAGCCGTGCGCGACGACGCTGTGGTCGTCGACGACGAGCTCGAGGAGCTGGTCCGGCGTGTAGGGCGGCAAGCCGCAGCACGCCGCGAGCTCGAGCTCGCCGACGAGGGCGCTCGGGTCCATGGCGAAGCGCTCGGCGAGCTCGGCGATGCTCTCCTCGCCGACTCGCGCGAGGTGGGCGAGGATCGCGAGCAGGCGCCGCAGCCGCTCCCCCGCACCGAGCACGTCGGGGCGCTGGCCGGCGCGGCTGGTGTCGCCCGTCATCGACCGGCCGCCGCCGACAGGGCCTCGACGACCGCGTCGCGCAGGCGCGCGGGTTCGAGGACCTCGAGCGTGTCGGCACAGCCGAGCGCCCACGACACGAACGCCGCCTCGTCGGCGACTGCGAAGCGCAGCCGCACCGATCCGTCATCGTGGCGCGCCTCGAGTGCGCCCGGACCTGCCAGGGCGAGCGCGGCGCGAGCCTCGCGCACGTCGACCTCGACGACCACCTCACAGGAGGCCGGGTCGTCGTCGGCGAGCCCAGGCGCAGCTGGCCGCCACGGCGCGAGGTGGAGCTCGCCGGCGACGTCGACGCCGTCGGGGACCACGAAACCCCCCGGCGCGCCGGCAGTCGGTCCGCCGTCCAGTCGGTCCACGCGAAACGTCCGCACCCCGCCGTCGGGGCCCGACGTCCGGTCACGGCCGACGAGGTACCACGCGCCCGACCGGAACAGCAGACCATACGGCTCGACGGCCCTGCGGCGACCCCGGTACTCGAACTCGACGACGGACCGGGCACGCACGGCGTGCTGGAGCACGCCGAGCGCAGGCAGCGACGGCAGGATCGCCACGGGCGGCATGTCGGCCGGCGCAGGAGCGCCGAGCTTGCCGAGCACGCCCCGGCCGAGGTCGCCGTCGATGCGCACCGCGGCCACTGCGAACGCGAGCGCCTGCTCCTCCTCGCCCGAGAGCCCGAGGTCGGGAAGGTAGTAGTCGTCTGCTAGGATACGGTAGCCGACTTGGTCGTCGCCACCGATCCGCTCGACGGCGACGGGGATGCCGCTGTCGCGCAGGGTGCGCTTGTCACGCTCGAACGCCTGGCGGAGCGCTCCCTGCTCGGTCGGGTAGCCTGCCACCAGGTCGCCGATCTCTCGCAGCGAGAGAGGTCGCGGCGTGTCGAGCAGTGCGAGCACGAGGTTCGTGATCCTCTCGAGCCTGTTCGCACGGAGCACCATGCCGAGCAATCTAGGCCGAGAGACCCACCGGCCGGCCTACCCCTACGGACGACCGGTCACGAGACGACGGGCGCGGGACACCGCGCGCACGACACAGAAGAGGACGACGACGTGGCGACGAGAGCAGAGCTGCGCGACGTGGCGATCATCGCCCACGTCGACCACGGCAAGACGACGCTCGTGGACGCGATGCTCCGGCAGGCCGGCACGTTCCACGCGCGCGAGGAGGTCCCCGACCGCGTCCTCGACTCGATGGACCTCGAGCGCGAGAAGGGGATCACGATCCTCGCGAAGCAGGCGGCGTTCCACTTCGGCGACCGCCGGCTCAACGTCGTCGACACCCCCGGCCACGCGGACTTCGGCGGCGAGGTCGAGCGCGCGCTCGCGATGGTCGACGGGGCGATGCTCCTCGTCGACGCGGCGGAAGGGCCCCGCCCCCAGACCCGGTTCGTGCTCCGCAAGGCGTTCGAGTCCGGGCTTCCCGTCATCCCGATCGTCAACAAGGTCGACCGCCCCGACGCGCGCATCGCCGAGGTCATCGACGAGACGCTCGAGCTCTTCTTCGACCTCGACGCGCCCGAGACGCAGCTCGACATCCCCTTCCTCTTCGGCAGCGCACGCGACGGCTGGCTCTCGCCGGTCCAGCCCGAGGGGTCGGTGTCGGACAAGCCTGCGGGCGGCGACCTCGTGCCGCTCGTCGACGCGCTGTTCGCCTGGTTGCCCGCGCCTGCCTACACCGAGGGTGCTCCGCTCCAGGCGCTCGTGACGAACCTCGACGCCTCGCCCTACCTCGGTCGGCTCGCGATCTGCCGCGTCGTCGAGGGGACGATCCGCAAAGGCCAGCAGCTTGCCTGGTGCCGCCGTGACGGCACGATCGAGCGGGCCCGCTGTGTCGAGCTGCTCGTCGCCGAAGGCCTCGACCGGATCCCGACCGAGGCGGCCGGCCCGGGAGAGCTCATCGCCGTCGGCGGCATCGACGAGGTGACCGTCGGGGAGACCCTCGCCGACCCCGACTCTCCCGTCGCCCTGCCGCTGCTCCACATCGACGAGCCGAGCCTGTCGATGACCATCGGCGTCAACACCTCGCCGCTCGCGGGCCGCGAGGGGTCCAAGCTCACGGCCCGCATGGTCCGCGACCGCCTCGACGCGGAGCTGCTCGGCAACGTCGCGATCCGCGTCCTTCCGACCGAGCGGCCGGACACCTTCGAGGTGCAGGGCAGAGGCGAGCTCCAGCTGGCCGTGCTCGTCGAGATCATGCGGCGGGAGGGCTTCGAGCTCACGGTCGGCAAGCCGGAGGTCCTGACGCGCACGGTCGACGGGGTCCTCGAAGAGCCCATCGAGAGGCTCTCCGTCGAGGTGCCCGAAGAGCACCTCGGCACGATGACCCAGCTGCTCGCGAAGCGCAAGGCACGCGTCGAGAAGATCGTCCACCACGGTACGGGGTGGGTGAGCCTCGAGCACCTGGTGCCGGCCCGTGGGCTCATCGGGATCCGCAGCGAGCTGCTGACCCAGACGCGGGGCACCGCGCAGATCCACCACGCCTTCGAGCGCTACGAGCCCTGGCAGGGTGTGATCCGGACACGCGTCTCGGGCAGCCTGGTCGCGGATCGCTCCGGCGTCACGACCCCGTACTCGCTCGCCAGCCTCGCAGAGCGCGGGACGCTGTTCGTCGGACCCGGCGAGGAGGTCTACGAGGGCATGGTGGTCGGCGAGAGCTCCCGGCCCGAGGACATGGACGTCAACCCGACACGCGAGAAGAAGCTGACGAACATGCGCTCGTCCTCGGCAGACCTGCTCGTCCGCCTCCCGCCGTGGCGCCAGCTGACCCTCGAGCAGGCCCTCGAGCAGGCCGACGAGACCGAGTGCGTCGAGGTCACGCCCGAGACGGTCCGCCTCCGCAAGGTCGTCCTCGACCAGTCCGAGCGCGCCCGCGGCCGAAAGCGCGAGGTACGCGCCGCAGACTAGCGGCGCGGCACGCGGCCCACGTCCGGTCTGCCCGGGTGCGACGTACGGTCCGGCCCGACACGCTCAGCCGATGTCACGGGGCTCAGCCGATGTCGGGATAGAGCCTCGTGAGGCGCACGGGCGCCTTCTCGATGACGATCGTCACGAGGAGGCGCTCGTCCCGGGCGCGGACGACGACGAGGGCGAGGTTGCCGGACCGCGCGCCGGCCGGCCGGCCGTCACGCACCGCCGCGGCGTCGAAATGCCCCGCGTACGCCACGACGCAGATCCCGACGCGGCGGCTGTCAGCCCGGTGCGGGACGCCTCGCTCGGGAGGATGCAGGGCGCCGAGCGCACGGGCCAGGACATCCCCGGTGAGGTAGCGCACTCCCGCGAATCGCCCGCGGTCGTGCACCGCCGCGCGGGCCACGGGCAGCGCCTTGAAACAGCTGCTCTCGCGCGTGCCGAGCGTGTTGCGCGGCGAGGTGCACCCCGACGCGAGCAGCCCTGCGCACAGCACGAGGGCGATCCCGCCCAGTCCCGTTCGCCGCACCGTCATCCGATCCTCCCCGAGGAGTCGAGTCCGTCGTCTGCCCCGAGCTCGTCCGGGACCAGCCCGGTTGCGACGTCGGTGGTGGCCAGCTCGAGAGCGTCGCGTTGCAGCCCCGAGCCGTGGCGTCTGACCGGCGCGTCGAGTCGCGGCGTCTCGCCGGGTGCCCTCCCCCGAGGGTCGACGACCGCCCCCGGGTCCGCCGGCGGGTCCTGCGCGCGTCCTGCGCGCCGGTCCGCGACGGTGAGCGCGGCCCACGCGGCCCAGCCAACGGGCAGGTAGCCCCAGAAGCTCACAATCCGGTAGCAGAGCACGGCGGCGACGGTCGAGACCTCGCTGCCCCCGAACGCGACGAGCGCGATCGTCATGCTCCCCTCGACGACCCCGAGCCCACCGGGGGTGATCGGGAGGTTCGCGGCGAGCTGGCCGGCGCCGTAGGCGAGGAGCAGTCCGCGCCAGGGAACCGCGGCCCCCACGGCGAGGAACCCGAAGGCGAGGCTCGCGCAGTCGAACGCCCAGTTGCCGAGCCCCGCGCCGACCGAGACGCCGAGATCCCTCCAGGAGAGCTCGACCGACGTGAGCCGGCGGAGAAGGTCCTCGACGACGTCGACCCCGCTGCGCCGGGGCAGGCCGACGAGGCGGTGCGCAAGCTCGACGAGGCGGACGAGGACACGGGCCGACCAGCGCCGCTGCCAGACGACCGCGTCCGCGACGACGGTCAGCGCGAGGACTCCGAGCGTCACCCCGACCAGGTCGTAGGACGCGCTCTCGCTCGTCGCGAGCAGGACGCCGGCGGTGGCGAGCAGTGCGAGGCCGAGCGCGGCGCAGACGAAGGTCGCGACGAGCGTCCAGCCCGCCTCGGCATCGCCTGCGCCACGCCGGCGGTACTGGCGGAACACGTAGACGCTCGAGAACGCAGGGCCTGCCGGAAGCGAGTCCGCGATGGCACCCGAGGCGAGGCTCAGAAGGGTCGAGTAGCCGAGGCGGACGTCGACCTCCGCGCACGCGAGCAGGCGCCGCTGGAGAGCGCCGAAGCTCACGAACGACACGATCTCGCTCGCGATGGCAGCGAGCAGCCAACCGAGCTTGATCCTCGCGAGGTAGACGGAGGCGCCGGCTAGCTCGCCACGCTGGCCGTCGAGGGCGTAGAACGCGGCGCCGGCGAGCCCGAGGCCGACGACGAAGCGCACGACGCGCCACCACACCCGGTGACGCCGTCGTGCCTCGCGACTACGCACGCCCCAGGGTACCGTCGCCGGGCCAGCCAAACCCGGCGATGCGGCCCGGCAGCGCGCGACCACACGAGCTCGCCCTACAACGCCACCGCGAGCTCCTCGTCGACCGCTGCGCGAAACGCCCTGCGCGCCGCGTCGAGGCCGTAGCGCCCGGCCTGGCGCGCTCCCGCCTCGACGAGGGCCTCGCGCGCGCCCGGTGTCGCAAGGACCTCGTGGACCGCTGCGGCGACGAGCACCGGATCCCTCTCCCCGAGCAGCACCCCCCCGTCGCCGATCGTCTCGGGCAGCGCGGCCCGAGCGATCGCGACGACCGGCACCCGGCGGTGCATGGCCTCGACGACCGGGGCGCAGAACCCTTCGTGCTCCGAGCAGCAG
>DAHWHN010000061.1 GCA_027335685.1 Acidimicrobiaceae bacterium
CACCGAGTTGGTGGCCTCTGGGGGCCCGGAGGGTCGGGGGCTCCGCTAACTCGAGGATCTAGGTCAGATCGAATACTTCGAGAATCTCCATGATCTCCTCGTCAGACTCCATCTGCTCCTCCTCGGTAGTTGGGTGCTCAAGCACGCTCAGCAAACCGGGGGGCACCCAAGTGGTGGACCACCTCGGAACGGTCGATCGGAAGAGGAGATCTGATGTCCGCCAGCGGGCAGATCTCGTGGCCGCGCGGGCAACTCCATGGCCGTCTACGGGCAGGATCTCGTGGCCGCTGAAAGGCGCGCTTCGTTTCGACACCGGTCGCACCGGCGATCGCGTCGATCGGCGCCGTGTGGCAGGCGGTGCCACAGATCCGACGTGGATCAGTCGCGCGAAACGCCCCTGACTTCGTCTGATTGCCCAGATATCTAACCTCGCGGTGTGCAATGCCACGAGCGGCTCGAACCGGAGATACGCGAACCAACACGACCGATCCACCGGAGGCGTCCGCTGCAGCCCCGACGCGCACATCTGTGACCAGGAGCATCGACAGGGAGCCGTGTGCAGGTAGCATTGCACATCATGAGCACAGATCACTGCCGGCGCGTGTACAGACAGCGAGGGCGGCAATAGCTCCATTCTCATCGGGAAACGAGCTTGCTCCTTCGCCTGCGGGTGTCGCTTCTCCGCCTTGCGCGCGGGTACTGCTCATGCGCGACACCTGCGTTCGCTTGACCACCGCGGTGATACGACCTCACGAGAGTTCGGAAAGCTCCCGCTGTCCGAAGGCTCGGAATGATCGACGGCTCGACATGACCTCGGGCAGCAAGCATGCTTTCCCACGCGCATCTCGTTGCCGACCGCGTTCTTGGTGTGACCCGATCCGCTCGCACGTCACAGCTCCTCAAGCGCTCTCGCGACAGGCGAGGGGCACGGGGAGCCGAGGCAGAGATGCGCGCCCCGGCCCCCGTGCCGGCTCTATTGTGGCTAGCGTCCAATCATCGCCTTGCCCCGCATCGACCGACGCTCACGACGAGGCCAGGAAGGCACCGCGCGGACCTGCGACGCGTCGACGGCGTTGGTCCCTGACACGGTGCCGAAGACTGCGACGTGCTCTCCCATCGTCACGTTCGCGACAGTTGCCAAGCTCATGCCATGGTCGAGGTAGGTCGTCGCGCTCGAGACGGTGACGGTGATCGTCGCCGCGCCTCGGGTGAGAGTGAAGCTCTCCGAGGATGGCGACACCGTGGACGCGACCGTGCCGGTGACGACCGGGCGTGCCGGGAGCACCTGGATCTTCGTAGCGTCGACAGCGTTCGTCCCCGACACCGAGCCGAAGACCTCGACGCGCTCGCCCGCGGTGACGTTCGCAACCGTCGGCGCGCTCACGCCGTGGTCGAGGTAGGTCGTCGCGCTCGAGACGGTGACGGTGATCGTCGCCGCGCCTCGGGTGAGAGTGAAGCTCCCTGCGGAAAGTGACGATGTCGATGCGACCGTGCCGGAGGTGACCGGGAGCGCAGGGAGCACCCGGACCCGCGCCGCGTCCACGGTGTTCGTGCCTGCAGCCGTTCCGCGTACCTTGACGCGCTCACCTGCCGTCACGTTCGCGATCGTGGGCGCGCTCACACCGCGGGCGACGTACGTGGTCGTCGAGGTGACATCGACGGTGATTGTCGCGATCCCACTCTTCACGGTGAAGCTCGTCGTCCCAGGCGTCTCGACGATGCTCGTCACGACCCGGTGAGCCGTCGCCGCGGACGCGGGCCCAGCGAGGCCGACACCGAGCCCTGCTACGGCGAGCCCAGACACAGCACACGCTGTTGCGCCCGCTGCCATCCGTCGCCTGGCGCGGTCTCTCTTGGTGCCGCGGGAGCCCGAGGACCCCTCGCGCAGCGCGTGCTCACTTGTTGTGTGCTCAGCTGTTGTCATGTGCTCTCTCCTGTTCTCGGATTGGACGAGATGCCCGGCTCCCCGGCGTCACATCGCTCTACGTGGCACCGCGCACCGGGGATCTCGTATGCACCAGGCAAGCACCCCCAGATGAGACTGCGATGAGAGCAAGCCAACATTCTCGACAGAACCGATACGAGCCTGGCGAGGCACCTCGGTCTCTCCTGTCGAGCGACCACCCGCAGCACCGGGAGGTGCACCGGCCCCGAGAGGTCAGCCGGGATAGCCGACCGGGACGATCGGCGACGCGACGTCGTGCCTGCGGAGCCGGCCGAGCAACGCCTTCGACCAGCGGGACCCGTCGTCGACGAGGCTGTAGAGCACAGGCACGACGAGCAGCGTGAGGACCGTCGAGGAGGTGAGCCCGCCGATGAGCACGATGCCGATGGGCTGACGCTCCGAGGCGCCCGAGCCTGTCCCGAACGCGAGCGGGAGCATCGCCGCGACCATCGTCGCGGTCGTCATGACGATTGGGCGGATACGCGTCGCTCCGGCCTCGACGATCGCCTCGCCCCGCGCGACGCCGCGTCGCTGGAGCGTCTTCGCGTAGTCGACGAGCAGGATCGAGTTCTTCGAGACGATACCGACGAGCATGATCATCGCGAGAAGGGCGAAGATCGAGATCGGAAGGTGCGCAGCCCATAGCGCGCCGAGCGCGCCCACGGTCGCGAGCGGCACGGCGAGCATCACCGCGAGTGGATCGGCGAACGACTCGTAGAGCGCCGCGAGCAGCATGTAGACGAGCAGGACGGAGAGCGCGAGCGCCTGGAGCAGGGGGCCGAAGGCGGCCTTTTGCTGGAGCGCCTGACCGCCGACTGCGACCGAGTAGCCCGTCGGCAGGCCGACCTCTGCCGCCGCGCCGAGGAGCGCGCTCGTCGCAGGTCCGGAGTTGCCGGAGGGGCTCGACGCGGAGACCGACACCGCGTACTCGCGGTTCACCTGGGTGATCTTGGCTGGACCTGTGGTCATGGAGAGGGACGCGACGCTCGAGAGCGGGACGGTCCCGTGCCCGGCGGGCACCGGGATCGCCTCGAGCTGCGCGGGAGTGAGCGTCGAGCCGCGGTCGAGGGCGAGCTGGACCGTCTCGACCGGCGCGCTCGAAGACAGCACGAGCGGCGAGACGGTCACCCCGCCGAGCGCCGCGGCGACGGCGGCGCCGATCGCGCTCGTGCTCACGCCGAGATACGCGGCCTCGGCGTGGTCGACGGCGATCGAGAGCTCCGGGGTGGGAACGGGGACCGAGGTCGAGACCTGCGAGACAGCAGGGTCGTGCTGGACCTCGGCGGCGATCGCAGTCGCGAGCCGGTCGAGCTCGGCGAGGTCTGGACCGAGCACCGAGACGCTCGCGGCGCGTGCACCGCTCGAGATGAACGGGTTCTGGACGTGCGCGTGTGCGACGAGCCCCGGATAGTGCCGAGCGAGGCGGGCGACCCTCTTCACGTAGCTCGCGATCGGCGGCCGCGAGCCTCTCGGCCCGAGGTCGACCGTGATCTGACCGAGGTTGACCCCGGCGCCCGTGCCGCCGCTGTACCCGGCAGAGACGAAGACGTCCCGCACGCCACCGAGGTGCTGGAGCCGGCGAGCGAAGCTCGCGTGCGTCGCCTGGTCCGTCGTGAGCGACGTGCCCGGGGGAAGCGTGCCGTTCACCGTCACGACGCCGTTGTCCTCCCGAGGCACGAACGTCGTCGGAAGGACGCCGGATCGCACGATGCCGAGGCTCGCGACGGCCGCGGCCACGGCGACCGCGGTGACCACGACGCGGTGACGAAGTGTCCAGGCGACGACGCGTCGGTAGCGGCAGCGGACCCGGTCGAAGCCCGAGTCGAAGTGCTGCGCGAACCACCCGCCGAGCCGCGCGACCGGCCCGTCGCCGCGCGCCTCGACCCTTCCCGCCAGGCGCGCGGCGAGCATTGGCGTCAAGGTGTAGGAGACGAGGAGGGAGAACAGCGTCGCGACGACGATCGTGAGGCCGAACTCGCGGAACAGTTGGCCGACGTTGCCCGACACGAACGCGACGGGAAGGTAGACGACCACGTCGGTGAGCGTGATCGCGACCGCTGCAGCGCCGATCTCGGTCCGCCCGTCGACCGCGGCGAGCGCTGGCGACTTCCCCATCGCTCGATGGCGGTGGATGTTCTCGAGAACGACGATCGAGTCGTCGACGAGGATGCCGATGAGCAGCGACAGCGCCATGAGCGAGATCAGGTCGAGGCTGAAGTGGAGGAAGTACATCGCGAGGAACGTGGCGACGAGCGACACGGGGATCGCGAGCATGACGATGAGCGTGCTCGCGAGACGGTGCAAG
>DAHWHN010000076.1 GCA_027335685.1 Acidimicrobiaceae bacterium
GAGCGCCTCGGCGCGGCGCGCCTCGGCCGCGGCGAGCGCGTCGGCGAGGCCCTCCGCGCGCCCGCGCTCGTAGCCGGCGCGCCGCGCCTCGGCGAGCTGGATCTCGATGCTCGGGCCGTCGTCGGCGGGATGGCGTGGCAGGTGCGCGGCGACCGCGACGCGGCTCGACACGAGGTGCGCGAGCCCGAGCGAGCCCGCGTCGGCTTCACGCACGACGCGCCGGTGCGCGCGGGGCTCAGCCGACGAGCTCATCGGTGCCCCGTTCGATGGTGATCGTGCCGGCGTCCGCGAGCGAGCGGACGAGCTTGACGATGGAGGCCTCGGCCCCCTCGACGACCGAGAGGCGCTGCGGCCCGAGCGACGCCATGTCCTCGAGCAGCTCCTCCGCGGCGCGCTCGGAGATGTTGCGCGTGAACTTCTGGATGACGTGCTCCGGCTTGCCCTTCAGCGCGAGCGCGACGTTCTTCAGCACGACCGAGCGGAGCACGGTCTGCAGCGTCTGGTCGTCGAGCTGGACGACGTCTTCGAAGACGAACATCTCGTTGCGGATGATCTCGGCCATCTCCGGGTCGCGCTCTTCGAGGTCCGCGAGGATCTGCTTCTCCGTCGCCTGGTCCGCGCTCGTGAGGATGCCGACGATCGTCGCGACGCCCTCGATCTCCGAGCTGCCGCCACCTGCTCGCGCGAAGGCCGAGAGCCGGTAGTCGAGCTCGGCGCCGACCTTGCGCATGACGTCGGGCGGCAGCGGGCTCATCTTTGCCACGCGACGTGCGACCTCCGTGCGCAGGTCGTCGTCGAGGCGCTCGACGACTCGCGCCGCGTGGTCGCGGTTGACGTGCGCGAGGACGACGGCGAGGAGCTGGGGGTGCTCGGCGCTCATGAAGCCGACGATCTGGGCGGGGTCGATCCGGTTGATGAAGGCGAGCGGATGGTCCGCGACGACGTTCTGCAGCTCGTCCATGATCTGCGCCGCACGTGCCGCGCCGACGCGCTCGCGCAGCAGGCGCTCCGCGATGTCGCTCCCGCCCTGGCGGACGTCCGCGAGCGAGCCGGTCACGACGGAGAGCTCGTCGAGGACCCGGTCGACGTCCTCGGCCGTCATGGTCGGGAGCCGCGCGACCTCGGCCATCAGCTCGATGACCTCGCTCTCGCTCAGGTTCTTGAGGACCTTGTGCGCCCGGGTCTCGTCGAGCTGCGCGATCACGACCGCTGCTTGCTGGCTCTTCGTGAGCTGGATCATGTGCCCTGGTGGAGCCAGTCGCGCAGCACCGAGGCGACCTCGTCGGACTGGTTGTCGACGAGCTCTTGGATCGAGGGCCCGAGCCGGCGCCGGGCGGGCGTGAGCTCGATCGCCGGGAGCTCGCCCGTCGTCGGCTCCATGAGCATCGGCATCGACTCGAGCTGGTCGAGCACGAGCGAGTCGAGCAGGGCCTGCTCGGCGGCTGCAGCCTTGCGGGCCTTGCGCGACGCCCGCCAGAGCAGGAAGAGCACGAGCAGCACGAGCAGCAGGGCGAGGCCCGGCTTGAGGGCGGTCGCGAGGATGCTCTTCTTCGTCGCGAGCACTGCCGTCGACGGGCTCGCCTTGAACGGCGCGGCGCTGAAGCTGAGCACGTCCCCGCGAGCCTTCTGGATGCCCGCCGTCGCGGCGACGCCGGCCTGGAGCTGCGCGAGCGTGAGGCCCTTCGGCAGGGCCTTCGAGTTGACGAGGACGGCGACGGACTGGCTCGTCACGCCGCCGGGGGCCGTCGTGACCGTCTGGCTCTGCGTGCCGCTCTCGCACGTCTTCGACGTCGAGGTCTGGGTGTAGCTCCCGGTCCCGGCTGTCGTCGTGCCGGCCTGCAGCCCGGCGGGCGTCCCCGTGCCGGTGTACTTCTCGCTCGACTGCTGGGTCGAGGTGCACACGAGGAGCGGCTTGCCGCCCTTGCCGGCGAGGATGGTCTGGCTGCGGGTCTGGACCTGGTCGAAGTTGAGCTGCGCGTTGACCTGGACGTCGGCGTTGCCGGGGCCGAGGATCCCGGCGAGGTACGCGGAGATCCGCGCCTGCTCGGCGCTGTCGTAGGCGGTGGAGGCGCTGCTCTGGGCGGCGCCGCTGTCGTTGACGCCGGGACCGGCGAGCAGGTTGCCGTTCGAGTCGGCGACCGTCACGTCCGACCGGTTGAGTCCGGGGACCGCGGAGGCCGTCAGCGAGACGATCGCCTGCACCTGGCCGTAGGTAAGGCTGTGCCCGGGCTGGAGGTCGACGAGCACCGAGGCGCCGGTCGGGTTCGTGTTGCCGAGCGCGAAGGTCTGGTTGGCCGGCAGGGCGATGCTCACCTGGCTCGAGGTGACCCCGCTGATCGAGTCGATCGTCTGCTCGAGCTCGCCCTGGAGGGCCTGCAGGTAGTCCGCCTGCTGGGTGAGCTGGGAGGTGGTGAGGCCCTCCTTGTCGAGGATCGAGAGCCCGACGGTGGTCTGCGAGGGCAGGCCGGCTGCTGCCGCGGCGAGGCGCTCCTGGTCGACCATGTTCTGCGGGACGAGGATCGTCGAGCCGCCGTTCTCGAGCTCGTAGGGAACGTGGTTCGTGGCGAGCTGCTGGGTGATCGCGGCGGCGTCGGAGGGCTGGAGGTTCGTGAAGAGCATCGCGTAGGTCGGCCGCCCCGACAGCGACATGAAGACCATCGCAACGACGACGACCCCGATCACCGCGGCGACCGTCACGGCTTGCTGCCCGCGGGAGAAGCCGGAGGTGAATCGCTGCGCCGCCTGCTTGTAGCGGCTGAAGTCCCGTGCGCCTGCTGCCATCTGATCAGAAGCTCATGTTCATGATGCCGGTGTAGGACGCGATGGCTTTGTTCAACAGGTCTGTCGCGATCTGGGTGTCGAGCGACGCCTTCGTCGCCGCGATCATCGTGTCGGCGAGGTTGCCCTGGCCGGCAGCCGACTGCGCCTCGGCCGCCGACGCGGCGCTCTGCGACGCCTGCAGGCCGTTGACGGCGTTCGACATGAGCGATCCGAACGAGTTGCTCGCGGAGCTCGCGGCCGGGCCCGACCCGAGCAGCGAGGGCATCTGGGGCAGGGCGGGGACCGCCGGGATGGGTGCGATCGGCATGGTCAGCTCCCGATTGCGAGGCCGGACTGGTACGCGGCGACGGCGTGGGTGATGGAGACGGTGTTGGCCTGGTAGCCCTCCTGGGCCTGGATCAGGTCGACGAGCTGGCTCCCGAGCGAGACCGACGGCACCTTCACCTCGCCCTGGGCGTTCGCGAGCGGGTTTCCCGGCTCGGACACGATCACGCCCGTCGTCGAGCCGAGCGCGACGGACGTCGAGACGCCGACGCCGGGCGCGCCGGGCAGCGTCCCGCCGAGGGGTGTGAACACCGGCGTCTCGGTCGCGTAGGCCGGTGCGTTCGTCGCGACGACGTCGTTCGCGTTCGCGATGTTGCCGCCCGAGGTGTCGATCCAGGTCTGCATCGCGTCGAGACCCGTGTTGGAGATGTCGATGGACGTGAACAGCGTCACTGGAAGCTCCCTCCTGTCGCGCCTTGGATCAGGCGGAACTGCGCGTTGAGCGACTCGCTGATCGTCTCGTACTGCAAGGTGTCCTTCTGCGCCGCGACGAGCTCGTCGGCGATCTGGACGTTGTTGCCGTTCGTCGCAGGCGGCGTGGCCGACGGCGCGTTCGTGATCCGGGCGGTGGCGGGGCCGGGGGAGGCGAGCGCGTCCGCCAGGCTCGACTGGAAGCTCACCTCGTTCGCGGTGTAGCCGGGAGTCGAGAGGTTCGCGATGTTGTTCGCCTGGGCGTTCTGCTGGGCGGTGACGCCGTCGATCGCGAACTGCAAGATGCCGATGATGCCGCTCGTCACGGACGTACCTCGCACGGGCTCGCGTCGGGACGCGGCAGGCCGCGTCCCCGTGGGCCCGTCCGTGGGCTACGTCAGCGGGGCAGTCCTCGCCGCCGCTGGACTAGCAAACGGCAGGGTGCGGGAAGACGTTGAGCGATTCGCGTCGCGTGGCGCGAACCTGTGATCACGCCGAGACGGTGTCGAGCTCCTCGAGCACGGTGCGGTAGCGCTCGATCAGGCCCGCGAGCTCGTCGCGGAACGCGGTGATGCGGACGACCTTGCGTGCGACGCGGTCGTGGAGGGCCTCGGTCATCTCGAGCGCCTCGAGCACGAGCGCCCGGCGCTCGTCGGGGTCCTCGCTCTGGCGGTAGGCGTCCCGGAGCGTGCCGAGGCGGTCCTCCCGGGTGACGACGCCGCGGATCTCCTCGAGGTTGAGCCCGATGAGCTCTTGCAGCTCGCGGATCCGCTGGACGCGCTCGAGCTCGCCCGGTCCGTACTCCCGGCAGCCACCGGCACTGTGCCCCGCGGGGGCGAGGATGCCGATCTCCTCGTAGTAGCGCAACGTGCGCTCGGACACCCCGCTGCGCTGTGCCGCCTCGCCGATGCGCAGCCGGGTCGGCGCGCCCTCGTCCGGCGGAGCTCCCTCCCCGGTCCGGGCACCGGTGCGGGAGCCCGCCGACCTAGTCAAGGTTGCTCTCGGCGACACCCGCGCCGACGAGCGCGGACTCCGCGGCCGCCGCGTCGAGCGGCGCCTCGCCGTCGGCAGCGGTCGCGGGGGCACTGGCGTGGCCGTGCACGTACTTGCCGCCACGCAGCCAGGAGGCGATCGCTGCGACGAGGCAGGCGGCGAGCGCGAAGGCGAACGCCTCGCGCAGCCCCGACTGGAAGGGCTTCGCGATGAGGCTCGGGAAGAAGCTCCGGCCCGTCAGGTAGCGGGCGTGCGCGAGGTGGGGGAGCGCCGGACCGAGCAAGGTCTGCATCGGGTTGTAGCCGAGGAATGCGGCGAAGAGGCTGCCGACCGGGGGCAGGCTGGCGACCTGGTGCGCGAGCGCGGGCGAGACGCCCTGTCGTGTCAACCCGCCGTACAGGGCGTGCGGCAGGCCCGAGGCGAGGCCGAGGATGATGAGGGTGAAGAAGACGCCGATCGAGAGCACCATCGAGGAGTTCTGGAACGTCGTCACCATCCCCGCACCCGAGCCTCGCTGGTCCGGCGGGAGCGAGTTCATGATGCCGGCCTGGTTGGGCGCGGAGAAGATGCCCATGCCGAGGCCCATCATCAACAGCACGAGCGCGAACACGACGTAGGAGAAGTCGACGGGGAGGATCTCGAGCAGCCCGAAGGCGAGCGCGGTGACGACCATGCCGCCGGTCGCGAACGGGCGGGCCCCGAAGCGGTCGGAGAGGATGCCCGAGAGCGGGCCGGCGACGAGGAAGCCGACCGTGAGCGGGAGCATGTAGATACCCGCCCACAGCGGCGTGCGGGCGAAGCTGTAGCCGTGGAGGGGGAGCCAGATCCCCTGGAGCCAGATGATGAGGATGAACATGAGCCCGCCGCGTCCGAGCGCCGCGAGGAAGGTCGCGACGCTGCCCGCGGAGAAGGCCCGGATCTTGAACAGCGAGCGCCGGAGCATCGGGTGGTCCGAACGCGTCTCGATCACGCCGAAGACGACGAGCAGGGCGACACCGCCGAGCAACTCGGCGAGGACCTTCGGGCTCGTCCACCCCATCGTGTGGCCACCGTAGGGCTCGATGCCGTACGTGATCCCGACGAGGACGGCGACGAGACCGACCGCGAAGGTGAGGTTGCCCCACCAGTCGATCTTGGCCGGGACCCTGATGCTGCGCTCCTCGAGCTTGAGGTAGGCCCAGACGGTGCCGAACAGCCCGATCGGGACGGACACGAGGAACACGAGGTGCCACTCGATCGGGGCGAGGACCCCGCCGAGGACGAGACCGATGAACGAGCCGGCGATCGCGGCGACGCCGTTGACGCCGAGAGCCAGACCGCGCTGCTCGACGGGGAAGGCGTCGGTGATGATCGCGCTCGAGTTCGCGAACAAAAAGGCGCCTCCGACGCCCTGGCCGACGCGCATGAGGATGAGGTAGAGCGCCGCGCTCGCGCCGTGCAGCCAGGTCACCGACAGCAGCAGCGAGAACAGCGTGAAGACCGCGAAGCCGAGGTTGTACATCTTCACCCGGCCGAACATGTCGCCGACGCGGCCGAGGCTCACGAGCAGCACGGCGGTGGCGACCATGAAGCCCATGAGCATCCAGAGCAGGTAGCTCGAGTTGCCGGGCGTGAGCGGGTTCAAGCCGATGCCGCGGAAGATGTTGGGCAGGGCGATGAGGATGATCGAGGAGTTCACCGTCGCCATGAGGATGCCGAGCGTCGTGTTCGACAGGGCGATCCACTTGTAACGGTCCGGGTGGGTGGGGCGCCGCGCGCCCCCCTGCGCGGCCGGTGTGCCGCCGGTTCTCGCCGATGCCACGAGCGTCCGTCCTCTCTCGTCGTCCTAGCCGTCGTTCGACCCGTCGTGCTGGCTGTCGTGTCCCGGTACCCGCGGCCGTCGAGGCCGGGTCCGGGGCGAGCTGACGCTCACATCTTACGTCAACGTGAGGTGCACCTGTCCAGGCTGTCCGGCGAGCGGGTCCGGGTCCGGGTCGCGGGCCGGCGACCAGGCCTGGGGTCCGCGCAGGCGGGCTGCGCCCTCCGCCGCGTACGTGGGCCGCACCGGTGGCTTGACAGTGGCGACTCGCGTTCGTAACATCACGAAAGCGCTTACTGGTAAGCGCTTACGGCGGGGCGGAGGACGTCCCGGGCGCCAGGGAGGCGCCGGAGCAGGTCGATCAGTCGAGGGGCATCCAGGGCCGCGCCGAACGGACCGCTGGGGCACGGGGGCAGGGGAGGGGGGACGATGCGGGCACCGACGATCTACGACCTCGCGGAGAAGGCCGGCGTGTCGATCGCCACGGTCTCCCGGGCCCTCAACGCGAAGGCCGGCCTGAGCGCGGAGACCCGCGACCGGGTGCTCGCCGTCGCCGACGAGCTCGGCTACGTCCCGAACGGTACGGCGCGCGGGCTCAGCTACGGGGCGACGGAGACGATCGGGGTGGTCGTCGCGACGCGCAGCACCAACGCCGCCCTCGCCGAGGAGCACGAGAGCCTGCTGTTCGTCGACGCGGTCATCCGCGGCGCGGAGCGCTCCGCCCAGCGGATCGGCTTCGCCCTACTGCTCGCGAGCATCCGCCCCCGATCGGGTTGGGAGGCCGCGAAGCGCATGGTCGGGCGGACCGACGGCCTCGTCGTCGTCGACCGTGCCGTGAGCGAGGAGGCGATGGCGTGGATCGCCGCGCGCCACCCGGTCGTGGCCCTCGCGTGGGACAGTCCGAAAGGTGACGAGCTCGTCGTGCGGATCGACAACGTCGGCGGCATGAGCAGGCTCGTCGAGCACCTCGTCGTCGAGCACGGCTACACCGAGATCGGCGTCGTGCGCGGCCCGGAGTCGAGCCCGGACGCGACGGCCCGCTGGCAGACCGTCGAGCAGTGTGCCACGAAGCTCGGCGCGCGCATCGTCGGGACGTGGGTCGGCGACTTCTCGGCTGCGAGCGGCGAGCGCATCGCGCGCACGATCGGCCGGAGCACGGCGCCGATGCCCCGTGCGCTCATGTGCATGAACGACCAGATGGCCGTCGGCGTGCTCAACGTCCTCACCGCCCGGGAGATCGCCGTGCCCGAGGAGGTCGCCGTGACCGGCTTCGACGACATCATCGTGTCGCGCTACTTGCGCCCGGGCCTCACGACCGTGCGCCAGCCGGCCGAGGAGCTCGGGGCGACCGCCGTCTCGAGCCTGTACGAGGTCGCCCGCGGCACCGCTCTCGCCGTGCGGGAGATGGTGTTGCCGACCGAGGTCGTCGTGCGCTCGAGCTGCGGCTGCGCGTCGACGCCGGTGCTCGAGGCGCCGCATTCCGAGACCGACCTGGGTGTCGGCCGGCCGCGGCGCGAAGGCGCCGGGGCAGATGCCGCCCCGGCGCCGGACGACCTCGCCGAGATGGCGGGCTAGGAGCACGTCGTGCAGTTCATCGTCCGCCGGATCGTCTTCTACCTCGTCGCCGCCTGGGCTGCGCTGACGGTGAACTTCTTCATCCCGCGCCTCATGCCCGGCAATCCCGCGGAGGTCCTGTTCCAGAAGTTCCCGTCCCTCCAGCCCGGCGCGCTCAAGTCGCTCGAGGCGGAGTTCGGCATCGGCCACGCCGGGAGCCTCGTCCACCAGTACTTCTCGTACCTGGACAACATCTTCCACGGCAACCTCGGGCTGTCGGTCATCGAGTACCCGGCGCACGTGTCGACGATCATCGGCGAGACGCTTCCCTGGACTCTCACCCTCGTCGGCACCGCGACGGTGATCAGCTTCACGCTCGGCACCGGGCTCGGGATCCTCGCAGCCTGGCGACGGGGCGGCTGGTTCGACCGGATCCTGCCCGCGCTCTCGTTCCTCCAGGGCGTGCCGTACTTCTTCCTCGCCCTGCTCCTCGTCGACGCCGTCGCGATCCACCTGCACTGGTTCCCGATCCAGCAGGGCTACTCCGAAGGCCTCGTGCCGGGCTGGCACTGGCCGTTCATCCAGAGCGCCCTGTACCACTCGGTCCTGCCGGCGTTCACGATCGTGCTGACCTCGATGGCGGGCTGGATGCTCCAGATGCGCAACGTCATGATCACGACGATCGGGGAGGACTACGTGCTCGCAGCCCAGGCCAAGGGCCTGTCCTCCCGGCGCGTCGTGATGACCTACGCGGCGCGCAACGCGATCTTGCCGAACCTCTCCGGCTTCGCGCTCTCGCTCGGCTTCGTGATCTCCGGTGCGCTCATCATGGAGATCGTCTTCTCCTACCCGGGCATCGGCCTCACGCTCTACAACGCGGTGACGTCCGACGACTACCCGCTCATGCAGGGGATCTTCTTGATCATCGCCCTCGCCGTGCTGATCGCCAACTTCATCGCCGACGCCGTCTACGTCATCGCCGACCCGCGGGCCCGTGCCCGGGACGCCCACTGATGGCCGTCGCCGTCGGCGTCGTCGACCCGGCACCGACCGTTCCCGTCAAGCGGCGCAGGGGCGCCGCGTGGCGCCAGATGTCGGTGAAGGCCAAGGTCGGCGCGCTCATCTTGCTACTGTTCGTGCTCGTCGCGATCATCGGGCCGTACGTGGCGCCGTACAACCCGTCGGCGGAGAACATCGTCACCGGAGCGGGGGCGCCGAGCCTCGCGCACCTGCTCGGGACGACGACCTTCGGCCAGGACGTGCTCTCCCAGCTCCTCGTCGGCATCCGGGCGACGCTCATCTTGAGCCTCGCCGTCGGCGTCATCGCGACCGCTCTCTCCGTCGTCGTCGGGATCTCGGCGGGCTTCCTCGGCGGCTGGGGCGACGAGGGGCTGTCGCTGCTGAGCAACGTGTTCCTCGTGCTACCCGCACTGCCGCTCCTCGTCGTGCTGCTCGGCTACGTCCCCCAGCGCGGCGACTTGACGACGATCATCGTCCTCGGCGCCCTCGGCTGGCCCTGGGGGGCACGCGTCATCCGTGCCCAGACCCTGTCGCTGCGCAACCGCGACTTCGTGTCCGCCGCCCGGGAGACCGGGGACTCGAGCTGGCGGATCATCTTCTTCGAGATCCTGCCGAACGAGGTGAGCCTCATCGCGGCGAGCTTCGTCTCCACGGTGATCTACGCGATCGGGACCTCGGTCGCGCTCGCCTTCCTCGGCCTCGCGGACGAGAACAGCTGGACCCTCGGCACGATGCTGTACTGGGCGCAGAGCCAGAGCGCGCTCCAGGCCAACGCGTGGTGGTGGTTCGTGCCCCCGGGGCTCGCCGTCGCCTTCCTCGCAGCCGGCCTCGTGCTGTTGAACTTCGGTATCGACGAGCTCGGCAACCCGCGACTTCGTGACGCAGCCGGTGGCAGCCGCATCGACGGCCGGCGCTGGCGCCCGGCCGACCCGACGCCGGTCCTCCACCTCGCACCACAGGGCGGTCGCTCGTCGGGCGGTCTGCTCCGTTCGTTCTCGCGTCGCTCCGTGACCGAGCAGGCAGGACGGGCACGATGACGGCGACTCCGGGCGACGAGATCGGCACGGGCGCGCTGACCGGCGAGCCGGTCCTCGAGATCACGAACTTCTCGGTCGTCTACCGCACGGCCGGAGGCGACGTCCACGCCGTCGACAAGGTCGACCTCGCGCTCCATCCCGGCGAGGTCGTCGGGCTCGCCGGCGAGAGCGGCTCCGGCAAGTCCACCCTTGCCTACGGGGCCTGCCGGCTCCTCCGGCCGCCTGCGCTCATCACCGGTGGGAGCGTCGTCTACCGCGGGCGCCGCCTCGCCGGCCCGGTGGAGATCCTCGGTCGCCACCCCGACGAGCTGCGCGAGCTCCGCTGGCGGGAGATCGCGATCGTCTTCCAGAGCGCGATGAACGCGCTCAACCCCGTGCTGCGCGTCCGTGACCAGCTCCTCGACGTCGTCGAGGCGCACCTGAAGCTGTCGAAGGACGAGGCCGCAGAGCGCATCGGCTCCCTGCTCGACCTCGTGTCGATCCCGCGGGCGCGCCTCAAGAGCTACCCGCACGAGCTCTCCGGCGGGATGCGCCAGCGCGTCATGATCGCGATGGCGCTCGCCACCGACCCCGAGGTCGTCATCATGGACGAGCCGACGACAGCTCTCGATGTCGTCGTGCAGCGGGACATCCTCGCCGAGATCGTCGAGCTGAAAGAGCAGCTCGGCTTCGCGGTGCTCTTCATCACCCACGACCTCTCGCTCCTGCTCGAGCTCGCGGACCGCGTCGCGGTCATGTACGCCGGCCGCCTCGTCGAGACGGGTAGCTCGGACGAGATGCACCACGACGCCGCGCATCCCTACACCAAGGGCCTGCTCAACTCCTTCCCCTCGCTGCGCGGCCCGCGCCGCGACCTCGCGGGGATCCCGGGCTCCCCGCCGGACCTGCGGGGCCTGCCGCCCGGGTGCCCGTTCCTCACCCGCTGCGCCTACGGGACCGAGGCGTGCGCGCGCGTCGACATGGCGCTCGTCGCCGTCGCCGGCTCGCCCGACCCGACCCACGTGACGGCGTGCCCGTTCGTCCTGCCGTCGACGCCGATCAAGGTGCTCTCGACCGTCGCGCCGGGAGCAGCTCCGACGCCGACGCCGACGGCTCCTGCGGCGCCAGGAGGCGGTGCGTGATGGCAGTCGAGCCAACCCCGATCCCGGCCGTCGTCGACTCGCCCGCGGCGCGGCGCGGTCCGCTCGCGATGGAGGCGATCGCGCTCTGCAAGGACTTCCGCCTCGGGCGGGGCTCCGTGCTGTCGGCCGTGAAGGACGTCTCGTTCAACCTCTACCGCAGTGCCGTCGTCGCGCTCGTCGGCGAGAGCGGGTCGGGCAAGTCGACCGTCGCGAAGCTCCTCGCCGGCCAGGAGAGGCTCACGTCCGGCAGCATCCGGCTCGACGGCCGCGAGGTCGACGTGAAAGGGACGCGGGGCTTCCGCCGCTACAAGAGCGAGGTCCAGTATGTCTTCCAGGACCCGTTCTCCTCGCTCAACCCCGTGCACACCGTCCGCTACCACCTGACGCGCCCCGTCCGGCTCCACCAGCCGCACAAGTCGGCACACGAGCTCGACCGCGAGCTCGTCCGGCTCATCGAGCAGGTGCGCCTGACGCCGGCCCAGCAGTTCCTCGCGAAGTACCCCCACGAGCTCTCCGGCGGCCAGCGCCAGCGCGTCGCGGTCGCGCGGGCGCTCGCCGCGGGGCCGAGCGTGCTGCTCGCGGACGAGCCGGTGTCGATGCTCGACGTCTCGATCCGGCTCGAGCTGCTCAACGTCCTCGACACCTTGCGCAAGGACTTCCGGCTCGCGCTGCTCTACATCACGCACGACATCGCCTCGGCGCGCTACTTCGCCGACGAGGTGCTCGTCATGTACGCGGGCCACGTCGTCGAGCGCGGGCCGGCCGAGGACCTCACCCAGTCGCCGGCGCATCCCTACACCCAGCTGCTCGTCTCGTCGTCGCCCGACCCGGACGACCTCGGGAGCATGCTCCGCCACGGCGGCAAGGGCTCGGCGCGCCAGGTGGGCGAGAGCCCGGCGAGCGTGCAAGGCTGCCGGTTCCACCCGCGCTGTCCCTTCGCCGAGGAGCGGTGCCGGCGGGAGAGCCCGCCGCTGCTAACGCTCGGTCCGAGTCGGGCCGCCGCCTGCTGGCGGCTCGACGTCACAGCTCCTGCGGTCGTCGCGCAGGCACGAGGAGGAGGGGAGGGGGAGACGACGAGCTAGGCCTGCACGGCTCGTGCGAGCACACCGCCTCGGCCGGGCACGTCCCGCCACCGGGTCGGTCGCAGCTCCTGGAGTGCCAGGAGGGCTGTCGCGCGCGCCCGCCTGCAGGTGCAGTGGGGGCCACATCGCAACATAAGACAGAAAGGCTAGTAAAAACCATGAACCAATGGCTAGTTCGGAACAAGGTGCGTGCCGTGGTCGCGTCCGGCGTCCTCGCGTCCGGCGTCCTCGGTGGCTTCGCGGCGACGATCGGCGCATCGCCGGCGTCCGCGTCCAGCCCCGTCGTGCTCACGATGGAGTCGAGCCCGACGAACACCTTGACGCAGAGCTTCAACCCGTTCAGCACCACCTCGGCGGCGTACCTCGTCGCGGGCACGTCGTTCATCTACGAGCCGCTGCTGCAGTTCGACGCCGCCAAGGCCGGCGTCATCTACCCGTGGCTGGCGACGAAGTGGGCGTTCAGCGACGGCGGCAAGAAGATCACCTTCACGATCCGCCCGGGCGTCAAGTGGTCGAACGGCTCGCCGATGACCGCAGCCGACGTCGCCTTCACGTACAACCTGTTGATGAAGTACCCGGCGATCAACACCGGTGGGCTCGAGCTGAGCGGTGTCGCCACGTCGGGTGACACGGTCACGCTGAGCTTCCCGACCGCGCAGTACACGAACCTGCAGAACATCGCGAGCGTCTACATCGTGCCCCAGTCGATCTGGAGCACCGTCGGCAACCCGGCGACCTACGTGGACGCGAACCCGGTCGGCACGGGGCCGTACGTGCTCGGGACGTTCACGCCGCAGGGCTTCACGATGGTGAAGAACGCGAACTACTGGCAGGCGAGCAAGGTCCGGATCGGCACGCTCGACTTCCCGGCGTACGCGTCGAACACCAACGCGGAGGAGGCGCTGTTCTCGGGTCAGCTCGACTGGGCCGGCAACTTCATCCCCAACTTGAAGAAGCTCTTCGTGTCGAAGTCGAAGTACAACACGACCTGGGAGGCGGCGCTCAACACCGTCACCCTCGAGCCCAACCTCAACCGCTTCCCGCTCAACCAGCTGCCGGTGCGTGAGGCGATCAGCCTCGCGATCGACCGCACGGCGATCAGCACCGAGGGCGAGGCCGGGCTCGAGCCGCCGGCGATCAACTCGAGCGGCCTGACGCTGCCCGTGTTCAACGCGTACCTCGCCTCGGCCGTCAAGCACGACACCATCTCGCCGAACGCGAACGTCGCGGCCGCGGACAAGGTCCTCGAGGCTGCCGGCTGGAAGAAGGGGAGCGGTGGTTACTTCGAGAAGGGCGGAAAGGTCCTGTCCTTCACGATCTCGGACCCGACCTCCTACACGGACTACGCGGCCGACGCGTCGATCATCTCGTCGGAGCTGAAGAAGGCCGGGATGGCCGTCACGTTCAACGGCCAGTCGGTCACCGCCTGGTCGAGCGACGTCGCCGACGGGAACTTCGACTCCGTGCTGCACTGGTCGAACACGAGCGTCAACCCCTACGGGCTGTACAACGGCTGGCTGAACAGCGCGCTCGACACCTCGTCGGCGAGCGGTGACTACGAGCACCTCCACGACGCGGCGATCAACGCGCAGCTCCAGAAGGTCGCGGAGGCCCCGACGACCGCGGCGGAGAACGCAGCACTCGCGCCGATCGAGAGCTACGTCGCCGCGAACCTTCCTGTCATCCCCGTGGTCTACGGGGTTGCCTGGTCCGAGGTGAACGGCCAGCACATCGGTGGGTGGCCCACGCCGTCCAACCCGTACGAGTCGGCACAGCCGGCGACGCCGACCAACGAGGTCGTCGTGCTCCACCTGTTCCCGCGCGGCTAGCAGGAACGCCGGTACCTCGCACCAAGTGGTAAGCACCAAGTGGTAAGCACCAAGTGGTAGACGCAGTCGCCGTTCGCTGCCGGGCCCTCGACGGCCCGAAGCGGGCGGCGACTGCGCCGCAACGCGAGACGCGCACGTGGCCGGCGGCGGCGCGCGCGTCTCGGCTCCGGCACGATCACGGGCAATGCCGGCGCCGGTCATCGGCGCCGGCGCTCGTGTTGGGCGTGCCCGGCCGGGAGACGGCTGCTCGCGATGGGCCTGTGGCGGCATCGTGGACGACGACGAGACGACTTGCCGACCATCTGGAAGGACGCGACATGGACCCGACGTACGAGCAGCGCTGCGACGAGCTGACGCTCGAGGAGAAGGTGTCACTCGTCTCCGGCACGGACATGTGGCACACGGCAGCGGTCGAGCGCCTCGGCATCCCGGCGCTGTGGATGAGCGACGGGCCGAACGGCGTCCGCGGCCTGCAGCTCTCCGGGACCGCGACGGCGGTCTGCTTCCCCTGCGGCGCTGCTCTCGGCGCGACGTTCGACTCCGAGCTCGTCCGGCTCGTCGGGGAGGCGATCGGGCGGGAGGCACGCCGGACGGGGGTGCACGTGCTCCTCGGCCCGACGATCAACACCGTCCGCCTGCCGATCGCCGGGCGCAACTTCGAGTGCTTCTCCGAAGACCCGTTCCTCTCCGGCCAGATCGCTGCAGGCTACGTCGCGGGTGTCCAGTCCGTCGGTGTCGCCGCGGTGGCGAAGCACTTCGTGGCGAACGACTCGGAGCGGGAGCGGTACACGACGAGCTCCGACGTGGACCAGGCGGTGCTGCGCGAGGTCTACCTCGCGCCGTTCGAGTCGGCTGTGCGCGCGGGGGGCGCCTGGGCCGTCATGAGCGGCTACAACCGCGTCAACGGCACGTACGCCTGCGAGCACGCCGAGCTGCTCCGCTCGGTGCTGAAGGGCGAGTGGGGCTTCGACGGCGTCGTCGTCTCCGACTGGTACGGCACGACGAGCACCGTCGGCGCCGCGCTCGGCGGTCTCGACGTCGAGATGCCGGGACCCGCGCTGCAGTGGGGCGCGAAGCTCCTCGACGCGGTCGGCTCCGGCGAGGTCCCCCTCGAGGTCCTCGACGACAAGGTCCGGCGCGTGCTCCGCCTCGTCGACCGCGTGACGGCCGCCAGCGCAGGTGTGGCCAGCGCAGGTGTGGCCAGTGCAGGTGCGGCACGTCCGTCCGCGGACGGCGGCGCGGGCACCGTCGCCCTCGTGCGGCGTGCCGCCGCGGAGGCGACGGTCCTGTTCCACAACACCGGCGGCATCCTTCCCCTCGACCCCTCACGGCTCGCGACGCTCGCTGTCATCGGGCCCAATGCCGTCGCCGTGCAGGCGCACGGTGGCGGGAGCGCACGCGTCGTCTCGCCGTACACCTCGAGCCCGTTCGACGCGCTCGCCGAACGCCTCGAGCCCCGCGTCACCGTCGCCTACGAGCAGGGCTGCAGCATCGCACGCGCCCTGCCGGTCCTCGACGAGCGCAGCCTCGTGGTCGGGGACCGGGGCGGGGAGCCGGTGACGATCGAGTACTTCGCCGGTCGGGGCTGCGCAGGAGCGCCGCACGCGGTCGCGCACGCGTCGAGCATCCAGCTCGCCTGGAACGGCGCGCCGGTCGAGGGCCTCGTGCCCGGGGAGTTCTCCGTCCGCATCCGCGCGACCCTCGTGCCGGAGTCGAGCGGCACCGCGCAGTTCGGGATGCTCGGGATCGGCCGCACCCGCCTCAGCGTCGGTGGGGAGTGCGTCATCGACAACTGGGACGACCCGGCCGTCGCACCGCTGCTGTTCGGGCGGGGAGCCGGTGAGATCCGGGCGAGCGTCGAGGTGACGGCGGGCACGCCGCTCCCCGTCCTCGTCGAGCTCGAGGCCCCGTCGCCGGAGCTCGCGCGCGCGGCGATCGAGATGTCCCCGCTCCCGCCGGGCGAGTCGCACAACGCCGCGTCCCACCCCGCGGGAGTGACCGTCGGCTACCGGGCGCCCGGGCCGACCGACCTGCTCGAGCGCGCCGAGGCACTCGCACGTGCGAGCGACGTCGTGGTCGTGGTCGTCGGGACGAGCGAGGAGTGGGAGAGCGAGGGCTTCGATCGGGACTCGCTCGCGCTCCCCGGCGACCAGGACGAGCTCGTCAGCCGGCTCTGCGCGGCGAACGACAACGTCGTCGTCGTCGTGAACGCGGGTTCGCCGGTCGCCATGGCGTGGGCCGACGACGCGGCGGCCGTCCTGCAGGTCTGGCTCCCGGGCCAGGAGGCGGGTCACGCGCTCGCGGACGTCCTGCTCGGCGTCACCGACCCGGCGGGCCGCCTGCCCGTGACGGTGCCGTTCCGCCGCGAGGACAGTGGCGCGGCCGCGGGCTATCCCGCAGAGCAGGGCAGGCTCGCCTACCTCGACGGGTTGAACGTCGGCTACCGGCACTTCGACGACGCCGGCATCGCTCCGCGCTATCCCTTCGGTCACGGCGTGAGCTACACGACGTTCGGCTACGGCGAACCGGCGGTCGAGAGGGCGAGCTCGGGTGCGCCGCTCGTGACGGTCACCGTGACGAACACCGGTGCCCGCCGCGGGGCAGAGGTCGTCCAGGTGTACGTCGGCGACATCGTGGCCCGGACCGGCCGGCCGCCGCGCACGCTCCAGGGAGTCGAGAAGGTCTGGCTCGAGCCGGGCGAGTCGCGCCTCGTGGCCGTGGAGCTCACCCCCTCGGCGTTCCGCCACTACGACGTCGCGGCTCGGGCCTGGGTCGTCGAGCCGCGCGAGGTCGTGCTCGCGGTCGGTGCGTCGTCTCGTGACCTGCGCGGCTGCTGCACGGTCCGTATCGACGCCGACGGCCGTCTCGTGAGCTGAGCCCGCCCGGGCACCGCGCGTCACGGTGTGGGACCGGCGGCTCGCCGCGATGCGTCGTGTCGTCCCCGGCCCGGATGTCACGCTCCCCGGGGCGTGGCGGTGTCCGAGGAGGATGGGGGTGCCGTGACCGGTGCCCGCACCGTCCGCGGCAGGCTCGGGCGGGCCACATGTTGGCGTATAGGGGACCGGCGAGGACCCGGCGAGGACCCAGCGAGGACCCGGCGCGGGCGCGCCTGGCCGCGCGTGGTCGAGCTCGTCGAGTGGCGCCTCGCCGGCCGGCCGGAGCACGCTGAGCGCGGTCTGGCACTAGCCGTGGTCACGTTCGCGCGGCGCGTGGCTCCATGCGGCGCGCACGATGCAGTCGGGGAGGCGTCGGGGCAGCGTGGCGGGGTCAGGATGTGATCTCGTGGTACCTGGTGACAACTCGGCGCACCACGTTGAACTACCATGACTCGCGTACTAGGTCTTGTCGTCTGCGTCCCGGTGCACCACGTGACTCGTCCGAAGCCATCGGACGGACGGCGTGTCGCACGGGCTCCGTCGCCGCAGACGACCGAGGGAATCGAGCACCGCGCGTGACGCACGTCCAGGTCCACGTCGGCCCCCACGGCCGGATCGTCATACCCGCAGAGTTCCGCAAAGAGCTCAACATGGAGCCGGGAGCGACGCTCGTCGCGTACGTCGCCGACGGCAACCGCCTCGTGCTCGAGGACCACAGGGCACACGTCGCACGCCTGCGCGGAGCGTGGCGGCACCTCGTCCCGACGGGCCGGGACCCCCTCGCCGAGCTCGACGCCGAGCGCGCCGCCGAGGTCCAGCTCGACGACGCCGAGCTGCTCGGCGACGAGGCGGTGCTCGACGAGGCGCACGCGCTGCTCGCGCGGGGTGGTCGCTCGGAGGCGGGGCAATGACCGTCGTCCTCGACGCGTCGGCCTGGCTCGCGTACCTGCTCGACGAGGCGGGCGCGAGCGCCGTCGAGGACCTCGTGGTCGACGGCGCGGTCATGTCCTCGGTCAACCTCGCGGAGGTCTGCTCGCGTCTCGCCGACGTCCGTCGAGACGTCGCAGCGGTGCTCGAGCGCGCCGCGTCTGCCCTCTCGCGCAGCGAGCAACCGCGCTTCGTGACGAGCGGCCTGCCGGTCCTGCCCGAGACCGTCGAGGTGCTCCCGTTCACGGAGGCCGACGCGTGGACGGTCGGCGGTCTGCGGCTCGCGACCCGAGACGCCGGGCTGTCGCTCGGCGACCGAGCCTGCCTCGCCCTCGCCCGCCGGATCGACGCGTCGGTCGTGACGACGAACAAGCGCTGGCTCGACCTCGACCCGGTGGCGACGGGCGTCGACGTGATCGTCGTACCGACCTGATCCGTCGTGCCGACCTGATCCGTCGTGACCGGGGTCACCACCACGGCTTTTGCGACGACCGCAGTCCTCGCGTGTGCTCCGGGCGTCGTGACGCTCATCCCGGCGTGGTCTTTGCCCGCAGGAGCCCGAGAGGCTCGGCGCGGACCCGAGCTGCGAGACCAGGGGAGAGCGCACCGGTGACGACGAGCTCGTGCTCGACCTCGAGCTGGCGCTCCCGGGCGAGTCGGGGGTGGACGACCGGGTCGTAGGCGCTCGGGGCCTGGACGAGGCCGGCCAGCATGGCCGCCTGGGCCCAGGAGAGGTCGGAGGGCGTCCTCCCGAAGTACGTGTGCGCTGCGGCGACGAGCCCGTAGGCGCCCTGGCCGTAGTAGGCCGCGTCAAGGTAGAGGGTCGCGAGGACTGGCGCCGGGTAGGTGATCTCGAGCTTGAGCGCGAGCCCGATCTGCTCGATCTCGGAGCCGAGCCCCGTCGCCGGGCCCGTGTAGACGAGCTTCGCGAGCTGCTGGGCGATCGTGCTACCGCCCTGGTCGGGCAGGCCGTGCACCACCCGGTTCCAGATGTAGCGCACTGCTCCGTACGCGATGTCGACGCCCGGTGGCGCGCCGAGGAGGTGGTCCTCGATCGCCGTGATCGCCGCGACGACGCGCGGGGGAGGTGGAACGTGCGCGGGCACCCCGCCGTGGACGGCGAGGTCCGCCTGGACGAGCGCCGCGGCGTCGGCGACGCTCGGCACCGCAGCGAGGAGCGCGGCGGACGCGCCGGCGAGGAGCACGGCGGCACAGGCCACGACGATCGCGGCCCGCCGGGCGATCCGGCCAGCCGGGCCGCGCGTGGCCCGGCTCGTCACCGGGCTAGCCGCCTTGGACCGCCTCGGCCTGACGCTCGAGGTCGCGCGTCGTACGGTAGCTCTTCCAGCGATGCCAGAAGAACCCCGCGATCACCGCGACCGCCACCACGGCGAGCACGTAGCCGGCGTCGCTGAAGGCGTGGACGATCGCGTGCCAGTGACCACCGATGCCGTAGCCGACGCCGGCCATCGCGCTCAGCCAGACGAGGCTACCTGCCACCGTGAGCAGCCCGAACGCAACCGGAGGAACCTCTGCGACCCCGGCGACAAGGGCGACGAAGCCCCGGATGAACGGCACGAGCCGGCCTCCGAACACGCCCCAGCGCTCGTGGCGGCCGTACCAGGCCTCGGCGCGGTCGAGATCGGTCTTCGTGAGAAGGACGTACTTGCCCCATCGCTCGACGATCGCCCGACCGCCGGTGCGGCCGATCAGCCACGCAACGTAGGCACCGAGGATCTCGCCGCTCACGCCGACAGCGACGGCCCCCTCGAGGCTCAGGTGACCGGTCGCAGCGAGCACGCCGGCGAACCCCATGGTGATCTCCGACGACGTCGGGATGCAGCACGACTGGGCGACGCACAGCACGAAGATCGCGACGTAGCCAGACGACGAGACGAAGTGCGAGGTCGAGAGGAAGGCGAGCACGGTCACCACACACTCTGCCATGTGGAGCCGATGCCGGCTGGACGACGGGCGCGTCGGCGCGTCACGTCCGCGTGCCCGAGCCGGCGTGCCCGAGGGCCTCGGTGACAGCAGTCCATGGCCGCGAGTGTGCGCGGCCGACCTTGCGGGACCATGAACGGCCCACGACCTCGGGCCCGGCTTCCCGCTGGTGGGGGCTGCCGGGCTGCCGGGCTGCCGGGCTGCGCGAGATGGCGCTGCCGAGCCTGGACCGGATCGGCCCTCGATCGCGACCGCCGTCCGGTCGTTGGACTCTGCGGGTCCGTCGCGCATCGGGGCACGGTCGTCAGGTCGCGCCTCGACCGCGTGGCACCCGAGCGCGTGGCGCCCGACCACGTACAAGACGGCGACAAGGAGCACGATGTTGATGGCACGCGGAGCAAGAGTGGTGGCGTCGGCGGTCGCGATTGCGGCCCTCGGCGGAGTCGGACTCGCGTCGTGGGCAGCCGGCGGGGTCTCGTCGGCCTCTCGGGCCGCCGACGGCGGACCGGGCCGCGGTGGCCCACCTCCCGGGGTACCGGGGCGTGGGCCATCTGCCGAGGGGATCGGTCAGCGCCCGGGGACGGCGACCCTCGTCCTTACCCCGGCGGCGAGTGGGTCCGGCTCGACAGCATCGACCGCCGTCACGCTCGACCTCACCGGCTACGACTTCTCGTCGTCGGTGCAAGGAGCGATCGGATCCCAGAGCTCGGGCGCCGGTGCCGGCAAGGTCGTCGTCGCGCCGCTCGTCGTCACCACGGTGCCCGGGCCGCAGACAGCAGGGCTCTTCGCGGACCTCGCAGCAGGCGGCGCCTTCACGTCGGCCGAGCTCGTCGTCGCCGGCCAGCCTGCGGGCTCGCCGCTGCTCGACGTGACGTTCAAGCTCGTGCAGCTGCAGAAGATCGAGGAGTCCTCGTCGGCAGGCGCGGCCGAGACGCCAGGCCCCGCGGACCCGGTCGGTCCGTCGAGCCCGGTCGAGACCTTGAGCTTCTCGTACGGATCGTCGTCGGTCGCACCGCCGCCGTCCGGTGGCCAGCTGCCGGGCTCGGGCGGCTCGGGCGGCTCGGGCGGCTCGGGCGGCTCGGGCGGCTCGGGCGGCAGCGGGTCGTAGCTGGCCGGTGACGGGATCGCCGGCGACCGGCGTCGGTGATCCCGTCACCCCGAGGGCCTCTACGAAACTTACATAACGGACATTATCGGCTATGCGTAGAGAGGGGGGACCGGACGGCGGGTCCGGCGTCCTCGCCAGGCCCGATCAGGCCGGACAAGGTCCGACCAAGCCAGCCAGGACCGATCTCGCTCGCCGGGCCACAATGTTGCTCGGTGTCTTCTTCCTGGTGGTCAGACGGCGAGGTCTGCGCACTCTGCGGTATCCCGTTCTGCCACCCGCACCGCTCAGGTGCCCCGACGCAGCTCGTCTGGGTCGGTCCTCACGCGACCGCATACCACGTGAGCCCGACGTGCGGCGCGACCCCGAGTGGCGTCTCGTGGTACGCCCACAAGGCCACCGCCCTGCGATTCGACTTCGATCGCGGCCCCGAGGACGACGATGCAGCCGGCGCCGGGGAGAACGTCCGCGACGGCATCGCCGCTCGTCGTCCGGTCGTTCCTCCCGGCTGGAAGCAGGTGACGATCACGGAGGCAGTCGTCGACGGTCTGCCGGCATGCATGCGTTGTCGACGGTGAGCGCACCGCGTCAGTCGACTACTATATGCAGTGTATGTGCAGAGTCTGACCTCAGGTCGACGGCCGGGTCGTGCCGACTCCTGGTGGCGGTCGGCCGCCGTCGTCGGCGTTCTCGGTTGGATCCGCAGGCTCCCGGTCGCCGTCGCCGTCGCCGGCGCCGTCGCGTCGATGGTTGCGGAGACGGTTGTGGAAGCCGCAGAGCAGGCGGCCGTTCTCCTGGGTGGTGGTGCCTCCCATCGAGAACGGCACGATGTGGTCGACCTCGCAGCGGCGAAGGGGCTCGTCGCAGAGCGGATGCGTGCACGAGCGATCGCGCAGCTCGATTGCTCGCCTCGTCGCTCCGCTGAACAACCTCGTGCGGATGCCGATCTCGATCCGGCGCCCGGGCGCGAAGACCGCACGCTCGATCTCTGCGCGCTCGAGAAGTCCGAGCACGGAGCCCGGTGTGACAAGCGTGCCGTCCTCGAGCTCGCAGATCTTGCCGTAGAGGGTCTCGTAGCCGACGAGAACCGTGACGAGCGGCAAGGGGCGGCGAGCGTTCGCCGGCGTGCTCCGGCTACGGGTCGCCATCTCGACGAGCGCGTCGGCCCGCCGCTCGGCCGCCGTCCGGGCGAGCTCCGACGTGGTCGCTCGCCGCCCGAGGCGCGCAGCCGCCTCGGCGTGGTCCTGCTCGAACAGCAGCGCCTCGAGTCGATCGAGCTCGCCGGCGACGGTCGCCCCCGACAGCTCGTCGAGGGTGATCGTACCGAGGTAGGTCCCGGAGATGCTCGGATACAGCCTGACGTCCCGCGCCCGACGGCGTCCTTCGGCGCCCTTCTCGCAGCCGTCGGGATCCGCGCACTGCGCGAAGTAGGCGCACAGGCGAGCGAAGCGCCGGTGGTCGAAGGTACGCGCGTCGTCGAGCAGTATCTGCTCCCCGCGCAGCACAGCCTCCCGCGTGCGCTGTTCGAGCATCGGCGCCACAAGGGCGAACTGCGCCGTGCTGACCGTGCCGTCGGCCCAGGCGGACCCAAAGGCCGGTAGATCGCCGGATGCCCTGCCGAGTCGCAGAAGGCGGTGGACGTCGGCTCGGGCGAGCTTGGTCTTGTGGACGACCCAGGCCGTCACGGAGCGGGCACCGTCCGCGGCGTGCTCCCCGGACGACGCGAACGCAGCGAGGGTGCGGCCGAGCACTGCGTCGAGGCGCGTCACTTCTCTCGCGAGCCGGATGACGCGATCGCCGTGGCCGAGGTCGACGGGCTCGCTCGAGGCACAGGCATCGAGCGCGCCGGCGAGCAGCTCCAAGGCCCTGTCGAACCCAAGGCCGATCTCCCCCGGCGGCGCGCCGGGCGCCCTGCACGGCGTGCACCCCCCGCTTGCTGCTCGAACGCCAGCTGGCCTGTCGGCCGCGTGCTCGTCGACGGCTGCTCGTGCGGCGCAAGCCGTCTCGCGCGCGCTGGCGACTCGCTCGAGGATCTCGCCCACCTCTCGTGTGCTCGCTGCCACGCTGAGCAGTCAAGCCGCGCGCTGTGACACCGGGGACGCCGGGTCCGTGAGACGATCACGAGATGCTCGTCACAAGTCACGCCCTCGCCGGGCGGATCATCGGCCGCCTCCTACCTGGCCGACCACTCGCTGCCTTCGCTGTCGGTGCCGTGTCGCACCTGGTGATGGACACCTGCCCGCACTGGTCTCCCGCTGAGGGGGACGACTCCCACGAGGTCTTTCTCCGCGTCGCCCGGCGCGACGGCGTCGCCGGTCTGGCAGCCGTCGCCCTCAGCGTCGCAACGACTCCGGCTGCCGAGCGTGCCGCGGTGGTCGCAGGTGTGGCGGGCGCAGTGATTCTCGACCTCGACAAGCCGTTCGTGCACTTCCTCGGGTTCAATCCCTTCCCGCGGTGGGTCCGGCGTCTGCACAAAGCCGTCCAGCACGAGGCGCCGCACCGGATGCCCTACGAGCTAGCAGCCGCGGCGGGACTGCTGGCGACGGTTCTCACCGGCCCGGGAGCCTGGAGGCCGTGGCGCAACCGAGCCGAGCGGTCCCGCTCGTGAGGACTGCGCCAGCGCTGGCGCGCCGGGCGACAACGGGTCCCGCGAGGGACCCGGCGCCTACAGTTCAGCGCATGATCGTGCCCGACACAAAGGATTGGACGTGGGTGCTCGAGCGCCCCTGCGACGAGTGTGGATTCGACTCGAGCAGCTGCGACCCACGCACGGTGCCCGCCCTCATGCGCGAGAACGCGCGGAACTGGGAGCGGCTGGCACGTACCGGTCGCATCGCGGCCGGACGGCCGGACGACGCCACGTGGTCGAGCCTTGAGTACGCGTGCCACGTGCGCGACGTGTACCGGCGCGCCGCAGTGCGGATCGGCCGCATGGTCGACGAGGACGACCCCGTGTTCGACAACTGGGACCAGGACGCCACCGCCGTGGACGACGCCTACGAGGACCAGGACCCGCTGGCGGTCGTCGAGGACCTCGCGGACGCGGCCGAGTCCGTTGCCGCGCTGATCGACGCACTGCCCGCCTCGGCGTGGCTCCGGCCCGGCCGGCGGAGCGACGGCGCGGCATTTCGCGTCGAGACGCTCGTCGTGTACACGGTCCACGATCCGATCCATCACGTCTGGGACGTCGAGAAAGCATGCGCCTGAGCCCGCTCGCTCCCGCGCTCTCCCGCCGACGGGAGCCGGACGGCACCGCGGCAGCCATGTCTGACGGCGCGTGTCGACGGCGCAACGACACGACTACGTCGCTGGGCCCTCGACCTCCTCGACCTCCTCGACCTCCTCGACCAGCACGCGGCGGTGCTCGGCGACCGAGCGCCGCGCCGCGAGCCCGATGACCAGTGCGGCGCGCCCGTCCGTCCCGTCGACCGGCATCGCCGCGCCGGATCCGTGGGCGGCGGCGAACGCCTCCCACTCCCCCTTGTACGACGCCGCGTAGCGCTCGAGGAAGAAGTTCGGGAGCGCCGCAGAGCGCCCTCCCGAACTGTCGAGCACGGTGGCGGTGTGCTCCAAGGGGTTGCCGGAGGCGGCCATGCCTGCCGAGCCGTGCACCTCGACCCGCTGGTCGTAGCCGTAGCTCGCCTGCCGGCAGTTGTCGATCACCGTGAGGCAGCCGTTCGCGTGCCGCAGGGTCACCACCGCCGTATCGACGTCGCCGAGCTCCGCCAGGGCTGGATCGAGCCGCACGGCGCCGAAGGCCGACACTTCGAGGACCTCGCTCCCGACGACGTAGCGGGCCATGTCGAAGTCGTGGATCGTCATGTCGAGGAAGATCCCACCGGACACCCGCGCGTACTCGACGGGCGGTGGAGCGGGGTCCCTGCTCGTGATGCGCGCGAGGAACGGCTCACCGACCTCGCCCGCGCGAACGGCCGCGTGGACGCGCCGGTGCGAGGGGTCGAACCGCCGGTTGAAGCCGACGAGCAACGCGACGCCGTGACGCTCGACGGCCTGGAGGGCCGTGTCGACCTCCGCGAGGTCGAGTGACACCGGCTTCTCGCAGAAGATGGCCTTGCCGGCCTGCGCGGCCGCCACGATGAGCTCGACGTGGGTGTTCGTCGACGAGCAAATGGCGACGGCGTCGACACCGGGATCCGCGAGGAGCTCGTCGGTGGTGAGCTGCGGGACGCCCAGGCGCCTGGCAACGTCGGCGGCGAGCTCGGGACGGGCGTCCGAGACCGCGACGAGAGCCGCCCCGGGGACCTGTGTCGCGAGCAGGCCGGCGTGGAGGGCACCGATGCGTCCGGCACCGACGATGCCGACCCGCAGCGGTCTGACCGCTCCCGGGGAGGTCACGACCGGGGGCTCGGCGACGCCGAGCCACCAGCAACGGCACCAGCACCGGCACCAGCACCGGCACCGGCACCGGCACCGGCGAGAGCATCCAGGTAGGCGATGCTCACCCGCACGTCCTCAGCGGGGGTCGCGCGAGATGCTGCACCCTCGTCGATCGCCGTGTCCTGCTCGAGGACGTACCAGCCGTCGTATCCAGCCTCCTCGAGGATCCGCACGACCGAGGCGATGTCGACGTCTCCCTGGCCGAGGGAGCGGAACAGCCCGGCCGCGGTCGCCTCGCGGAGGGTCGTCTCGCCTCGCCGGACCGCCGCGGCGAGCCGCAGGTCCACGTCTGTCAGGTGGACGAGCCCGACCCGTGCGGCGTTCTGCCGTGCGAACTCGACAGGGTCGACGCCTCCGATCGCGAGGTGGCCGGTGTCGAGGCACCAGGACACCGCCGAGCGCCGGAGAATCTCCGCGATGTCGTCGGCAGTCTCTACGAGGGTACCGACGTGGGGATGGAGGACCTGCACGAGGCCGTGCGCAGCGCAGATCCCGTCGACGAGGGCCAAGCCGTCGGCCAGTGCCTGCCACTGCTCCTCGTCGAGAGCAAAGGGCGCCGACCACGCCGCGTCGACGACGGCGGCGGTGACGAAACGCGTACCGCCTGCCCCGGCGAGCAGCTCCGCCGCGCGGGTGGCGTCCGCGACGAGCTGGTCTCGACGAGCCCGGTCGTGGAGGGAAAGCGGGACGAAGCCCCCGACCGCGGCCAGCGAGAATCCCGCCAGGACCTGCTTGATCTCGTCCGGCTCGTCGCCGAGGTATCCGAGCGCCCCGAGCTCGCTCGCGCCGAGGCCGAGGTCGTGCATCTCGCCGAGCACGCGCTCTTTCGGGAGCATCACGCCCCAGCCCGGGACCTCGCAGACCCCCCACGAGATCGGGGCCGCAGCGATGCGACCGGCAAGAACTCCGCTGCCTTGTGCCATCACGCTGCTCTCGCCCTTCGCTCGCGGCTCCAGGGTTCCCCGGGACGCCTCCTCGATGTCTTCATGTCCTAGCAAATCTACGACGCTCGCGTGGTCGGCGTGGTCGGCGTGGCGTCACGCGCCGACGGCGTCCGGCCGGATCGCGATCTCGAGGGTGGCGTGCGACAGGGACCGGTCCGGAGCCGGGCGAAGCAGGACCTCGTAGTCTGCGGCCGCGCCTACCGAGGCGACAGGACGACACTCCATGCTCGAGACGTCGCCCGTTGCCGTGACGGTCAACGACCCGGCATGGACGGTGCTCGAGCCGTCCACGACGGGCACGGCACCGGAGAGCAGGAGACGCACGGCCTCGCCCGGGGCCGCGTTCGGGCGTTCGAGCGTGACTCCCCCGCTGTGCGTGCGCGCGTGGACGACGTGGGCCCCCGGCATCCACAGGGTCCCGACGTCGGGCCGGCGCCCGCTGCCGCCCCCACCGTCGCTCCCGCTGCCGCTCCCGCTGCCACTGCGTCTGCCGTGGCGATCGTCGCTGCCGCTGTGCGTGCCACGGTCCGAAAGGCCCTCGAGCCAGTGGACGCAGACCGGCACGGCCTGACCCGTCGGCGGCCAGTCGCGCTCGCTCGCCTCCGCCCCGATCATGAGCGCCGGCGTGATCCACGAGGTGAGGACCCGCCCGCCGAGGTCGCGCCGCACGACGCCTCCCGCGGCCGGCGAGCTCCCCGAATTGCCCGAATTGCCCAGATTGCCCAGATTGCCCGGATTGCCCAGCGTGGCGCGGGCCGATCCTGCGACCGGGGCGAGGAACCTTGCGAGGCGTGCGACGACCGGTCCCGCCATGACGTCGTTGGAGTGGTGCACCTCGGGCGGGGTGCCCTCGTCGAGCCGGGCGCCCGGGGTGCGGGAGCCTTCGGCGACCACGAGCTCGGGGAGGGGCGCCTCCGACCCGCCGAGCAGAGCGGCGTACCAGAGACCGAGAAGCGTCACCGAGCGCGTCGCGTCGGGTCCGTAGCTGCGTGTGTACGGTCCGCACCAGTTGCGGAGCCGGGGGTTGTAGCGCTCGATGGTCTCGCGCCAGAGCGCCTCGGCGATACGCAGGCCTGCATCGCGCAGTCCCGGCGTCGGGCCGAGCTCGTGCCACAGCGCGAGCGCGAGCAAGTCGATGCCGTAGTAGGTCGGCGAGTTGTGCTCGTCGAAGCCCCCGAGCTCGTCGAAGCGCTCGACCAGCGACCGGGCCCGCTGCTCGCCGCGCTCGACGAGGTCGACGTCGCCGGTCCTCGTGCCGTACCAGGAGAGCAGGAACGCGTGCATAAGGCCGGGATTGGTGTAGTCGAGGGCGATCCGTGCGTCTGGCTCGCCATGGACGGCGCGGCCGATCGCGGTCTCGAGCCCTCCGGCGAGCGCCGCGGGGAGGTCGCCGCCGAAGTCCTCGAGCACGAGGACGAAGGTCGTGCCGAGGAACTGGCGCCAGTTGGGGTCGTAGTCCCGCCAGACGACGGCGTCCCCGTCCGGCGGGCGCGGCGACTCCGCGAAGGCCGCGAACGTGCCGTCGAAGGGCTCGCCCGGCGCGTCGTACTGGAGCTCGAGGAGCGCCCTGAGGATCGCGCACGCCTCGTCGAGGTCGCCCGGTGACCGGCGGGCGAGCAGGCCGTAGGCGATCCACGCGGAGTCGGGCACGAGGTGCACCGTGCGTGCCGGCACAGCGCCGTCGTAGCAGCTCGGGTTCCAGACCAGGTGGCGCGCGCGGTCGAGGAAGTCGAGGCTCCACGTGAGCGTCCGCCGGCCGAGATCGGCGCTGTGCTCCTGCGCGCCGGCGGGGCCGACGCGCTCCTCCTGCGCGCCGGCGGGGCCGACGCGATAGGTCGGGTTGGCCGGGCTCACCGGAGGTAGGCGAGGTGGGGACCGTGCTGCTCGCGGTAGTCGGCCATCATCTCTCGTGCGACGCTCACGCCGGGCACGAGGGGGTGGAGCGCGAGCGCGAGCGCAGCGAGCTCGGCGTCGCCCGTGACCGCAGCCTCGACTGTCGCCCGCTCGTACTCCTTCACCTGCGAGACGAGAGCGCGCGCCGAGCGCGAGAGCCCGTCGGTCGCGAGCGGCGCGATACCCCCGGCGTGGACGAGGGCCGGCACCTCGACGACGTCGTCGGGCTCGAGGAAGCCGAGGCTCGACCCGTTGCGCGTGTTGACGATCACCTCACCGGCACGACCCGACGCGAGGCCGTCGATGACCTGGAGCGCGATCCCCTCGTAACCACCCAGTCGGGCGTGCTCGAGGCGTGCAGGTCCCCTGCTCGCGCGCGCCTCGCGCGCGCTCGTCTGGCCGCTGTCGCCGTCGACGTCGGTCTTCATGTAGGTGTCCCGCCGGACACCGAGGAGGAGCTCGTAGGTCGCCCACGCGTCGTTGACGTCCCCGGTGTCGAAGGCCTTCGCGATCCCGGCCAGCAGCTCGGTGTTGAGGCGCTCGACGTCCTGCCCGCGGCTGGTGCCGGCGCGGGCGACACCCTCGACGTAGCGGGTCGGGTCGTAGTAGTAGTACACGTACTCGGTCGGGATCGCCCCGACGCGGCGGACGAGGGCTGGGTCGAACGCCGCGAACCGGTGGTCGAAGCCGACGAGCCGCTCGTAGTTCGCGAGCAGCTCAGCGATCCTCTCCTCGCCCCCGACGGTGAACGACGTGATCCAGCCGAGGTGGTTGAGTCCCCCGTAGGAGTAGGACCAGTCGTCCTCCTGCGCGCCGAGGAAACGGGCGAGGCGCTCCACCGTCCCGCTCGGCGTGTCGCAGACGCCGACAGAGCGGACCGTCGCGTGCGACGCGAGCGCCTGGGTGATGATCCCGGCGGGGTTCGTGAAGTTGATCAGCACGGCGTGGGGTGACACCCGGGCGAGCGTCGCGGCGTAGTCGAGCACGACCGGGATCGTCCGCAGGGCCATCGCGCACCCCCCGGGACCCGTCGTCTCCTGTCCGACGACGCCGCGTGAGAGTGCAACCTGCTCGTCGACGACGCGCCCGCGGTCCCCGCCGACCCGGATCGCGGAGAACACGAAGTCCGCCCCCGTGAAGGCCTCCTCGACGTCGGGCGTGACGCTGACGACACCGGGGTGGCCGAGGACGCCGGCGAGCTCCACGGCGAGGCGGCCGATGGTCTCGCGCCGGTAGGGGTCCGGCTCGAACAGTGCGATCTCCTCGAACGCCGACGCGTGACCGGACAGCACGGCGCGGACGAACGCAGGCATCCGCACGCCACCGCCACCGAGTATCGCCAGCTTCATCGCAGGTTCTCCTTTACGTCGTAGGGTCCTTCGAGTGGCGCGCCGCGACTGCTCGCGCGAGCGGGCCCGGCGCCGCCGAGAACAGTCGCCACGAGTCCGGACAGCGCGCCCGGCGAGCGGGACAACCCCTCGACCTCGACCTCGCCGACCGCGCCGAGCCGGCCCACTGCGTCGGACCCCGCGGCGTTGCCCGCCGCGACGGCGTCGAGCAACGTCGATCCCGCAACGAGGGCACCGACCAGGGCGCCGGCGAAGGAGTCGCCGGCGCCCGTGCGGTCGCGCACCTCGACCTCGTGGACGCCCTCGGCCACGAGCTGCGCGTGGCCGTCGCGCACGAGCGAGGCCCCGGCCGGTCCGCGTGTGACGACGAGCGTGCGGCACCAGGCCGACGCGATCTCGAGGCTCGCGTCGACATCTCGTGCGCCGGTCAGGCGCGCGAGCTCGGCCTCGTTCGGCAGGAAGACGTCGGCGAGGCCCGCGCAGTCGACCACCGCTTCCCTGTCCTTCTCGATGCTGCCGAACGACAGGTCGAGGGCGACGCGCGTCCCGACGTCGTGCGCGTGGCGCAGGAGGTCCGCGACCCCGGGGCCCGCGTGGACGTAGCACCACGACGGGCGGTGCTCGTCGAGCACGCGGTGCCAGCGGTCGAGCTCGGGAGGCTCGCCCCCCGGACGGGACGGGACGTGGGAGACGAAGGAGCGCTCGCCGGAGAAGTTGAGCACGACGGTGATACCGGCCGTGCTGCCCGTCACACGGCGCGACGCGCGCAGGTCGATGCCGCGCGCGATGCAGTGCTGCTCCGCGACGCGAGAGCCGAGGTCGTCGCCGAGCAGCGAGCTGATCCCCGCCCGGGCGCCCGCTGCGCGCGCCGCGGTCGCGATCGTCACCGAGCCCCCGCAGGAGATGGCGAACTCGTCGGTGAAGATCTCCTCGCCGGGACCGGGGAGCCGTGGGACGTGGCCGAAGACCAGCTCGAGGAAGAGCTGGCCGAATGCGATCAGGTCCACGGCGTCGTTGGCGGCCCCGTCAACGGCCCCGTCCGCGGCCCCGTCGACGGCGGTGCCCAGGTCGGCATCGCAGGCGTCCACGTCCACGTCATCCTCTCTCGGGTCGCCACCCGACGTCGGCTCATCCACGCGGCAGGTCCATCCACCCGGTGCGCCAGCGGAAGTGCCGGCCGCTGCGGAGGTGGGCGACCACCGCCCGCTGTAGGCGCGTCTCGTGCGGGAGCTCGTCGAGAGGTGTGTCGACCGTGCGGAACACGAAGGTCAGCACGCCCCGGTCGCCGTCGCCCGCACCGGGGACGAGCGTGAAGCGGCGCTGGAACTCGAGGATGTTCGAGCCCGGGGCAAGGTACTCCTCGAGCTGGTCGTCGAGCAGCCAGCTCGAGCACGTCGCGACTCGACGCGTCGCGCTCGGGAAGCATTCGTCGAGGATGCGGCGAGCCTCGGCGTAGGACGCGGCGCAGCTCTCGGGCGTGAGCGGCGTCCCGCCGGGGATGTGGACCCCGAGCGCGTCGTCTCCGGTGCGAAAGCCTGGACCGAGCAGCGCCGCCTCCCCGTCGTCGTACCAGGGGCTCGGGTGCTCGGGTCCGCGCCCTAGCCGGAACACGGCGTACTGCAGGCGGCCGATCTCGTAGAGGATGCCACGCAGGTGCAGTGTCAACCACCACGGCTCGTCGACGCCGGTCGCCCCGGTCGTCGCCCGCTCGATCGCGACGTGGCGGCCGAGGTCGGCCAAGGTGGCCCACGAGACCTGCTCGGGCACGTGGCGGCTCGCGTGGTAGGCGCGTGTCGCCGGCATCGTCGCGAGGACGAGGTGGAGGTAGAACGCCCCCCCGGCAGGACCGAGCCGGCTCGGCAGCTTCGGCCACGTGCCGCGCGCGGCGTCAGGGTCGCCGAGCGTGCGGACGAGGCGGGTCCGGCAGCGCTCGAGCAGCCACCAGCGCGCCGGGTCCGTGCGCGGGTCCGGGAGGGTCCCGACCGCGTCGGCGATCGCCTCGGGCGGGCAGCCGAGCTCGCGCAGGGTCGCCGCGGCCTCCCGCGGCGCAGGGAGCACCGTGCCCGGCTCGGGTCCGCCGAGGCAGTCGAGCTCGGCGAGCCACGAGCCGTAGCTGGCGTCGAGGCCGAGGTCGGCCGCGACCCGCTCGGGCCCGATCTGCGTGTCGTGCACGCGCCCGCCCCTCACGCGCCCGCGACCGGACCGAGCGGCGCCGCCTCGGCGCGGCCGGCGCGCCGGATCGATCCCGATCCGGCGGGCGCGGCGACATGGCAGGCTGCGCCCCGTCCGGGCGCGCACTCGACGAGCACCGGCGTCACGCGTGAGCACACCTCCTGCGCGACCGGGCAGCGCCAGCGGAAGCGGCATCCTTCGCCGGGGTCGACGACGCGCGGCGGCTCGCCGATGTCGGCGGACGAGATGGCGATCCGCGCCCGCGGGTCGGGCACGGCCGAGAGCAGGAGCTTGGTGTAGGGGTGCACGGGGTCGTGGAGCACCTCCTCCGACGGACCCTGCTCGACGAGGTGGCCACCGTACATGACGAGGACGCGGTCGGAGACGTACCGGGCGCTCGCGATGTCGTGCGTGATGTAGAGGAGCGAGACGCCCTGCTCGTCGCGCAGGCGCGCCATGACGTTCAGCAGCCCGACGCGGATCGAGACGTCGAGCATCGACACGGGCTCGTCCGCGAGGATGAGCTTCGGCCGGTACGACAGCGCCTGCGCGAAGCCGATGCGCTGGCGCTGGCCGCCGCTCATCTCGTAGGGGTACTTGCGCAGGACCTGGCGGGCGGGCACGAGGCCGACCGACTCGAGCACGCGCTCGGCCTCGGCGTCGCGCTCTTTGCGCCCGAGCTCGCTCCGGTGCAGCTTCAGGCCTCGCGCCATCACGTGGCCGATCGTGTGGGAGGGGTTGAGCGAGCTGAACGGGTCCTGGAAGACCATGGGGACCTGGCTGCGGTAGGCGAGGACGTCGCGACGGCTGCGGAGGTCGCCGAGCGGCCGGCCGCGGAAGACGATCTCGCCGCTCGTCGGGCGGTACACCATCGCGAGCAGGCGCGCGACGGTGCTCTTGCCGCTGCCGCTCTCCCCGACCAGCGCGACGATCTCCCGCTCGCCGATCGACAGCGAGAGCTCGTCGACGGCATGGAGGCTGTGGCCGCGCAGCCCGCCGATGCGGAAGTGCTTCGTCAGCTCTCTCGTCTCGAGCAACGCTCCCGTCTCGAGCAACGGTCCCGTCTCGAGCAGCGGTCCCGTCTGGAGCAGCGCTCCCGTCTGGAGCGGCGCGCCGGTCCCGGGTACCGCGGCCTCGGGCACCGCGGTCGCCCCGGGTCGCGGGTCCGTCTCAGGCATCGGACCTCGTTTCGTCGTCAACGGCCCGCTCGCGTGCGCCCGCGGCGCCCGGGACCGCCGCTGCGCCCTTACGCCCGGCCGAGTAGAGCAGGCAGCGGACCTCGCGACCGGCGACCGCGTAGAGCTCGGGCACGGTCGTCGAGCACGCGGGCGCGCAGCGCGCGCAGCGCGGGTGGAACCGGCAGCCGCTCGGCAGCGCCGCGAGGTCGGGCGGGCTGCCCGGTATCCCGTCGAGGTGGACCCGCGGTCCGTAGATGGAGGGGAAGGCCTCGAGCAGTCCGACCGTGTAGGGGTGCATCGGGGCGTCGAAGACCTCGCGAGTCGGACCGAGCTCGGCGACCTGACCCGCGTACATCACGACGAGACGATCCGAGAAGTGGCTGACGAGGGACATGTCGTGGGTCACGAAGACGATCGCGAAGCCGAGCTCGCGCTGGAGCTCCTTGATCTGGACCATGAGCGAGCGCTGGGCGACGACGTCGAGCGCGGACGTCGGCTCGTCCATGAGGATCAGCTCGGGCGAGAACAGCAGGGCCATCGCGATCATCGCCCTCTGGCGCATGCCGCCGGAGAGCTGGTGCGGGAAGCTCGACAGGTGGACCGGGTCGATCCCGACCAGCTCGAGAACCTCGCGCGACCGCTTCGTGATGTCGGCCTTGGCGCGCGTGCCGTGCGCGCGCATCGCGTCGGCGAACTGCGCCGCGATCGACTTGACCGGGTTGAGCGCGTTCATCGCGCTCTGCATGACGACCGAGTAGTCCTTCCAGCGCACGCTCCGCAGCTGCTTCTCGGTCATCTGCACCATGTTCTGGCCCTTGAAGACGACCTCGCCGCGGGAGATCTCGGCCGGCGGGCTGAGGAGCTGCGCGATCGCGAAGAGCAGGGTCGACTTGCCGCACCCCGACTCGCCGACGACACCGAGGAACTCGCCCGCCGCCAGCTCGAGGCTCACGTCCGCGACGGCCTGGGCGGGCTCGCCACGCGTCAGGTACTCGACGCTCAGCTCGCGGACTTCAAGGATCGCGTCGGACACGAGCCCTCCGTACCGGCCGCAGCGCCGGGTTGCCGATCTCGTCGAACGCGAAGTTGAGCAGCGAGAACGCGCCACCGAGCATCGCTATCGCGATCCCGGGCATGATCGCCCACAACGGCATCCCGGCCTGGAGCGCCTCGTTGTTCTCGGCCCAGTACAGCATGGTCCCCCAGCTCATCGAGCTCGGGTTGCCGAGGCCGATGAACTGCAGGCCCGCCGCAGCCAGCACGGCGTACAAGGCGGCGCCGAGGAAGTTCGCGACGATGAGGGACGTCATCGTCGGCAGGATCTCGAACACGATGATGCGCCACCTCCGCTCGCCGCGCAGCTTCGCCGCGACGAGGAAGTCCCGGCTGCGCAGCGAGAGGGCCTGTGACCGGAGCTGGCGGGCACCGTAGGACCAGCCCGTGGCGACGAGCACGGCGATGAGGATCGTGTCCCCGCCGTTCTTCGAGTAGGCCGCGATGACCACGATCAGCGGGAACGCGGGGATGACGAGGAAGACGTCCGTGAACAGCGAGAGCAGGTCGTCAGCGATCCCGCCGAGGTACGCGGCCGTCACGCCGATCGCGACGGACAGCACCGTGGCGAGGCCGCCGACCACGAGGGCGATGACGAGCGACTGCCGCGTCCCCCAGATGAGCTGCGCGAAGACGTCCTGGCCGTAGGAGGTCGTTCCGAGCAGGTGCGCGGCCGACGGCGCGGCGCCGCGGGCGTAGATCTCCGCGTTCGGGTTGTCGGCCGCGAGCACGCGCGGGAACAGCGCGCAGAACGCGAAGAACGCGAGCAGGACCGAACCGGCCATCGCCTTGCGGTTGCCGAGCAGCGCCCGCCCGAGGTTGCCCGCCGTGCCGGACTTGAGCCGCGCGACCAGCTCCGCGACGCGCGCCGGTGGGGGGCCGACCGTCACCGTGGCCATGTCGCCCTCACCTCTCCGACCTCGTCCGGGGGTCGAGCACGAGCGTCACGAAGTCCACGACGAGCACGGCGACGAGCACGGCGACGGTGATGAGCAGGAACAGCGTCTGCATGAGCGCGAAGTCCTCGTTCTGCACCGCTTCGAGGAGCATGTAGCCGAGCCCGGGGTAGGAGAAGACGTACTCGACGAGGATCGCCCCGCTCACGACGAAGCCGAGGGACATCGCGAAGCCCGTCAGGTTCGGCAGGATCGCGTTGCGGCCGGCGTAGTCCATCATGATGCGCGCCGGCGAGAGCCCTTTGGCCCGCGCCATGCGGACGTAGTCCTCCGCGAGCGTCGTGATCATGTTGTTGCGCATCGTGAGGATCCAGCCACCGATCGAGGTGATGAGGATCGTGCACGCAGGCAGGATCGCGTGGTCGAGCACGTCGCCGATGAAGTGCCAGGTCCAGCCGATCGTGTCGGTGTTCGAGTAGCCGAAGCCGAGCGGGGTCCAGCCGAGGGTGATCGAGAACGCGAGGAGCAGCAAGAGCGCGACGAAGAAGTAGGGGAACGCGGACGTCACGACGAACACCGGCGGCAGGATGCTGTCGAGCTTGCTGCCCCGCCGCCACCCCGAGATCATCCCGATCAAGGTCCCGAGCACGAAGCCGATGATCGTCGTCACGCCGACGAGCACGAGCGTCCACAGGATCGCAGACCGCACGACCTGCAGGACCGTGTCCGGGAAGAAGGTCAGGGAGACCCCGAAGTGGCCGGTGAGGGTGTCGCCGAGATACCCGAAGTACTGGGATATCTCGCTTTGCTTGGTGTTGACGCCGAAGGCGATCTCGAGAGCGTGCAGCACCTGGCCGTTCACCCGCCCCCGGAACCTCGCCATCATCGCGATGGCGGGGTTGCCGGGCATGAGCCGAGGCAGGACGAAGTTGATCGTCAGGCACGACCACAAGGTGACGACGAAGAAGCCGAGCCGGCGGACGACGTAGCTCACGAGACCGAGTCGACTACTTCTTCGGGCTCAGGTGCAGGAGAAGCACCTCGTTGTCCGGCGTGTTGTACGGCGCCGGCTGAGCGAAGGGGTTGGTCGGGGTCGGCCAGCCGGTGAACTGGCTCGTGCTGTACTGGAACCAGTCGACCGACTCCGTGATCGGGATCACCGGCACGTCTGCGAGCATGACGCCCTCCAGCTTGTCGACGATCTGGTGCTGGGTGGCAACGCTCGTCGTCGCGGCATACGCGTTGATGAGGCTATCGGTCGCGGGGTTCGAGTACCGCTCGTAGTTCGTGGACGCGAGCTGGCCGATCGGGGCGGTGTTAGGCCCGTAGAGCAGCTGGCGCAGCTCGTAGTACGGGCTCGGGCCGCCGGTCTCGTTGTCGAACGCGAGCTGGAAGCTGCCGCGGTACAAGTCGTTGTCGAAGTCGGTGCCCGCCAGGTTGTCGACGGTCACCTTGATCCCGACCGCGGCGAGCTCGTGCTGGACGATCTGGAGGTCCGCGACCCAGTCGCTGTTGCCGCCCACGTTGATGATCGTGAAGGAGAGCGACTTCCCGCCCTTTTGGAAGACCCCGCCGGGACCGCGCTTGTAGCCGTCCTTCTCGAGGATCGAGATCGACCTCTTCGGGTCGTAGCCGTAGCCGTACTGTGCGGCGGCGGGCTTGTCGAGCCACGAGGAGAACGTCGGGGTGACGATCCCGGTCTGGTTCGCCGCCGGCTCGTAGCCGTACTCGCCGATCGACGCGACCTGGCTGCGGTTGATCGCGTAGGCCATGGCCTGGCGGACCGCGAGGTCGTTGAGCGGGGCCACCTTCTGGTTGATGAACAGCGAGACGTTCGCGACGGGCGGGAACCAGTCGTGGTTGCTCGGGGACTTCGAGAGGTAGAAGGCCTTGATCCCCGGGATGAACTGCCCTCCCCACTGCGCCTGGCCGGTGGCGAGGTAGGTGTTGGCCGGCTGGTTCGAGGTGAACGCCGGGTACTCGAGCGTCGCGATCTTCGGCAGCCCGGGCTGCCAGTAGTGGGTGTTCGCGGCGTAGGTGATGTTCTGCCCCGTGCAGTTCTTCACCGTGTACGGGCCCGAGCCGACCGGGGAGGTGTCGGGGTAGGTGACCGGGTTCTTGATCTTGGACCAGATGCTCTCGGGCACGATGGAGACCTGGTCGGCGACGTAGTAGAAGTACGGGACCGCGGCGGTCTTGAAGGTGAGCACGACCTGGTCGCTCCCCTTTTGGACGACGCTGTCGAGCACCGACCAGACGGCGTTGATGTCGAGGGCCGGGAACTTCTTCAACAAGTTGAAGCTGAACGCGACGTCGGCGGCCGTGAGCGGCGTGCCGTTGGTCCACTTCACGCCCTTGCGCATCGTGAAGGTCAGCACCTTGTTCGCGTCGCTCCACGCGTAGCTCGACGCGAGCCACGGCGTGGTCTTCGCGTTGTCGAGGGAGTCGACGAACACGAGCGGCTCGTAGACAAAGCCGGCCGACTCCTGGAACACCGCCGGGTTGTACGGGTTGAAGTTGCAGGTCCACAGCGATCCGGACTCGTTCGAGATGGTCAGCGTGCCGCTCGGCCCCGAGGCGTGGTGCGTCTCGTGGACCCGGGCCGCCGACGCGGGTGTCCCGGCCGTGAGGCCCGTGGCGAGCAGCGCCGCGGGTACTGCGACGGCCGCCGGCAACCAACGTCGTGTCATCTACATGCCCCTCCTGTTGTCATGCGACACGCAGCTCTTGCGTGCCGGGTTCTCGAGGACCTGGCGTGCGCACCCGAGTGCCATCTCGACGGCGCCGCGCAGCGCCGCTCCGTCCGGGCGCGCCGCGAGCACGAGCTCGGGCGGGTAGGGCACACCCGACTTGAGGGCCCGCTCGAGCGGGCCGGAGAACCTCGCCCAGGAGCGGGTCAGCCCGCCGCCGACGGCGACGCGGGCCGGGTCGAGCGCGACGACGAGGTTGACGAGGTGCGCGGCGAGGTGCTCGACGAACTCCTCGACGAGCTCCGCGAGAACGGGGTCGCCGTCGGCGGACTCGAACACCTCGGTCGCGTCGACCGGCCGGCCGAGGCGGCGCGACGCGACCGCCGCGAGGCCCATCCCGCTCACGACGTCCTCGAGCACCGCGCGGCCCGCGAGCGGGCGGTGGACGTCGCCGTGCGAGACGAGGCTGTAGCCGATCTCGCCGGCGGCGCCGTGCGCCCCGAGGAGCACCTGGCCGCCGACGACGGCCGCGGACGCGAGACCCGTGCCGAGGTTGAGGTAGAGGCCGGGGTCCTGGCCGACGAGGGCCCCGCTCCTGGACTCGAAGAGCGCCGCCGCCTTCACGTCGTTGCCGACCCATGCCGGCACCCCGAAGGCCTCTTCGACGCGGCGTCCGAGGGCGACCGATCCCCACCCGGGGATCGCCGGGGCGAGGTCGACGCCGTGGTCGAGGGGGATCCCGATCGTCGACACGCCGACTGCGACGAGCTGGGCCTCGGGCCCGGCGCCGCGGACCGCGGCGTGGCCCATCTCGACGAGCCGCGCGAGCACCGCCGGGGCACCCTCCACCGATGCGGTGGCGCGCAGGTCGTCGACGAGCTGCCGGCCCTCGAGGTCGCAGACCGCAGCCGCCAACTTCGTCCCTCCGACGTCGATCGCCAGCACGACCGGGATCGGTCCCGGCTGTGTCTGCATCTGCCCCCCCATTGCCACCGTTATCGTCACCGTTCGTACTGTCACGGATGGTGCCGTCTCGAGCGGTGCCCTGCACCGCCTCCCCCGAGACAGATAGGAAAGTTACCTATCTGGAGCGCGCCTGGCAATGGGCTATCGTGAACGCATCGTTACGAGCCGGCCCGAGCACACCGACCAGCTGGAGGCGGCCCCTGGCGCCGGCCGGGTCGGCCAGCCACGACTTCTCCGGGCGATCAACGAGCAGGCGCTGCTCAACGCCCTGCGCCGGTACGGCCGGCTGACCCGTGCCGAGCTCGCCGAGCTGTCCGGGTTGTCGAAGCCGACCGTCGGCGCGGCGCTCGTGCACCTCGAGGGCGACGGCCTCGTCCAGGTCGTCGGCCGCCGCACGGGCGGGCGCGGCCCGACGGCGCTCGTCTACGAGCTGCGGCCCGACGCGGGGTTCGTGCTCGCGCTCGACGTCGGCAGCGAGTTCGTCCGGGGCGGCGTCGCCGACCTCTCCGGCACGATCCGGGCGCGTGGCCACCGTGGCGTGCACGCCGCGAGCGGGCACGCCCGGATGTCCGGGCTCGTCGAGCTCGCGGGCGAGCTGGTCGAGCGGGCCGGCATCTCGCTGTCGTCCATCGTCCAGACGATCGTCGGGAGCCCCGGGGTCCACGACCCGGTCCACGACGTCCTCACGGTCGCGCGCGGCCTCCCCGGCTGGGAGCGTCCGGGCGTGCTCGCGGACCTGCGCCGGTCCTTCGGCGCCGCGACGCTCGTGCAGAACGACGTGAACCTCGCCGCGCTCGCCGAGCGGGACCACGGCCAGGGACGAGGCGTCGAGACCTTCGCGTTCGTGTCGGTCGGCACCGGGGTCGGGATGGGGCTCGTGCTGTCCGGGCAGCTCCACACCGGAGCGCACGGCACGGCCGGCGAGATCGCCTACCTGCCGATCGCGACCGACGACGGCATCGACCTGCGCGACGCCCGCCGGCGCGGCGCGCTCGAGGCGGCCGCGTCCGCGGCGGGCGTCGTGCGCGCCGCGCGCAGCCGCGGCATGACCGGTCGGCTGACGGCGCAGCGGGTCTTCGCAGCTGCGGCCGCGGGCGACGAGCGGGCGCGCGCCGTCGTCGCCGGCGAGGCCCTCCTCGTCGCCCGAGCGATCGCCTCGGTCGCCCTCGTCGCGGACCCTGCGCTCGTCATCCTCGGCGGGGGCATCGGCGGCGCGCCGGGCTTTTCCGACGCGGTCGCGTCTGCGCTCGCGGGCCTCGTGCCCGCTCCTCCCGAGCTGCGGGTGAGCGCCTTCGCCAGCGAGGCGATCGTCGAGGGCGGGATCGTGGCCGGCGTCGACCTCGCGTGGGGCAAGGTCCTCGACCGGTCCTGAGCGCGAACTTCCCGCCACGGCGGACGCTCCGCTCGGGGGAACGCGCCGTGCCCGGCGGCGCGCGCGCCGG
>DAHWHN010000090.1 GCA_027335685.1 Acidimicrobiaceae bacterium
AGAGCGGCAGCGCCGCCACCGCTGCCCCGAGTACGAGCAGGACATGCCGGGGCCACGCCGAGCGCGTCGAGCGCGTCGAGCGCGTCGAGCGCGTCGAGCGCGTCGAGCGCGTCGAGCGCGTCGAGCGCGTCGAGCGCGTCAACGGTAGTGGATCCTGCGCCGGAGTGCCCGGAACTGCAGAGCAGTGAAGCCGGCGACGACCGCGAGCAGCACGATCGACTCGGCGCCCGCCACGGTCGTGTCGGCGTTCTGGAAGGCGTCGACGTAGAGGCGGTAGACGAGGGTGGTCGTCGCGAAGCCCGGGCCGCCCTGGGTCACGATGTCGATGATGCCGAAGAGCCCGAACACCGCGTAGATCACGTTCATCACGAGCAGGTAGAAGGTCACCGGCGACAAAAGCGGCATCGTGATGCTCCAGAAGGAGCGGGTCGGGCTCGCACCGTCCACCGCTCCGGCCTCGTGGTACTCGCGCGGAATCGCCTGGAGACCGGCGGTGAAGAACAAGAAGCAGAAGCCAGACTGCTGCCAGATCCCGATCGCGGCGACGAGCAGCAGCGCCTGCGTCGGGTTCAACGCCGCGTTCCAGTGGGCTCCGAGCGCGTCGAGCAGGCGAGCTCCGGGGCCGATACCGGGCTCGAAGATGAAGAGCCACAGCGCCCCCGCGACCGCACCGGGTATCGCATAGGTCCAGAGGAACAGCGTCCGATAGATGCTCCGACCGCTCGCCACGCGCTCGACCTGCACGGCGAGCAGGAGACCGAGCGCCATCGAGCCCGCGGTCGTGATGGCGGCGAGGACGAGCGTCACCTCGGCTGCGTGCGCGTAGCTCGACACGAAAACGCCGGAAGCGAAGTTCTGCAGGCCCGCGAAGCGCTCGCCGATGCCGAACGCGTTGCTCTCGACGAAGGCCTCGCGGAACGCGCGCAGCGCCGGCCAGAGGAAGAAGATGCCCACGACGACGAGCTGGGGAAGGACCAGCGCGTAGGGAAGCACGCGCTGGGGGAAAACGCCCGCAGATCCTCGCACGTCCGCGCGCCGCGCACGCCTGCTGGACGACTGGCGGCCGGCTGCCGCGGCCCTTCCCGGCGCGTCGACCACATCGAGAAGGGCCACGGCGAGCTCGTCAGCCGCCGTACTGCTGGGCGAACTGGTCGAGGATCTGGTCGCCGCTCGCCTGGGCAGTCGCGAGGGCCTGGGCCGACGTCTCCTTGCCGGAGAGGACCGCCGCGATGGCGTTCGCCTCGACCGTACGGATCTCGGGCAGATAGCCGAGGCGCACACCCCGCGTCCAGGGCAACGCCGGCTTGTTGGTCAGCTCGCGGACGGGAACGAGGGCCGCGGGATCCTTCTCGTAGAAGTTCTCCTCGCGCAAGGTGTAGACGCCGGCCTTCGTGACCGCCACGTAGCCGGTGTGCGACGCCCAGTAGGCCTGCGACGGACCGGACATGAGGAAGTGCAGGAACTCTGCGTCACCTTTGTACGTGTCCTGCGGCGATCCCGCCATCACCCACAGCGACGCCCCGCCGACCACGGTGTTCTGCGGAGCAGCCTTGTCGCCCGTCACGATCGGGAGCGGGGCGACGCCGAACGACGAGGAACCGATGCCCTTCTCGATCGCCGCACCACTGGCGGAGCTGTTCTCGTAGAGGGCGCATGTCCCGTTCGTGAACAGCGGCACGGTCGAGGTCGCCACGCCGTTCCAGAGGTACTCGCCCTTCTTCGCGAGCTCGCCGAGAAGCTTGAGGTGGTCGATGAACGGTGGCGTGTCGATCTCGAGCTTCACGCCCTGGTCCGTGAGGTAGCCGTTGTCCTTCGTCGCGAGTGGGTAGCCGTTCCACATGGCGAACTCTTCCATGTCGGTCCACATGACGTAGGCGCCCGAGCTCGACAGGACGCACTTTTGACCGTGCGCGACGAGCTTGGCTGCGTCGGCAGCGAGCTCGCCCCACGTCGCAGGAGGCTTCACGCCTGCAGCAGCGAGCTCTTTTTTGTTGTAGTAGAGCACCGGCGTCGAGCTGTTGAACGGCATCGAGTCGAGCTCGTCGTGCGCCGTCTCGTAGTAGCTTGCCGCGCCGCCGATGAAGTCCGACGTCGCAAAGGGGATATGGTCCTCGGCCATCAGCTTGTAGACGGGGACGTACGCGCCGACGGAGTCCATGATCGTCGCCGTCCCGGCGTCGAAGATCATGGCGATGTCGGGAGCCTGGTGGGCCCGGAACGCGGCGATCGTGTCCGAGAGCACGGTCGAGTAGTTGCCCTTGTAGTCCGCCGTCACCTTGTAGGTGCTCTGCGACGCGTTGAACTCGTCGACGAGGTGGTTGAGGTAGGTGCCGTTCGCGCCGCTCATGGCCGTCCAGAACGAGATCGGGATCGGCGCTGCGGAGCGTGCCGTCGCGGCGGCCGCCCCCCCGAGCCCGGCCACCATCGCGCCGGCGGCGAGACCCGACAGCAGCGCGCGACTCGACACGCGCCCGACGCGTCGCTTGGAAGTGCGGCGTACACCCATGATCTGCATCTCCTCGTTGAACCGCTCAGGTCATCGCCGGACGGACCAGCGACGACGACACCGACGTGGCGAGTGTAAGAAGCGAAAAGCGCGCTCTCCTGAACGGCGCGCGACGGCCGTCTGAACGGACGGGAAAGACTGCGCGACCTCACCCGAGCCGACTGCTGCGGATCGGTCTGCCCGTCCGGGCGGCTCGGTCAGCTGGAAGGCGTCAGCCGAGCGCGCCGGTCGTGGCGTAGGAGCCGGCGAGCATGTCCGCAGCCAGGACGACAGCCGCGGCGGAGTACGTGCTCTTCTCGCCGGGAGGGAAGTCGTCGCCACCCGGGTGGACGACTCCGGTCAGGTAGGAGCCGTCTCCGCAGCGGTGCGCACGTGTCGCACCGAGAAGCCGGGCCGCCTCGTCGGTCCGGCCGAGGCGTGCGCACGCGATGGCGAGCTCGGCCGTCTCCGCCGTCGTCACCCAGTTGCCGTCGGACCGGCAGCGCACGCCTTTGCCGGCGACGACCCAGATGGGCCAGCCGCGCTCGATCCGACGCGCCGCCGAGGCGCCGTCCAGCGCACCGCCGAGGACCGGGTAGTACCAGTCCATCGCGAACTCCTCCTTCGGCGCGAAGGCGTCGGGCCTCGTGGCGATCGCATCGCGCAGCCGTTCCAGCGCGTGCCTCCACGCCGGGCGGCGCAGGCCGAGGGTGGCTGCGCACGCGATCCCCGCCCGAAGGCTCGTGCACACCGACGAGCTGGCGGCGAGCAGCGCGACCGCAACGCGGCCGGCACCCGGATCGGTCGCGGGCACGAGCTCGTCTCGGGGCGAGACCGACCACGCGAGCTCCCCGCCGGGCTGCTGCCAGCGCAGCACCCACGACAGAGCCGAGTCGACGGTCGGCCACATCGAGCGGAGGAAGCGGTCGTCACCTGTCGCAAGGTGGTGGTGGCGGACCCCGGTCGCGACGTAGGCAGTCACGTTGGTGTCGCGGCGCGGGTCCTCGACCGTGCCGTCGGACGCGAAGGACGCGGGCCACGATCCGTCGTCGAGCTGGGTCGCCGCGAGCCAGCCGTACGCGGCGTCGGCGGCGTCACGACGCCCGGCGGCCGTCAGCGCCATGGCCGCCTCGACGTGGTTCCACGGGTCCGCGTGGCCACCGGCGAACCAGGGGATCATGCCACTCGTCGCCTGCACCGATTCGATGCTCCTGCCGGTCTGGTCGAGCTCTGACGGCGTGTACACGAGGTCCCGGAGACCTTGTGCCGCGCCCACGCCTACGCGCCCGTCCCCGGCGGCATGACGCGTTCGAAGTAGACGACGAGGCTCTTTCCGAGCAGTGGGCACAACAGCCGGTCCAGCCAGCGCGTCACCCGCGGCCCGCGCACGATGTCCCAGACGAGCACGCGGTGGTACGCGGCGACAAGTGGGTGGTCCTCTCGCGACACCCCGACCAGGCAGCGCATCCACCAGTAGGGCGTGTGGAGGGCGTGCGCGTGGTGGTGGGCGCGCGGCACCAGTCCCGCTGCGGCGACGCGCCGGCAGAGCTGGCGTCGGCGGTAGATGCGGACGTGCCCGCCCTCGACCTCGTGGTACTCGCGCGACAACAGCCAGTTCACGACCTCGGGCCACCACCGCGGGACGGTCACGACGAGGGTCCCGCCCGGTCGGAGCACGCGGGCGAGCTCGGCGAGCACCGCTGCGTCGTCACGGACGTGCTCGAGCACCTCGGCGGCGACGACGACGTCGACGGACCGGTCTGCAAGCGGCAGCCGCGACGCGTCGCCGCCGATGACGCCCGTGACCGTCCCCGGCGGGATCTCTCCGGCTGCGGTCATCGCGGCGAACGTCGCGGCGACGGTCGCGCACTCGCCCGCCGCCGCGTCGAGCGCGACGACGTCGGCACCACGGCGTGCGGCGGCGAAGGCGTGGCGGCCTGCGCCGCAGCCGACGTCGAGGAGCACCGCCTGCTTCCCGAGGCGGACTCGGTCGAAGTCGACCGTCAGCAACGGGTGGCCCCGCGCACTGCGGTGCGCGGCCGCACCTCGGCGGCTCGGTTCCGATCGGCCAGCTCGGCGTAGTGCGATGCCGTCGCCGACGCGGCAACCGCCCACGTGAAGCGCTCGAGGACGCGACGGCGCCCTGCCGCCGCGACGCGCCGGCGCAGCTCCTCGTCGTCGAGCAGGCACCGCAGGGCCGCCGCGAGCGCGTCCTCGTCGCCTGGAGCCACCGCCAGCACGGTCTCGCCGTGCCGCCCTGTGACCTCGGGCAACGCCCCTCCCGTCGTCGCGAGAAGCGGCACACCGCACGCCATCGCCTCGACCGCCGGCAGCGAGAAGCCCTCGTAGAGCGAGGGCACGACGGCGACCGACGCCTCCGCGTAGAGGTCGACGATCCGCTCGTCGCTCTGGCCCGAGACGAAGCGCACCGCGCCGCGCAGGCCGAGCCTGTCGAGCACCGGTGCCACCGGGCTGTCCGGGCGGAGCCGGCCGACGACGACGAGGTGGGCGTCCGGGTGGTCGGTGCGCACCTTGGCGAGCGCCTCGAGCAGGTGGACGAGCCCCTTCATCGGCACGTCGGCGCTCGCCGTCGTCATGATCCTGCCGGCGACGCGCGCGATGCCCGGTCGCGGACGGTGGAGCGCCGGATCGACGCCGATCGGCACGACGGCGACCCGACCGGGATCGACGCCCAGGTGCTCGACGATGTCTCGGCGCGACGATTCTGAGACGGTGAGCAGGAGCGGGAGCCGGCGAGCGACGCGAGCCTGCATCGACGCGAACCCGTACCAACGGCGCAGCTGCAGCTTCCTCGTCCGGCTCGTCGCGTGCTCGAGGTCGAGCGCCCTGTCGACCGTGACCGGGTGGTGGATCGAGCTCGTCACCGCCCAGCCGTCGGCCATCATCTGCACGAGGCCGGGGCCGAGGCTCTGGTCGTCGTGGACGACGTCGTACTGGCCGAGGCGGGACCTGAGGACCTGCCGCGCGCGCAAGGAGAACGTCCGCGGCTCGGGAAAGCCACCCGTGCACATCGTCGCGACCTCGAGCAGGTCGGCGAACGACTCGACCTCGCGAGGCTTCGGCAGGCGGAAGGGCTCCGGCTCCCGGTAGAGATCGAGGCTCGGCACCTTGACCAGCTCGACCTCGCCGACGAGCTCCGGGTACGGCTGCCCCGCGAAGACGGTGACCGAGTGACCGAGCGCGGCGAGCTCGCGGGTCAGGTGGCGCGTGTAGACACCCTGGCCCCCACAGTGCGGGTTACCCCGGTAGACGAGGAAGGCGACGCGCAGCGGCGCCGTGTCGCGGCCGGCGCTCAGTGGTGCCCCGCTCCGAGCTCGATCGCCTTGACCAGCAGCAGCACGACGGCGAGGAGCAGGTAGGCACGTAGCACGTACATCGCCGCAGTGCGACCACGCGACCAGCGCGGACGCTCGAGGAGCGCGAGCGGGGGCATGCGCCAGGTGTCGCGGGGCAGCGCCGGCTCGTCGGGCTCGGCTGCGACGCGCCGGCGGTAACGGGCGACGACGACCGCGGCGGCGGCGACGCTCACGGCGAACAGCGCGCCGAGACCGTCGACGAGAAGGGCCACGCTGACGTTCGGGAAGACCGTCGTCGCCATGAGCACGAGCGAGAGCGCCACGAGAACGGCGACGATCAGGCCCGCGAGGACGTTCAGCCAGAGCTTGTTCACCCACGGGCCGAGGACGGCCTTGTCGTTGCAGAGGAGCAGCAGGAAGACGGTGGCGCTCGGCAGAAGCACCCCGGCAAGCGCCTGGACCGATGTCGTGATGAGGCCGAGCGGCGCGTGCGGGATGAGCACGATCGCCGCAGCGAGGAGCACAAGGGCCGAGAAGCTCGCGTAGAACTGCTTCGCGTCCGCGAAACCCCGGTGCAGCGAGTGCTTCATCCCGAACACGTCGCCGAACGCGTAGGACGTCGCGAGCGTCACGGCCGCTGCGCCGATGATCGACGCGTTGAGAAGGACGACGGCGAACAACGTGCCGGCGCTGTCGCCGAGGTAGCGCTCGAGCCCGCGGGCGACACTGCCCGCGTTGGCGAAGTGGCCTGCGAGGGGCGTGTGCCCGAACGCGAAGGCCGTCGTCGCGATGATGAGCGTGGCGGCAAAGACGGTGACGAGCGAGCCGAGCACGGTGTCGACGCGCTCGTAGTTGATCCAGCGCGGCACGATCCGCTTGTCGACGATGTTCGACTGCTGGAAGAACAGCTGCCAGGGGGCAACGGTCGTCCCGACGATCGCGATGATGAGCAGCACCGATGTCGACGTCACGCCGCCTTGGACGCCCGGCACGACGAAGCCGTGGACGATCGGCGCGAGGTGCGGGTGGCTGAGCACGACGAGGGGGATGACGAGGAAGTTCGCCACGACGAACACGAGCATGAAGCGCTCCCACCGCCGGAAGCTACCGCTCGCAGTCATCGCCACCAGCCCCACCGCGGCGACGGGCACCGACACGTAGCTGCTCACCCCGAAGTAGCCGAGCGCGAGGCTCACACCGATGAACTCGGTGACGATCGTGAGGAAGTTCAACAAGAACAGGTCCCCGACCGAGAACGCGCCCCAGAACTTTCCGAAGCGCTCGTTGATCAGCCTGGCGTGGCCGACACCGGTGACCGCGCCGAGGCGGACGACCATCTCCTGGTTGACGACGAGGACGGGGATGAGCAGGGGCAGTGTCCACAGCAGCGAGACACCGAAGTTCTGCCCGGCCTGCGCGTAGGTCGCGACGCCCCCCGCGTCGTTGTCACCCACCATGACAATGAGGCCGGGACCGACGATGGCGAGGAGTGTGAGCAGCCGGGCGCCCCAGGACCTGCGCCCGCCGACGTCGCCGACGCGGATCGTCCCGAAGGCGCCTTCGATGTCGCCGAGGTGCGCCTGGTCCAGCACCGCGGTGGGCGCGTCCGCGACGGACGGCGCAGTTGTCGTCGTGGTCGCGCCGGAGTCGGCGCGCTCGTTCTCGGCCATGCTCGGCGACCTCCCGTCGGCTGGGTGCGAAGACGTCACGTGTCCGTGCGCGCCGACCAGACGGGTGCCACCCCGCTCAGCGGGTCAGGCCACCTCGTCGCGGAGCAGCGCGCGATGTACGAAGTGCATCGGGTAACCGATCGTCCGCGCTCAGGGCTCCTCCTTCGTCCACCCGCCGTCCAGTCCCACCCCACAGGGAGGTGACGCCCGCCGGGTGACGGGACCGCCGCAGGCTCGACCCACGGCGCACCTCTCTCGTCAGAGCTTTGGCGCACGCCGGCGTAGGGTACGCACCGTCTACGGTGCGACCAGCCACTTTGGACCACCCCTTCGTCCGGGATGGCCTGGTCTGACCCGGAGTGTCTCTCGACAGGTGGGGTCAGTGGCCTGTGTCCGACGAGCCGCCTCACCGAACGA
>DAHWHN010000096.1 GCA_027335685.1 Acidimicrobiaceae bacterium
CCTGCGGACGATGCCGTCGCTGTCGTGCGCGAGCCGATCGAGGGTCCCCGGTGGTGTCGACGGGTGCGCCGCGCTCGCGGTCCGCACGCCGACGTCGGTGTCGCTGGCGAGGCGCTCGAGCAGAGCTGCCGTGACCCCGGGATTCAGCGCGACCCGCGTGCGGATCGCGGGATCCGGGTCGTCGACGAGGTGGACGAGCACGGCGTACGTCGCGTGCTCCGCCTCCGCGACGACCTGACGGATGCGCTCGTCTCCCGTGCGCACGAGCTCGAGCAGGGCAGCTTCGGATCCGCGACGCGACCGTCCGACGGACATCCGCACTTCCCGGTCGGCGTCGCTCGCGAGCAGGGTGAGAGTCTCCGCCACCGCCGCCGGGTTGTCGCCGACGGCCCGGCGGACCTCGGGGTCGTGGTCCGTGGCGAGCTCGACGAGGTACGGCCCGGGAGCCGACGGCGCGTCGGCACGCGCGCGGCGGACGTCGAGATCGACCGAGCCCGGCTGCCCGGTGGCGGTCGGCCGAGCGGGTGCGCCACCGTCGGCGCCGTGCGCAGCGCTGCCGTCAGCGCCTGCCCGAGGGGGCTCGACGCGCGTCGCGGCTGCCCGGAGGCGCGCCGCGAGATCCGACCAGCGCTCGGCGAGGCTGTGGGACGCGCTCGCCAAGACCGACGGCCCACCGGGGCGCACGCCTGCGAAGGCGAGGGCGGAGACCGCAGCCGCCTTGGTGGCGGCCAGCTCGCCGAACGCGAGCTCGCTCGCGTGCCCGATCTCGCCGTCGACCCGGGACCGGGCGAGGGTGGCGAGGGCGACGGCCCAGCGCCCGACGCGCTCTGCGTCGTCGACCTCGAGGCGGATCCCCGACTCCGCGAGGGCCCGCCGGGCACGCGCGCCTGGCGCTTCGTCGGCGCCGCCCTGCCCGGTGCCCGGCGTGGTGGAGATGGTCCCGCCTCTGCGCCCGGTATCGTCTCGCCGATGAGAATGTCGCGGCTTTTCGGCGCAACGCTTCGCACGGCGCCCGGAGGGGCGGAGAACGCCGGGCACCAGCTCTTGCTGCGCGGCGGCTACGTGCGCCAGCTCGGACAGGGGATCTTCTCCTACCTTCCCCTCGGGGTGCGGGTCCTGCGGCGCATCGAGTCGGTGCTGCGGGAGGAGATGGACGCGGCGGGTGGCGTCGAGGTGTCCCTTCCCGTCGTGCATCCCGCCGAGCTCTGGCGCCAGACCGGTCGGTGGCAGGCGGTCGGACCGGAGCTCGCGCGCTTCAAGGACCGCCGCGACCGTGACTACGCGCTCGCGATGACCCACGAGGAGGTCGTCGCGACGCTCGCGTCGACAGAGATCCGCTCCTGGCGTGACCTGCCTCGGCTCGTCTACCAGATCCAGCTCAAGTTCCGTGACGACCCACGGCCCCGGGCCGGCCTCGTGCGCGCGCGCGAGTTCACGATGAAAGACGCCTACAGCCTCGACAGGGACGTCGCTGGGCTCGAGGCGCAGTACGCGCGCCAGTACGAGGCGTACACGGCGATCTTCGCACGCTGCGGGCTTCCCGCGATCGCCGTCGGCGCCGACGTCGGGATGATGGGCGGCTCGGGTGCGCACGAGTTCATGTACCTGACGCCGATCGGCGAGGACACGCTCGTGCTCTGTGACAGCTGCGGCTACGCGCAGAACCGCCAGGTCGCGACCTTCCGCAAGCCGGAGCCGGAGCCGGAGCCGCTCCGCGAGCTCGAGCGCGTCGAGACCCCGGGCGCCTCGACGATCGAGCGGCTCACCGCGGCCCTCGGGATCGCCGCGGCCGAGACAGCCAAGGCCGTCCTCGTCATGGCGAGCGTGCCGGACCAGCCGGAGCCGTCGCCGGTCCTCGCGATCGTCCGCGGCGACATGACCGTCAACGAGACGAAGCTCGCGAACGCGCTCGGGGCGAGCGACCTGCGGCCGATGACCGACGACGAGATCGACGAGATCGGCTGCGTCCCGGGCTACGCCTCACCTCTCGGCGTGGCGGCCGGCGTGGTCGTCGTCGTCGACGACTGCGCAGCAGCCACGCCGAACCTCGTGGCGGGGGCGAACGAGGAAGGCGTCCATCTCCGCAACGTCAACGTCGGGCGCGACGTCGAGCCAACGGTCGTCGCCGACATCGCGGCCGCCGGCGACGGGGACCCGTGCGCGGTCTGCGGGGCGACGCTGCGGACCGAGCGCGGCGTAGAGGTCGGCAACATCTTCAGGCTCGGGACGCGCTACGCGGACGCGATGGGCGCGTCGTTCCTCGACGACGACGGCACGCAGAAGCCGATCGTCATGGGATCGTACGGCATCGGCGTGGGCCGGCTCATGGCGTGCCTCGCGGAGGAGCACCACGACGAGTCCGGCCTGCGCTGGCCCGTGAGCGTCGCGCCCTTCCCGGTCCAGCTCTGCGCGCTGGGCGACGAAGGTCTCCTCGCCGCCGAGCAGCTCTACGGCGAGCTCGTCGAGGCCGGCCTCGAGCCGCTGTTCGACGACAGGGGCGAGCGCGCCGGCGTGCAGTTTGCGGACGCAGACCTGCTCGGCATGCCGCTCCGGCTCACCGTCTCGACGCGCTCGCTCGGCGCAGGCGGGGTCGAGGCGCGCGAGCGGTCCGGTGGCGACGCGATCGTCGTGCCCCGAGACGAGGTCGCCGCGTGGGTCTCGAGCCGTCTCGACGAGCTGCGGGCCGAGCTCGCCGTCTCGACCGCCGCACGGGTGGCGGCGCGCACGGCGTCACCGCAGGTGGGCGTCGGGGGCTGAGGGCCAGGGCGGCGCGGTGGCTTTTCTCCGCTGCGTCGAGTCCGGCGGCCGGCTAGGGCTCCGACGCGGCCGCGTGCCCGGGGATGCGGAGCTCGACCTTGGTGCCCGACGGGTGCACCGGCTCGATCGTGAGGGTGCCGCCGTGGCGCTCCGCCCGCTCGCGCATGCTGCGCAGCCCGAGGTGGCCGGGCCGGCGGGCGGCCTCGCCGGGATCGACGCCGATCCCGATGCCGTCGTCGTGGACCGTGAGCACGAGCCAGCCGGCGTCTGCGCGCAGGCGCACGTCGACGGCGCTCGCCTGCGCGTGGCGCGCGACGTTGCGCAAGGCCTCCTGCGCGACGCGGTAGACCGACGCGCAGGTCGCCGGATCGGGTGGTGCCACGAGGTCGTCGACCACGTCGACGCGCACCTCCGGGCGCTCCCCGAAGAGGCGGTCGGCCAGCATCTGGACCCCGGACGCGAGCGCACCGGAGCCGAGGTCGGGCGGGTACAGCTCGAACACGAGGGAGCGGAGCGATCGGCTCGCCCGGCGCACGCGGGCTTCGACCTGCTCGAGGGCGCGCACCGTCGCCGGGTCGACGGACCCGCGGCGCAAGGCGCCGAGCTCGATGTTCGCAGCCGCGAGGACCTGGATCGTGTCGTCGTGCAGTGCTTCGGCCAGGCGCCGCCGCTCGGCCTCCTCCGCGTCGTCGAGCATCGCGAGGAGCGTCTCGCGCTCGCTCTCGGCGCGGGCGTGCGCCGTGACGTCGCGCAGCATCACGGCGACACTGTGCTCGTCGAGCACGAAGGTGTCCACCTCGACGACGACCGGCTGACCGGTGGCGTCGAGGCTCTCGACGCACCCGAACGCCGTGTGCTCGAGCGCCGGGCGCGACGGGTCGAGATGGGCGAGCGCGGCGAACGGGGCAAAACGCGCGGCGAGCTCGGCTGCGTCCTTGCCGATCGAGCCGTGGTCGAGCCGGGCGATGCGCAAGGCAGAGTCGTTCGCGTCGAGCAGGACCGGGCCACCGCCGGACTCGGTCTTCTGCCAGATCGTAAGGCCCGTGGGCGACAGCCCGGCGACGGCCGCGTAGTGCGCGCCGAAGCGCGTGTCTGCGGTCGGCTCGGGCACGCGTTGGGGGTCGGTGCCGGTGTGATGGTGACCGGGGCGAGCCGTCTCGGGGCGCGCGGCGCCGAGGAGTCCGTCCTCTCGCCCCGACGGATCCGGTGCTCGCGGCATCGCCGGCCCCCCGCTCGTCGCCCCTGTCGGGCACGATCGTACACGCCCGGGCAGTGCCTAGCGCGATCGCGCTAGGCGCGTTCGTAGGTAGATTGCAACTGTCTGCCCGGCTCGTGCGCCTCCATGATTTAGTCCGCACGGCCCGGCTCGTGCACCGTCGGTGTGCGATGGCGAGGAGGGACTCCTGGTGGACCCGGCTCAGCGCGACGGGCTGGCGTGCAGGGTTCTCGTCGTCGACGACGACGCGGAGTTCGCCGCCGCCCTTGCGGCGGCCCTGTGTCTCGAGCCCGGCATGCAGGTGCACGTCGCCATCGGGGTCGACGACGGCGCCTGTGCGGCCGGCGGCGCCGACGTCGTGCTCGTCGACGTCCGCATGCCCGGTGGCGGCGGGCCGGAGCTCGCTCGACGCGTCAGTGGCCTGGAGCGTCGCGTCGCCGTCGTCGCCATGTCGGGCACGGCCGACCCTGCGGCACGCGCCGCGATGAGCGCCGCGGGGGCGGTCGGCTTCCTCGACAAGACCGACCCGATCGAGGCCGTCTGCGCAGGCATCTGGTCGGCCTACCGCGCGCGCTCAGCGCCGCTGGCCGAGCAACCCTGATGAACGGGCCCGCGCGACCGCCTCGAGCTTGGAGTGCGCGCCGAGCTTGGTGAGCACGTTCTGGACGTGGTTGCGCACGGTGTTCACGCTGATCGTGAGCTCGGCGGCGATCGCGGCGTTCGACCGTCCCTGGTCGAGCAGGTCGAGGATCGCGAGCTCGCGCTCGGTGAGCACGTCCGAGCGGCGCTGCGGCGGGTCGCGAAGGCGCGGGAGCAGCCGCGAGAGCAGAGCCGGCGGGACGACGGCGTCACCTCGGGCGGCGGCGCGCACCGCGTCGACGACCGCCTCGAGCGGAGCATCCTTCACGAGGTAGCCGACGCACCCGGCCTCGAGGGCTCGCAGGATCGTCGAGTCGTCGGTCGTCGCGGTGAGCATGACGAGCCGGGTGCGTGGCCTGCTCTCGTGGAGGGCTCGGACGAGCTCGAGGCCGTCCTCGTCGCCGACGCGGTGGTCGACGAGCGCGACGTCCGGCCGGTGCTCGTGCACGGCGTGCTCACCCGACCGTAGCGTCGCCGCGGTCGCGACCACGTCGATGTCGGCTTCGGACCCGAGGGCGACGCGCAGCGCCTCGGCAAAGCTCACGTGGTCGTCGACGATCACCACGCGCACGACTGTGCCAGGCGTGTCCAGCTCTGGCTGCTCGTGGTCCGTGGTGATCGCCCCCGTCCCCTGGCGCCGACCGCCGGATCCGGTGGACCCGGCCCGCTCGTCCTCGGAGCGCTGCGACGACCCTACAGCCGCTGTGTGCACGAGGAAAGGTCCAGGCGGACGAGCCGACCGGCCGCTCAGCGAGGGGGCACGAAGCCGTCGGGACCCTCGAGCGCCTCGACGCTCGTGCGACCCGCGACGACGAGCAGGCCGTCGCCGGCGCTCGGGGCCGCGTAGCTCTGCGACGCGACGCACGACACGTCGGCGACGATCCGGCCGGTGCGGGGCGAGAGCCCGACGAGTCGGCCGCTGTCGCCGAGGACCCAGACGACGCCGGACGCGACCGTCGGGGACGATCCGGCGACGTCGCTCGACCGCCAGGCAGTGGCGAGCGACCGGGTGCCGACGCGCACGGCCGTGAGCGTCCCGTGGACGCAGGGCAGGAACGCGTCGGGAGCCAGGTACGCGTCGCCACCGATCGCAAAGCACGCCGGGAGCTGCGCGACCTCGTGCCCGATGCCGCCGAGGCGCCGGGCGTCGAGCAGGTACGCGACAGCGCCCTTGCCGACCGCGAGGACGCGTCCGCCGGGAAGCAGCAGCGGTGCCGTCGAGCCGAGGTCCGCGTCGGTGGCGTTGAGCGTCGCCCAGTTCGACGGTGCGAAGAACGCGACCGGTCGCAGCCGCGGTGTCAGCTCGACGACGCTGTCGCCGTGGTCGAACGTCGTCGTCGACGACCCGTTTCCCGTCGCGGCAAAGACGTCGCCGTCGCGGGCGACCGAGACGCCGGAGGGCGCCCAGACCGCCCCCTCGCGTGCCGTCGGAACCTCGTAGGCACGCGTCGGGCCCGTGCCCGACTCCGGGACGCCGAGGACCCATCCGTGGTAGTCGCCACAGTCGCCGTCGTTGCCGCCGAAGCCTGCGAGCACGTCGCCGTCGTCGAGGGCGAGGGCGGCGCGCTGGAGCTGCGCTGCGGCGTCCCAGCCCGGCCGGTCGAGGTCGCGGCGCCAGACGACGGACCCGGTCGTGGCGTCGAGGGCCACCAGCACGTGGTGGACGCTTCCGCCCGCAACGGTCTCGGCGGACACGAAGAGACGGCCCGACGACGGGTCGAGGACCATCGTCGAGGTGACGCCGTTCACCGGTCCGATGTCGCCGCAGGGCAGCGCCGCCGCCGGGGCGGGCGTGCCGACGCTGGTCCGCCACACGACGCGGCCGTCAGACGCGGCGAGGGCGTCAACCTCGTCGCGCTCGGTGGCGACGTACACGCGGTCGCCATCGACGAGAGCCTGGCCGTAGACGGTGCCGTCGAGCGGGGCCGAGGTCCAGCGTGCGCGGATGGGGAGCAGGGCCGGGCTCGTCGGCTGGTCGGACAGCCGGGCGTTGCTCCCGCCGTAGGTGGTCCACTGGCCGGCCGCACCGGCCGCACCGGCCGCACCGGCCGCACCGGGGAGTGCGGGCGCGGTTGTCGACGCGAGGACCGCGGAGCACAGCGCACCGGTTGCGGCGGCCGTCACGGCGATCGCAACTGCGAGAGGTCGTGCCAACCGGCTCGTCACAGTTCTCAGGCGATGCCGGCGGCGGTTCCCGTCCCCGGCTGCGACGCCGGCTGTCACCGCCTCGTCTCGCTCGAGGGCTCAGCCGGCGGGCTCGGGATCGTCGCGCGCCGGTCCCGGCAGGCGGAAGAAGGTGTCCCGGTAGTACGCGAGCTCGGCGACGCTCTCACGGATGTCGTCGAGAGCCCGGTGGGTGCTCGACTTCTTCGGCGCCTTGCCGTACAGCGACGGATGCCAGCGCTTGCAGAGCTCCTTCACCGTCGACACGTCGATCGAGCGGTAGTGCAGGTAGGCGTCGATGTCGGGAAGCTGGTGGCGCAGGAAGCGGCGGTCGACGCCGATCGAGTTGCCGCACAGCGGGACCCGGCGCGCCTCTTTGACGTGGGACTTGATGAACTGAAGCGTCTGCTCGCCTGCCTCGGCGAGCGTCGTCGTCGACGCCGTGATCGCATCGAGCAGGCCGCTCTCGGTGTGCATCTTCACGACGACGTCGTCCATCTGGGCGAGCTCGTCGTCGGTGGCCGAGACGACGATGTCGGGACCCTCCGCGACGAGTCCCAGGTCGTCGTCCGTGACGAGGGTCGCGATCTCGACGACGACGTGGCGCGACGGGTCGAGGCCGGTCATCTCGAGGTCCATCCAGACGAGCATCGGCCGATGCTAACCGGGCTCGCCGGTGGACTGGACCCACATGCCGACCCCCCGGGCTAGCTTGCAGGGCCGTGGGACGCCATGGATGAGCCGCGACGGGCGCCCGGCGTCGACGTGCCCCTGCGCGTGCTCGATCCTGGCGCTGCGCAGCCTCGCTACGCGCGCGCCGGGGATGCCGGTGCGGACCTCGTGGCCCGGGAGAGCGTGCAGCTCGCGCCGCGCGGCGGACGGGCCGTCGTGCCGACGGGGATCGCGCTCGCCCTGCCCGAGGGCTACGCAGGGCTCGTCGTGCCGCGCAGCGGGCTCGCCGCCGAGCACGGGGTGACCTGCCTCAACGCGCCCGGTCTCGTGGACTCGGGCTACCGCGGCGAGATCCGCGTGATCCTCGCGAACACCGATCCCGACGATCCCTACGAGGTCCGGGTCGGCGACCGCATCGCCCAGCTGCTCGTCGTGCCGTTCGCCGTGGCGGCGTTCACGATCGCGACCGAGCTGCCGGCGAGCGAGCGCGGTGAGGGGGGCTTCGGCCACAGCGGGCGGTAGTCGGGGCGCGCCGAACGGGGCAGAGCGCCGGGCGCCGCGCGCGCGGGCCTGCAGGCTTGGTACAGTGACGCAGCACGCGGACGTGGCTCAGCTGGTAGAGCATCACCTTGCCAAGGTGAGGGTCGCGGGTTCGAATCCCGTCGTCCGCTCCAGAAGGCCCCAGGTCAGCGACCTGGGGCCTTGTGCGTCGTCGGTGCCGTTGACACAGGCGGCGCTCGATCACCTGGCCGGTCACGGCATCGTCGGCGAGAGGGCTCCGGCGTCGGACTCGTCGAGGCGGCTCCCTACGGCGCGTCGGGACCAGGCGCCCCGTCGGCCCGGAGGAGCTCCTCGGTCGAGCCAGCCCGGAGAAGCTCGCTCCGCTCCCGGTCGTCGAGCGTCCGGTCGACGACGGCGGTCGCCACGTCGGTGAGCTTGCGGTTCTTGCTCCGGGCGAAGCTCCGGAGCCAGGTGAACGCCTCGTCGGTCCCCACCTGGCCGAGCTCGGAGACGACGCCCTTGGCCTGCTCGATCGTGATCCTGCTGTCGAGGGCTTCCTGGAGCTGGGTGGTCAGGCGGTGTGAGTCCTCGGTCGCGCGGTTCTGCAGGACCGTGAGCGTTGCCGCGTGGGCCAGGGCCTGCGCGACGTCGACGTCGGGAGCAAGGAGCGGTCGCGGCTCATCCATGAACAGGTTCAGCGTCCCGACGACGTTCGACCGGACGACCATCGGGAAGGCGTGGACGCCGTGGAAGCCGGCACGGCGCGCCGCGGGCGCGAAGCGCGGCCACGGGCTCGTGCCGTCGAGGTCGTCGTGCACGACCGCTTGACCGGAACGGAACGAGTCGAGGCAGGGGCCTTCCTCGTTTTGGATCTGGAACAGCTCGAGCAGGCTCGCCTGCTCGCCCGAGGTCGCCATGACGTGGAGCGCGCCCCGGGCGTCCGCGAGCAGGATCCCGCTCGCGGACGCGCCGAGCAGGCCGACGCAGCGCCCGCAGAGCGTGCCGAGCACCTCGACGACGTCGAAGTCGTCGACGAGGGTGTCGGCGAGCGTCAGGAAGGTGCTGGCGAGGAGGGTCTCGCGATTTGCCATGGCAGGTCGGCTTTCTATGTGAGGTGAGGCGCTGTGTGCCGCGAGGGCGGTGCAGGTCGTGCGACGTCGACGCGCGGCGTCACGGGTCGAACCGGAGCCGGCGAGCGACGACGTCTGCGGCGACGGCGCGCACCGTCGTGCCGTCCAAGAAGGCGCGGGCGCGCAGGCGCGCGAGCGCGTCGCCGACGTCGATCCCGAGCTGGACGGAGACCATCCCCGACGCCTGGTGCACCTCGGCGTGGTCGATCTCACCGCTCGGGAACTCCCCGGGCGAGACGGCCCCGCCGACCGACGTGCCGCGGGAGAGCCGCGGCACCAAGTCGTCGTCGGCATCTGCGACCTGCAACGCGACGAGGGTCCGGGCAACGACCGCCGTGAGTGCGAGCGCGTCGTCGAGCCGGTCCCCCTCGAGGGCACGGGGCCGGCTGTCGTAGACGGTGAGCGCGCCGATGCGCGCCGCGCCGATCCGGAGCGGGAACGCGGCGATCGAGCGCACCCCCGCGTCGAGGGCGAGGTGCGCGAGGCCGGGCCAGCGCAGGGACGCGTCCTCGGACAGGTCTGCTTCGACGACCGGACGCCTGGCGCGAAAGGCGTCGAGCGACGGCCCGACGCCGAGGACGAACTGGAGGTCTTCGATCGGCTGGAACGCAAGGTCCGAGCGGTAGGTCGCGACAGCCACGCCATCTCCGGTCAACAGTGCGATGGCGACGCCGTCGACGGCGAGGAGCTCCGCGCCTGCGACGCAGAGGCCCGATCCTGTCAGCTCAGCTCCCTCGTGTGCCGCGATCAGCGTCATGATCCGTGTCCATCTGTCTCGACCCGCCGTCACCGGTGCGCACCCGAGGGTGCCCACGCGCCCGACTCCTCCACCGCGGGCGCAGCGGTGGCGCCGCGACGCTGCAAGGCTACCGGCAGCCGGATCTCGGGTGTCGATATGCCGGCTGGCGCCCGCCGCGCGCATGCCGTCGGGTCGCGAGCGGCGACCGCGCACGTCACGTCGACCCTGCCGAGCTCGTCATGCAGGTGTCGCACTGAGGACCTCCGGTCGGCGCGAGCTCCAGCGTCTGTCAGCGCTGCCGGGGTCTCGGAGAGTCTCCCGGGGGCCGCACACCAAGGCCCGGCACCGGAGCAGCTCGAGAGTACTGCACGGAGCGGGGCCGCCTCGCGTCCGGGGATCAGGCGGGCAGGTCGTAGGCCGAGCGCATCTCGGCGAGGCTACGTGCGAGAAGGCGAGAGACGTGCATCTGGCTGAGCCCGACGCGCGCTGCGATCTCGGACTGGGTGAGCTCGTCGAGGAAGCGCAGGTGCACGATCACCCGCTCGCGCTCGGGAAGGAGCGCGAGCATCGACTCGACGACCATGCGGCGATCGGCCTGCTCGAACCCATCGTCCTCTCCGCCGAGCTCGCGTGCCAGCGTCGTGCCGTTCGCACGCGGCGCGTTGATTGACTGGCTCTGGTAGAAGTGGCGGGCTTCGAGCGCTTCGACGACATCGCTTGCGGTCGCACCGGTCTCGGCCGCGATGTCGCCGATCGTCGGAGCACGACCGAGCTCCTGGGTCATGTCCTCGACGAGCGGGCCAAGGCGGAGGTAGAGCTCCTGCACGCGCCGGGGGGCGCGGACCGACCAGGCCCTGTCCCGGAAGTGCCGCTTGATCTCCCCGACGATTGTCGGTGTCGCGTAGGCGCCGAACGCGTAGCCGAGCCCTGGATCGAACCGCTCGACGGCATTGATGAGGCCGATCGAGCCGGCCTGGACGAGGTCCTCGAGCGCCTCGCCACGGCGCGCGAAGCGTCGGGCGAGCGCGAGGACGACGGGCAGCTGGCTGACGACGATCGCGTCGCGCAGCGACGGGTCGCGCGTTGCAGCGAAGCGGCGGAGCGCGCCCGTGAGGCGGCCGTCCTGCTCGCCCACGCGAGCCTCGGTCGTCATGCGCTCGCCCGGGCGTCCGGTCGCTGCGCGAGCAGGAGTGCGACGTCGGACGCCGACCGTGCGCGGGAAAAGTAGAATCCCTGGTAGGTGTCACAGCCGAGGGCTGCGAGCTCCTCGAGCTGTGCACGGTTCTCCACGCCCTCCGCGACGACGCGCGCACCGAGGCCGTGCGCGAGGTCGACGACGCAGCTCGCGATTGCATGGCTCCGCGAACCGCTGCCGAGGTCCGCGACGTAGCTCCGATCGATCTTCACCTCGTCCACGGGCAGGCGCTTCAGGTAGCCGAGACCGCTGTAGCCGGTGCCGAAGTCGTCGAGGGCAATCTCGACCCCGAGGCGCTTCAGCTCCACGAGAGCGCTGTCGCAACGCTCGTCGTCTCCAAAGACGGTGCTCTCCGTCACCTCCACAGTGAGCAGTCGAGGATCGGTGCCGCTCGCGGCGAGGATCTCGGCAACGCTGCCCGCCAAGTCACCGGACACGATCTGGGACTGCGCGACGTTGACCGACATGTGCAGGCCCTTGCGGGAGCCCGGATCGAGGACCTGCTCGAGCTCCGTGCAGGCCCGAGCCAGCATGAAGCGCCCGATCTCGACACCGAGACCGGACTGCTCGGCGAGGGAGACCGCGAGGGCAGGTGAGATCAAGCCCTCGCTCGGGTGCCTCCAGCGCAGCAGCGCCTCGACGCCGGTCACCGCTCCGTCTGCGATCGCGACGATCGGCTGGTACTCGGCGAAGAGCTCGCCGCGCCCGAGGGCGCCGCGCAGGTCCCTGTGTAGCACGGCCGCGTGCCGTGCGGCGCGCTGGGTGCGCGCGTCGGCGACGTCGACGCGACCCCCGCCTCCCCGCTTTGCCTGGTACATCGCAGCATCGGCGTCGGTGAGGACCTGCTCGGGCCGGTCCGCTCCCCGCCCGGCGAACGCGACGCCGACGCTCGCGCTGATCTGGATGTCGGCGCTCGCGAGCACGAAGGGCTCCGCGAGCGCAGCCGTGATCTTCGTCGCGAACAGCTCGACGTGGATCGGGTCCGCGACATCTGCACAGAGCATGATGAACTCATCGCCCGCAAGGCGTGCGAGGGTATCTCCGGGCCGCACCAGTCGAGTCAGCCGCTCGCCGACCGCGACGAGGAGCTCGTCGCCGACGTGATGGCCGTAGGCGTCGTTGACGTCTTTGAACTTGTCGAGGTCCGCGAAGAGGATTCCGACGATGCGTCGAGAGCGCTGGCACCGCACGATCGCCTCGTCAAGTCGCTCAAGCAGTAGCGTCCGGTTGGCAAGTCCGGTCAGCGCGTCGTGGAGCGCGCTCTGCTCGGCGCGGGCAGCGGAGGCGACGAGGGCAGCTCGGGCCTCGGCGTTGTGCAGGTAGGCAGCTGCGACGTCGGCCAGGGTCTCTGCGACGGCGATCGCAGCGTCGTCCATGGGGCCGGGCGCTCGCCGGTAGAGGTCGAGGGCGCCGAGGCAACGGTCGGGCTGGCGCAGCGGGAAGGTGAAGACGGCCCGGAGCCCGCCGTCGAGGGCGCGCCTCGCGAAGCGGGGAAAGCGAGCATCGGTCGCAAGATCCGCGACCAAGACCCGCTCGCAGCTGGCGTGGGCCGCACGGCACGGCCCGTCGTCGAGCTCGGTCTGCAGCTGCTCGAAGCGCAGCGCCGACGCGTCCGACGCTGCGACGTATCGGGGTGCCTCGCCGGGCGAGATGAGGGTCACCCCGGCCGCGTCGACGGGGAGGAGGCCTGCGATCTCGAGGACGAGGTGGTCGAGGATCGCCTGGACCGGGAAGTCCGTGACGAGCGTGCTCGCGAACTCGCGCAGCACGTCGGAGAGAGTTTGCTCGTCGCCCATGGGTCGTCCTTGCCTGGCAGCAGGAGCGGACCGCAGGGTCTGGGCGGAGCTCGGCACACGTCTTCTTCAACGCCAATGTTACTACCAAAGCGTGCCGCCCGGCGTGGCACGGACGCGCCGTCGTCGTCTCGGGCCCGGTGCGAGTCCAGATGGCATGCCGACGGTGCGGGTTTGAGGGTGCCGGTGTGCTCGAGCAGCATCGGTCCTTGTGTGGCGCGACAGGGTTCGAGCAGGTCCGAGGCGGGTAGGAGCCGGAGGTAGCAGTCGGAGAGGGGCGAAGACCATGAGCACAGGCCACGAGGTTCAGGCCAAACGGGGGGCCATGGGTAGTGGTGCGAGCTTGCTCGTCGTTGCAGTCGCAGCGGTGACGCGTCTCGCCATCTCTGTCTCCGCGACAGGCTCCGATATCCGGACAGCCTTCGATATCCGGACATTCGCGTGATCTCCATGGTCGTCGGTGGCCCCTGTCTCGCCACGTCGGTGGTCTTCCGAAACTCCTCGGGTGGCGCCGGCGGACCGGGTCGCAAGCCCCGGACGACGGCGATCGGACCGGGCGGGACGGCCACGACGACGGCCGACGAGCGACCGTCTTGAGCTGGGACCCACCGAGCGTGCTCGACGACGGCGTCCCGGCGCGCAGAAGGCGTATCGTCCACCGCACGGCGCAGCTCGGCGTCCCGAGCCGTTTGCTCTACCGGGTCGAGCACTACAGCTCGCTGCCTCTCGTCGCGGTCGCTGCCAGCGGGATCGTCGTCGTGCTCGTCGTCGTCGGGGTCGCGCTGGGCTTGCAGTCCGGCTTCGTCTCGGCCTTCGAAGTTCTCGCCTCGGGGACAACGCTCGTCATGGTCTTTGCGATCCAGCACACCCAGGGGCGTGAACAAGCTGCGACCCAGCGCAAGCTCGACGAGCTCATTCGAGCGCTACCTGGTGCAGACCAGTCTCTCATGATGCTCGAGGAGGCCTCGAGCGCGGTGATGCAGGAGGTGGAGGACGTGCAGCGGGACCAGCGGGCTGCCGATACCGGCGAGGTCGACCCGGCCCCGGTAGCGTCGTCGGATGCGCACGGACGACACCGACGAGCCGATCCCTGAGCCACAATCGTTGCGCCTGCCAGACGTGGACGTGAGCGTGCGAGACGCGTCTCGCCGGCTCCGGTCCGCGATCGAGGCGGTGACAGCCGGCCGGCCCGCCGGTTCTCTGCAACCTGCGGTGGAGCGGCTCGGCCGGGAGTACCGCGCGGCGACGGCCCCGCGCGAGCCGGTGCTCGCGAGCCGGATCGACGTTGCGGCGTACGCCGTCGTCCGCATGCCGGCGACGTTCGCCGCGACCTGGTCAGCTCTCCGGCAGGTGCGCCTCGCCCTCGGCCCGGCGCGACCTGCCCGCGTCCTCGACGTCGGAGCGGGGACGGGTGCGGCGTCGTGGGCCGCGGCGGACGTCTTCCGGCCGTCGACGGTGACACTGCTCGAGCAGCAGGAGCTCGCGATCGAGCTCGGCCGCTCGCTCGCTGCGCAGTCCGCCTCGCCGGCCCTCGCGGCGGCGAGCTGGCATGCCTGGCACCTCGGCCGGTCGGGCTCGGACCTGCCTCGAGCGGACATGGTCGTCTCGTCCTACCTCCTCGGTGAGCTGGACGACGCCGGACGGCGCCGTCTCGTCGCGAGCGCGGCGCGCGCTGCGCCGCTCGTCGTGCTCGTCGACGCCGGCACGCCGGCGGGCTTCGCACGCGTCGTCGCGGCTCGCACGCAGCTCCTCGAGCTCGGGATGTCGGTCGTCGCACCCTGTACCCACGCGGAGCCGTGCCCGCTCGCCACCACCGGGGACTGGTGCCACTTCGCCGCGCGCCTCGAGCGGTCGTCGCTGCACAGGCGGCTAAAGGGGGCCGACCTCGCCTACGAGGACGAGAAGTTCAGCTTCGTTGCGGCGGCGCGAGACCTCGACCTCGACCTCGACCTCGACCGTGGCCCGTCGCGCATCGTGCGGCATCCGTGGATCCGCAAAGGCATGGTGTCCCTCGAGCTGTGCACCTCGGCTGGCGTGCTCGAGCGCCGCGTCGTGACGAGGAGGCAACCGGCCGCCTTCCGGGCCGCGCGCGACGCGCACTGGGGCGGCACGTGGCCGGAGCCCCCGGCGCGCCGCGACAGCCCGCACGGCGTGCCGTAGGCGAGCGGTCGAGCGCGCCCGGCCGAGGCCGAGCGCGCGCGGCTCAAGCCGCGGGCAACCCGGGCCGTTTGTTGTCGCGACATCGAGCTGCAACGGGACGCGGGAGGTCGGATACGTGGCGGTCGACGGGGCCGCTGGCACCCAGCATGCCGGCGACGCCGTCGCCGGGCGGTCCCCGGCCGCACCGGCGCCATGGCACGTCACGGGGCGCGAGCTGTACGAGCGGGCGTTCGCGCTGAACCCGACCCCGTTGCTCGTCCTCGACGGGTCGGGGTTCGTGGTCGAGGTCAACGACGCGTTCTGCGCTCTCGTCGGGCACGACCGCGCGACCCTGCTGGGTCCTGGCGGCGGGCAGGTTCTCGGGCTGGCGGAACGCGGTCCCGACGACCTCCGCCAGCTCGGGGACAGCCCGGCAGGCTCCGGAGCGCGCCCGGTCCGCTGGCGGCGCGACGACGGCAGCACGGTCACGACACGCGTCGCCGCGACCTTTTTCGAGCTCCCGGGTGTGCCCGACGGCTGCTGGCTGCTCGCGGCGCGCGACACCTCGGGGGAGGACGACCTGGTCGAACAGCTCACCTACCAGGCATTCCACGACCCGCTCACGGGGCTGGCCAATCGCGTGCTGTTCGAGGACCGGCTCGGGCACGCGCTGGCGCGCGCGACCCGGGCAGGCGGCGGCTGCGGGGCGGTCTTCCTGCTCGACCTCGACGACTTCAAGGGCGTGAACGACACCCTTGGCCACCACGTCGGCGACGAGCTCCTCGTCGCTCTCGCCGACCGCCTGCGCCTCCAGACGCGGGTCTCGGACACGCTGTGCCGCTTCGGTGGTGACGAGTTCCTCCTCCTCGTCGAGGACCTCGAGTCCCCGCACGACGTCGACGACGTCGCGGCGCGGCTCATGAGCTCGTTCGAGGATCCCTTCGAGGTGGGTGGGACGTCGGTCATCCAGCAGGCGAGCCTCGGGATCGTGCCGTGGTCGACGGGCAACGAGGACCCGACGTCGCTGTTCGCCCGGGCCGACACGGCGATGTACGAGGCGAAGAGGCTCGGCAAGGGTCGTCATGTCGTGTTCGACCCGGGCGTCCACGAACGGGCGGTGCAGCGCTTCGAGCTCGCCCAGGAGCTGCGCGGCGCGCTCGCCGCCGGCGAGCTGTCGATGCACTTCCAGCCCCTCGTCGAGCTCGCCACGGGGCGAGTCGAGGGTTTCGAGGCGCTCATGCGCTGGGCGCACCCGACGCGCGCGACCGTCCCTCCCGACGTGTTCATCGCGATCGCGGAGGAGAGCGACCTGATCTTCGAGCTCGGAGCGTTCGCGCTGCGCGAGGCGACCCGGCGGGCGATGGGCTGGACCGCGGTCGAGCACGGCAGGTCCCTGTACGTCTCGGTCAACTTGTCGACGCGCCAGCTCTACGATCCCAATCTCGTGCGCACCGTCGAGGAGGCGCTGACGCTCAGCGGCCTGCCCCCGTCCCGGCTCGTGCTCGAAGTCACCGAGACGGCGGCGCTCGGCGACCTCGAGGCCGCCAACCAGACGATGCAGCGGCTCGTCCAGCTCGGTGCCACGATCGCGATCGACGACTTCGGCATCGGCTACTCGTCGCTGTCGTACCTGTCCCTCATCTACCCGAAGATCATCAAGATCGACCAGTCGCTCGTCCGCGGCTGCCCCGGCGACCCGGACCGGCTCGTCCTTCTCGAGGGGGTGGTCTCCCTCGGCCACGGCCTCGGCGCGAAGGTCGTCGCCGAGGGGATCGAGAACGCCGAGCACCTCGCCTGCGTGCGCGCGGTCGGTTGCGACGTCGGGCAGGGCTACCTCTTCTCGCCGGCCGTGCCCGCCGGCGACGTCGCCGCCGCGCTGCACCGAGTCGAGGAGGAGCTTCGCCGTGGCCGTCATTGACGTCGCCGTCGAGCGTCAGCCGGTGTTCGACGCCGAGCTCGAGGTCGTCGGCTACGAGCTTCTGCGCGACCGGTCGTCGGCCGAGCCGCACCGACGCCGGCACGCCGGCAGTGAGCCGACGACGGCGTCGTTGCTGTTCGACGCGGTGACCATCGGCGTGTCCCGGCTCGTCGGCGACCGGCTCGTGTTCTGCGACGCCGATAGAGCGCTGCTCGCGGGGGAGGTACCGGTGGTCCTGCCGCCCGAGCTCACGGTCCTCGAGGTCTCGCCGTCGCTCTCTGTCGACCTCCAGGTCGTCGAAGGCTGCAGGCGACTCGCCGACGCAGGCTTTACGATCGCGCTGGACGGCGTCGAGGACCTCGAGAGCTGCGCGCCCTTCCTCGAGCTCGCCCGCATCGCGAAGATCGCCCATGCACGGCTCGATCCCGGCCGGTTGCCGGGTCTCGTCGCCGAGGTCAAGGCCTACGGGATGCTCGCTCTCGCGCTGGGCGTCGCGACGTCGTCGCAGTTCGACGGGTGTCGCGAGCTCGGCTTCGACTACTTCCAGGGTGACCTGCTCTCCGCTCCGCAGGTCGTGCCCGGTCGGACGCTCGACGCGTCGAGCGTCGGCCGGCTCCGCCAGGCTGCCCTGCTCGTCTCCCGCCAGTGCAGCGCCGCCGAGCTCGAGGAGGTGGTGCGCTCCGAGCCGGCGATGGCCTACCAGCTCCTGCAGATCGCCGGCGTCGGCGCGGACAACGGCTTCCGCCGCCCCGTGCGGAGCATCCGCGAGGCGCTCGTGCTCCTCGGCTGGCGGCACCTGCAGAGCTGGATCACGTTCCTCATCGAGACGCGGCACGGCTCGACGACCGACGGCGAGGCGATCACGACCCTCACGCGGGCCCGGATGTGCGAGCTGCTCGCGCAGCGCTCGTGCCCCGACCAGTCCGACGTCGCGTTCGCCGCCGGGATGCTCTCCGCGTTCGACCTGCTGCTCGAGATGCCCCTCGACGACGTCCTCGCTGCCTTGCCCCTCGACGACGCGCTGCGCGACGCCGTCGCGCGTCGCGACACCCCTGTCGGGCGGATCGTCGCCGACGTCATCGACTGCCAGCTCGGGAGGTCGGCCGGCGCGACGCGCGCGGGTTTCACCGAAGAGGCCCTCAGCGCGACGGCGATCGCGGCGCTCCGGTGGGCGATCGACGCATCCACGCGGACGGGATCCCCCGAGCGCTCCTGACGCAGCACTGCGCGACGGTGCGCCCGGGTTCCGGTGGCCCATGCTGGCCTACGCTGTCGGCGAGGCGAGCGGTCGGGGTCTACTGGCGACGCGAAGGAGCGGCAAGCGGTGAGCACGCGTGTGGCGATCGTGACGGGCGCAGGTCAGGGGATCGGACGGGCGACCGCAGCGCGCCTCGCGGCGGACGGGCTCCACGTCGTGTGCGTGGACCGCGCCGGGGAGGCGGCAGAGCGCACGGCTACGACCATCCGCGATGCCGGCGGAGGTGCCACGTCCTATGCCGCCGACGTCGCGAAGGACCAGGACTGCGTGGATGCGGTCGAGGCCGCGGCGAGGCTCGGCGAGGTCGCCGTCCTCTGCAACATCGCCGGGATCAGCCCCTTCTCGAGCGGCATCGCGCAGGTGGGCGAGGAGCTCTGGGATCGCGTGCTTGCGGTCAACGTCAAGTCGGTGTTCCTGATGAGCCGCGCCTGCCTGCCGCACCTCGTTGCTGCCGGCGACGGGGCCGTCATCGTCAACATGGCGTCCGTCCACGCCTTCGCCGCGCTGCCCGAGAGCGCGCCGTACGCGGCGTCGAAGGGCGCGATCGTGGCACTGACACGCCAGATGGCAGTGGACCTCGCGTCGGCGGGCGTGCGGGTCATCGCCGTCGCGCCCGGCGCCGTCGACACGCCGTCGAGCTATACCGGAGCGAGGGGGCTCGGAGCCGACAGCCAGGAGCTCGGGCTCGTAAAGGACCGCCACCACCTCGGGTGGCTCGCCGAGCCGGGGGACGTCGCCGAGGCGGTGGCGTGGCTCGCATCGCCGCGGGCGCGCTTTGTCAACGGCTCCACGCTCGTCATCGACGGCGGGATGCTGGCCCAGCTCCCGCGGCAGGGGTGAGCCGACCGGTCAGTTCACGACACGGACGAGGGTCCCGTAGGCAAGGTAGGGCCAGGCGACGGCGGCTTCGGCGAGCGGCAGCTCGACGCAGCCGAGGCTCTGGGGGATGCCGTAGGCGGCCCTCGGGAAGTAGTGCACCGCGTCGCCGTCGTAGAAGTACGCGACGTACTGGACCGGGTCCGAGTACGGCGTGCCGTCGGGGTTCTTCCCGTGCATGGTGTAGTAGCGGTAGCGGGCGTAGACCGGGAAGGTCCCCGACGGCGTCGGGGACTGTGGGATCCCCGTGTTCGCCGCCGTGTGCAGCACGACGTGGCCGTCGTGCCAGATCGTGAGGGTCTGCGGCGGGACCTTGTCCGCCAGGGCGAAGTTGTAGCCGCCGGTGTTGACGACACCCTCCGCGAGCGAGGTGAGCATGTCGTTCCAGAGGCCGGCGTCGGGGACGCCGGTGACGTCGAGGCCGTGGTCGGCCTGGAAGGACATGACGAGGCCGCGCGTGAAGGTGGTGTACTTACCCGGCGTCCACAAGCTGGTGAGCTCGGTCGGCCAGCCGGATTGGCGCCAGGAGAACGTGCCGGGCGGGGGAACGTAGGCCGCGCGGAGCTGGCCGAGCGAGTCGGTGGCCGGGATCGGGTTTCCCGCCGCGTTCCACGCGAGCGGCGAGTAGTCGAGCAGGGAGAGGAGTTGCTGGAGGCGCAGCGTCGAGCCGTCTTCGATGCCGAAGTCGACGACGACGGCTTTCGCCAGCGTCGCGCCATCGCGCGCGCGGACCCCCGACCGACCGGCCGGGATCGTCATGGTGACCTGGCTCTCGGGGATGAACGGCACTTGCGGCGTGAACGTCATCGTCGTGCCACCGACGGTGCGCCACGTGCCCGGCACGCTCGGGACGATGCTCGGTCGCGTCGAGCCCGACGCGAGCTGCGAGGAGAACGTCACCGAGATCGGCGCGGTCCCGCCGATCCCACCCGCCCCGTCGGCCGGCGTCGTCGAGACGACCCGCAGGGAGGTCGTCGCCGTGGGGCGGGGAGCTTGGCGGCGGCGGCGGGCGGTGGGCGCGTGGGCGGCGAGCGACGCCTGGCGCGGCGCCGACGCCGCGGCGCTGGTCGCTCTCAGGTGGATGCCGACGTAGGCGGCGCCGCTCGCGACCACGGCCGCAAGGACCGCTGCGAGCAGGCGCCCTCTCCGGTTCGCACGGCGATGCGCTGCAGACACCTGTTCACCCTCCTGCGTCGTCGTGACCGCCGACCACGGCAGGGATGGGCACGCGCCGGCGACTGCCGACTGGCCGCCGGTCGAGCCCGCCAGGTCGGTCTGCTCCGATCACATTGTCGCACGACCACGCCGGCTGAAGGTGTCGGGCCGGAGGTGCCCGCCCGCTCCGGGCGCCGCCGTTCCGGCCGGCGCGGGCCCGTCTCCTAGGGGAGGATCTCGCGCAGGCGGGGCTCCGCCTGGTTCTCCAGACGGCCGAGCCAGTACTCGAGCTGGAACGACGAGTCGCCGCTCATGCGCCGGAACAGCGCGGCGCGTTGCACCTGCTCGAGGCGGGCGGTCGCCCCCTCGAACCAGGGCTCCGGGCGGGCGAGGATCGTCCGCACCTCCTCGGCGACTCCGGGGTCCTCGAGGTCGGTCGTGTCCCAGAGCCGGACCTGCGGGACGCTCGGGTTCACCCGGATCTTGAACATGTAGCGCGGAGCATCGCCGAAGCTGCGGCGGCCACAGTGCCACAGGCCGTGGTGCAGCGCGAGGACCGTGCCGGCAGGGCAGTCGAGGAGCACCTGCCCGGCGAGGTTCTGGTAGCGCGCGATGTCCTGCTCGTTCACCTGCCGGAAGTGGCTTCCCGGGACGAGAAGGGTCCCGCCACCGCGGGCCGTGACGGCCTCGGGGTAGTACATCAGCTGGACGTCGAACGCGGCACGGGTGTCGATGATCGCGTCTGCGTGGAGCGGCTGGGACGGCTCGCCGGCGCGCCGCACGTGCACGGCATGGTGGTCGTAGCGGGGACGCGGTCCGACGAGGCTCTCGAGGATCGCGCGGATGGCGTCGAGGCCCAGTACGGCACCGACGCCGGGTGAGTCGACAAAGCAGTCCGACAGTGCAGTCCCGGGTGTGTAGCGATCTCTCGGCAGGGCGGGTGGGGCGTCGCCCGATGAGATCGTGCCACCGCGCATCTCGGCGAGGGCGATCTCGTTGAGCTCGTCGGGGACGATCCCGTCGAAACGCAGGAAGCCCCGGGCGACGAACTCGGCGATCTCGATGCTCGAGAGCCGCGACCCGCGCTCAGCCGTCCGTGGTGTCGACACCGTCGTGCTCCACGATCTTTTCGAAGAGGAACTCGAACTTCTGGTAGGAGGTCGAGTACTCGGCCCCCGGTGCGACGGGGACGAGCGGGGAAACCTGGAACAGGCGCCACCCTGCCTTCAACGCGTCGAGCCCCGTCGCGTACGGCGCGTCGGGGTGGTCCCCGGTCTCCGCCGACTCCTCGCCGGTCCCGTCGTAGAGAGCCCACCCGACGACCTTGCTCGCGAGGGAGGAGTTCGCGAGGTAGAGCACGAGCACCTTCTGGCATGTATCGACCGGACACGAATGGACCGGACGGCCATCGACCGGACGCGCATCGACGGGTGACCGCACGCCGCCGGTGGTCGTCTCGCTCGTCTCCTCGCGCATCTCTATCCCCCGTTCCGACGGAGCTTAACCACAAGCTGACCTCGGCGTCCCTGCGGCCTGGCCGGCGCATGACGGCTCCTCGCATCACGGCTCGTTGTGCGCTTGCCGTGCCCGAGCTCGGCTGTGCCGAGGTCGTGCTGCACCCCGGTCCAGATGTCGCCCCCCCGGCCAGCGCGTGTCGGCCGTCCGATCGCTCGTGTCAGCCAGTCCACGACGAGCTTGGAGTCGTGGCGACCGAGCTCGACCAGCACGGCGCCGACGTCGTAGCGCCGCAGGAAGATCCGGAGGTCGCGGACCCGTCGTGCCCCGAGCGTGCCCACGCCTGTCCGGCCGAAGACGGCGACGCGCTCGCCGCGGGTGACCGAGCGAAACGGCGCCGGCGACCTCGTGAGGGGGAGGTCGTCCGCCGAGAGGTACCTAGTCCACCGGTGCGCGTCGACGCCCACGAGGTCGCCGTCCCGGCCGACGACGTAGAAGGACCTCGTGCGCGGATCTGCGTTCTGGACGACGCCGGAGATCGCCGGGTGTGCCGAGCCCGAGCGGGCTCGCGGCTCGCCGACCACGACGGTTGCGGCGTCGACGGTCTCGGTGGTCGGTGCGAGGTAGGGGATCTTCGGGATCGGCACGGCGGCGACGGCGAGCGGGTCGGCGAACATCGCCTCGACGTCGTGAGGTGCGAGGGCGCTCGGAAGAAGGGTCGCCCGTCCTCCCGGTCCACGTCGGACCATGTAGCTCCCGAGCAGGGTGAACCGGAACGAATCGAGTGCCTGCCAGAGCATCGCGACATCCGTCGACGGCGTCACGTAGGGGTAGGTGAGCACGGTCGTGCCCGGTCGGACGATCGCGAGCGACGATGGCTGCTCGCCAGGTTGGGGTCGCGCGCTCACGGAGCGGTAGGGCCAGCGCGGCAGCAGGGCGAGGACGCTCGTCGCGACCAGGACGGCGCCGAGCCCGTGGACGACCCGGCGGGTGCCGCGCGAGCGCGCCCGCAGCGTGTCGCCCTGCGGGTCGAGCGGCGCCGTTCGCGACACCTCGATGCGTCGACCGTGGTGTGTACTCCAGTGGTCGATGCCGCGCGCGACCACGACGGCGAGGAAGAACGTGACGTAGAGCGCGAGGCGCGCCGGAAGCAGGTCGGCGAGCAGCGGGACGTGCTCGACCAGCACGAAGGGGAGGGGAAAGGGGAGGTGTCGAACCGTCCCGTCGACGACGAGGCGCGGCCCGAGCGAGAGGACGAAGGACGCGCCGGCCATCGCGAGGCCGAGCAGCACCCAGCGGTCGCGGCGCCAGCGCACGGCGATCCACGCGAGGCACGCGAGAAGGGGCACGCCGAGGTAGCTGCCGTTCTCGTCGACGTTCGCCGTCCCCGCGACGAGGGACGAGCCGATCGCGACGAGCCGGTGGGGTGCGACGAGCTGCGCCGACGTGGGGAGCAAAGGGCCGAGGAGGTCGGCGTTGTACTGCTCGCGTAGGCCCATCACCGGACCGGAGAAGTGCAGGGGGCCGTGGGTCATGTCGTAGACGGGCCAGGCACAGGACGCGGTGACGATGACGCCGGCCGTGGCGAGCCCGACTGCGGCATGTGCGAGCCGGGCGAGCGCGAGCCGGGGCCGTGCGGCCACGAGGAGCCCGGCCCCGATCGTGCACATGAGCACCGTGGTGGCGAGGATCTCCGTGCTCACGAAGAACTGCGCGGTGGCGAGGACCCCGAGGGCGGCTCCCCAGCGCCAGGGATCGGTGGTCGGCGAGACGACGACCTGGTAGGCGGCGTAGAAGATGAGCGGTGGGAAGGGGACGAAGCTCAGGTCGAGGTGGACGGACGCCTGGGCGACCATGTAGGGCGAGAAGCCGTAGATCAGCCCGGCGACGAAGGCTGCCGGCCACCAGCTGACCAGCTGGCGACCGACTGCGTACATCGCCGTCGCCGAGAGTGGGAAGGCGGACCAGCGCAGGAGGTTCTCGCTCGCGACGGGGTTGACGGCGAGGGTGAGCGGAGCGCTGAGCAAGCCGAGGAGCGGCATCGAGGTGTTCTGCGCGAGGTCGACGCCGACGGGGGCGTTGAGCAGGTGGGTGACGAACGGGTCGAGACCATGTACGAGCGCGTACGGCGCCCAGGCGAGGAACCACACGGTCTGGACCGGATCCTTGTTGCCTCCGCAGGCGCACGCGGCGATGCGCGCCGGGTCGCCTGGCCAGTTCTGGAGGTTGGCCACGAGGCCGAGCAGTCCGTACACGACGAACGCGCCGCACAGCGAGGTCCACCGTGTTCTCACCGCGGGTCGACGTGGATCTTCGGTCCCGGGCCGCATCCAGCCGGCCTCCAGCCGGCCAGCACGCGGCCGACCGCGTCGAGGCCGACCGTCGCTGCCACCACCGGGCGCGGATCGACACCGCCCGACGCGAACAGCTCGACGGCCCGCGCGATGCCGGACGACCCACCGAGGACGCCGACCGCGGTGACGTCGCGGAGGACGAGCTCGCGAGCGTCCAGCATGCTCGGGCTACCCGCGAGGCCGACGAGCACGACGCGCCGGCCCGGCTCGACCGCGTCGAGAGCGAGGCGGGGAAGCGACGCGGACGTCGACGCGTCGACGACTGCGTCGTAGGGCCCGGAGCAGAGCTCGATGCTCGCCCAGGCACCCGTTGCCCCGAGTGATCGGGCGAGATCGAGTGCGACGTGCGAGTGGTCGACCACCTCGACCACTGCTCCGCGGTCGATGGCAACGAGCGTCACGAGGAGGCCGATCGTCCCGGCTCCGAGGACGAGGACGCGAGCCCCGGGCCCGATGTGGGCTTCCTCGACCGCCCGCACGGCGGTCCCGGCCGGCTCCGCGAGTGCGCCGGCGACCTCGTCGACGCCGGCCGGAAGGCGGACCAGGGAGCCGGCGGGGACGCACAGCTTCTCCGCGAGCGCCCCGGGGAGCCCGCCGCGGATCCCGACTTCGGACCGGGCGTCGCATACGTGGTGTCGGCCCGTACGGCAGCGATCGCAGTGCCCGCACCCGATCATCGTGTCGCCGGTGACCCGGACCCCGATCACGGAGCGGTCGACCTGCTCGCCGACTGCCGACACCCGGCCACACCACTCGTGGCCCGGGCGGAGCGGGTAGGTCGTGTGGCCGCTCGCGAAGTACGGCATCGTGCCCGCGAAGAGCTCCACGTCGGTCCCGCACACGCCGACGCGCTCGACGTCGACGACGACATCGAGCGGTCCGGGAAGCGGTGGGTCCACGTCGCGGACCTCGCAGTCGCCAGGACCCGTGAGGACGACCGCCCTCACGAGGTGCCAGCCCGTCGTCGCACCACACGGCGCAGGCTAGACGCTCGCAGCGTCGTGCGGGCACGGGCCCGCACGGGAGCACAAGCGCGCCCGTCGTGGCCGCCATGCCCCGCGCGGCCGTCGTCGACGCCGCCACGGTGCCGGCGGCTGCGGCATCAGGTGTGGTGGCAGGTGCGTGAGCAGGCGCGTCAGCCGGCGCGGTGGCAATCTGTCGAGGGGAGGTCGCGATGTCTCGGACGGCGGTGGTGACGGGAGGGGCGAGCGGGATCGGCCGGGCGGTCGCCGAGCGGCTGGGCGCCGACGGCGTGAACGTCGTCACCTGGGACGTGGCACCGGGCGCGGACGTCGTGGTGGACGTGTCCGACGCGCAGGCCGTCGAGTCCGCGCTCTCGGCGACCGGAGCTGTCGACGTCCTCGTCAACAGTGCCGGGATCGTGGGGCCGAACGCCGTCTTGTGGGAGGTGGACGACGCGGCATGGTCGCGGACGTTCTCGGTCAACGTCGACGGCACGTTCCACACGTGCCGGGCTGTCGTGCCGTCGATGCGCGCGAAGGGCTGGGGTCGGATCGTGAACATCGCGAGCATTGCGGGAAAGGAGGGAAACCCCAGTCTGTCTGCGTACTCCGCGTCGAAGGCCGCGGTCATCGCCTTGACCAAGTCGCTCGCGAAGGAGCTGGCGACGAGTGGGGTCCTCGTCAACGCGATCGCCCCGGCCGTCATCGCGACGCCGATGAACGCGGCGACTGCGCCGGAGGTGCTCGAGCGCATCTCGAGCCTCATCCCGATGCGCCGGATCGGACGCGTCGACGAGGTCGCCGAGCTCGTCGCATGGCTCGCATCCGACAGGTGCAGCTTCTCGACCGGAGCGGTCTACGACATCAGCGGCGGACGGGCGACGTATTGACAGCGGTGTGCACCGTCCGGGGGATCCGGTTTCTCGGCAAGGGCATTCGCCGACCTTGTGCGAGCACCTGCCGGCTGGGCTCCCGGAAATGATCGTGACATTGCAGATGCCGGCTCTGGCGCCAGGTCGGTCGGCGCTCGAGCCCTCGCGAGCTCTCGCGGGTGTTCTCGGGTGACGCTCGGGCAATGCATGGTCCGTGCGCGGACGCCGCTATCGCTGGTGTGACGCCGCCCTTGCTGCCGATTCCTCGTGGATCGAGGCTGCGCGGCGGGCGCGCGGTGGAACTGCATGCACGTTTTGCACGGTACCGGTGCATCTGGCAGTAGAATGCAGCCGTGGACGTTAAAGAATCTTCGCAAACCGATACCGCAGCAATCAGGGCCTGGGCGCGTGAGCGCGGCCTCGAGGTGTCCGACCGAGGACGGATCCCCGAGGCATTGCGCGACCTGTACAACGCTCGACCGCAGGTTGTGCGGGAATGGGCTCGGCGCAACGGCATATCGACGGGTCGGCGCGGCCCGCTCTCGACAGAGGTTCTCGAGTCGTACTTGGCGCAGCCGTCGAGGGTCCGTAGTTGGGCCAAGGACAAGGGAATGACGGTCTCTCGGAGCGGGCGCATAGCCGACGAGGTCCGGGAGAGCTTCCTCGCGCCCTACAGGGCGCTTGCGAGACGATCGGGTTGAGCCCCGGTGCGGGCTGACCGCCCGCGTCGACCGCTCCCTGACGAGCGCGCGACGAGATTCTCGCGACGATGAGGACCTCTGGCTAACGCTGTGGCGAGAAGTCGGTCGGCTCCATGAACAGCGAGTCGACGCTCGTGGTCAGTGATCCGCCGACTTCGCTCTCGCTCTTGACCCGTTGCCACTCCGGGTCGTCGCGAAAGGCCTCCCAGGCTCTGGCTGCCGCATCGCGGCTCGGGTACGAGCACACGTAGACGAGGGTTCCGGTCGAGGGGTCGTCGGGGTCCGGGGCCTGCCAGAACCCCTCGACGGTGATCGCGTGGGTTGCGAACAGCGCCATCGTGTGCTCACGAAAGCGCGAGCAGAGCGCGGCAAGGCACCCCGGCGCGGAGCGGTAGGTGCGGAGCTCGAACGTGCGGTTGGGCGTCATGTCTCCAGTGTTGCAGCTGTCGAGACGGCCCTGTCGAGACG
>DAHWHN010000117.1 GCA_027335685.1 Acidimicrobiaceae bacterium
GCTCACGTCCTTCGCGGTCGTGCCGCTGTTCATCCCCGTCGTGATCGGCTCGTACGCGATCCTGCAGTTCTGGAGCTACGGCGGTCTCGTGAAGACCCTCGCCCACGCCGTCGGCCTGCCGGGCTTCCCCGCCCTCGGCTACACCCTCGGCGGCGTCGTCCTCGCGGAGGTCTGGGTAAGCCTGCCGTTCGCCGTGCTCATGATCGGCTCGGGGCTGCGGTCGATCCCCGACTCGGCCTTCGACGCGGCGCGCGACGCCGGTGCGTCGGTGGCGCGAGCCACCTGGACGGTGCTGCTCCCGATGAACCTCGTCCCGACGATCATCGCCTCGAGCTTCACCGGCATCTCGATCCTCGGGAGCTTCACCGTCCCCTACCTCGTCGGGCCGACCGCACCGAACCTCCTCGGACCCGACGCGGCGCAGACCTTCCAGTCCTTCAACGAGCCACAGCAGGCAGAGGTGATCGCCATGGTGATCTTCGCCCTCGCGATCGTCGTCGCCGTTCCCTACCTGTGGGCGACGTACCGGTCGAACAGCGCCAGCCCGAGCGCCTCGTGAGCGCCGTCAGGGCCGCGGTCGAGACCGCAACGGCTCCGGCTGCGGGCGCGCGCAGCGCCCCGGCACCGGCGCGGCGCCGGCGGCCGCTCACCCCCGGCCGGGTGGCCGTCGGCGTCGGCATGGCCGTGCTCGCGGTGTTCATCTTCGGCCCGCTGCTGTGGCTCATGCTCTGGGCCTTCGCCGGCGTCTGGCACTACCCCGCGCTCGTGCCGCAGTCCTGGTCGCTCTCGTGGTGGCGGGAGATCTTCCACTACCCCCAGCTCGTCCGCTCCGTCGGGCTGAGCTTCACGTTCGCGCCGATCGTGACGCTCGTCTCCGCCGTCGTCTGCCTGCCCGCCGCGTACGCGCTCGCGCGCTTTCCCGTGCCGGGGCGCCGGACGCTGCTCGTCGTGCTGTTCGCGAGCAACGCGTTCCCGAAGATCGGGCTGTACATCACGATCGCCGGCCTGTTCTACGCGCTCCACCTGATGGGCACGTTCTTCGGCGTCGTGCTCATCCAGCTGCTCGGCACGGTCGTGTTCATGACCTGGATCCCCGCGGCATCCTTCGCCTCGATCCCGCGCGCCCTCGAAGACGCGGCGCGCGACGTCGGAGCGGGCCGGCTGCGGGTGTTCTTCACCGTCACCTTGCCGCTCGCGGCCCCGGGGATCTTCGTCGCGATGGTGCTCGCGTTCCTCGCGTCCTTCGACGAGGCACAGGGCACCTTCCTCGTCGGCGTTCCCAACTATGTCACGATGCCGGTCCAGATGTACTCGCTCGTGAGCGACTACCCGCCGCAGGCCGCGGCCGTCTTCGCCGTGCTGCTGTCGATCCCGTCCGTGGCGCTCATGCTCCTCGTGCGCAAGCACGTCCTCGGCGGCGCGCTCGCTCGCGGCTTCGAGCTACGGTAGCCGGCGATGGACGGCCTCGTCATCGAGCACCTCAACAAAACCCTGGGCAATCGCCTCGTCGTCGACGACCTGTCGCTGCGCGTGGCGCCCGGCGACCTCGTCTGCCTGCTCGGGCCGTCGGGTTGCGGCAAGACGACGACGCTGCGGATGATCGGCGGGTTCCTCCAGTCCGACTCCGGAACGATCACGATCAACGGCGTCGACGTGACGACGCTGCCTCCCGAGCGCCGGCCGACCGCGATGGTCTTCCAGAACTACGCCCTCTGGCCGCACATGACCGTGTTCAAGAACATCGCCTACGGCCTGCGACTGCGCAAGCTCGGGCGTGCCGTGGTCGAGGAGCGCGTCGCGGCGATGCTCGCGCTCGTCAACCTCACGGAGAAGCGGGACCGCCACCCCGCGGAGCTCTCCGGCGGCGAGCAGCAGCGCGTCGCGCTCGCCCGGGCGCTCGTGCTCGAGCCGGACCTGCTCCTGCTCGACGAGCCGCTGTCGAACCTCGACGCGAAGCTGCGCGTCGGCGTGCGGGAGGAGATCCGGGAGATCCAGCAGCGGCTCCAGATCGCGACCGTCTTCGTCACCCACGACCAGGACGAGGCGCTCACCATCTCGGACCGCATCGCCGTCATGTCCGGCGGCCGGATCGAGCAGTACGACGACGCGGACGGCCTCTACCGGCTCCCGCAGACCGCGTTCGTCGCAGGCTTCATCGGCGCGATGAGCACCGTCGCCGGTCGCGTCGTCGACGCGGGCCTGCTCCTCGGCACGAGCCCGGTCCCCGTGGCCTGCGCAGCGCTCGGGGAGATGCCCGGGATCGAGCGCGGCGTCGAGTGGTCGGTCGGCATCCGCCCCGAGGACGTCCGGGTCGACACGGGCGGCTCCCCGACCGCGACGGTCCTCAAGGAGGTCCCCCACGGGCACTTCAAGGAGCTCCTCCTGCGCCTCGACGGCGACGACGCCACCGTGATCCGCGCGTACGTCGGCACCGAGCACCCGCCGACCGGGCGGGTGGCACTGAGCCTCGCCCGCGCCCTTCTCTACCGCGACGGGCACCTCGTGCACGAGGTCGCGCCGCTCCGGCCAGCTGTCACCGCCCTGGCCGCGCCGTGACGCTCGCGATCGGCCACCGCGGCGAGCCGCTCGGGCACTGCGAGAACACCCTCGAGTCGTTCCGCGCGGCCGTCCGCCTCGGTGCCGACATGGTCGAGATCGACTGCCGGCTGTCGGCCGACGGCCACGTCGCCGTCGTCCACGACCCGACGCTCGAGCGGATCTGGGGCGACCCGCGGGCCGTGGCCGAGCTCACGTGGGAGGAGATCGCGTCGTTGCGCGCAGACGGCACGGGCGGCGCAGACGGCTCGGGCGGCGAGCCGGTCGCCATCCCCGACCTCGACGCGGTGCTCGCGGCGGTCGAGGTCCCGATCATGGTCGACCTGCCCGAGCCGGCCGCGGTCGACGCCGTCCTCGAGGCGGTCGCACGCTGCTCGGCCGGTGCGCGCTGTCTGTTCGTCGGCGCGATCGAGTCGCTCCGGCGCGTCCGCCACCTCGACGCCGGCGCGCGCATCGGCCTCACCTGGCCCGAGCAGGAGCCACCATCGGCGGCCCTGCTCGCCGAGCTGAAGGTGGAGTACTTCAACCCCTACTGGGCGTTGTCGGGCCCGGGCGTCGTCCGTGCCCACCACGATGCCGGCCGGCTCGTCTCGGCCTGGACCGTCGACAAGGAGGCCGACATGCGGGCGTGCTGCGACTGGGGGATCGACGCGATCGTGACGAACCGGCTCGCTGACCTGCTCGGCGTCCTCGGCCGGACGGGCGGCGCGTCGTGATCCTCGCCGACGCCGAGGTCGAGCGCTGCCTCGAGGCGAGCTTGGAGCTCGCCGAGTTCGCGATGGACACGATGCGGCGGGAGCGCCCGACCGGCGCGGACGTCTGGACCAAGAGCCACGCCGCGGACTGGGTCACCGCCGTCGACCTCGCGGTCGAGGCGCACGTGCGCGACCGGCTCGGGGCGTGGTTCCCGGGCCACGGCATCGTCGGCGAGGAGTACGGCGTCTCGGCGGCGCACGAGGCGGGCGGGCCGGTCTGGTACTGCGACCCGGTCGACGGCACGACGAACTTCGTCCACGGCCTGCCGTGGTCGTCGTTCAGCCTCGCGGTCGCGGACTCCTCCGGCCTGCGCGCCGGCGTCGTCGCCGACCCCCACCGCCGGGAGGTCTTCAGCGCCGTCCGCGGTGCCGGCGCGCGCCTCGACGGCGTGGCCGTCAGCTGCGCGCCTGCCGCGACGCTCACGGGCGCGATCGTGCTCAGCGAGCTCGAGGGGACCCGGCTGTGGGACGGCATGACCGACATGGCCGGCGCGCTCGCCGACACGGGGTGCGTGACGCGCGTGATGGGCTCGTCGGCCCTCACGCTCGCGAGCGTCGGCGCGGGCCGCGCGGCGGCAGCGGTCTTCGGCAACGTGCACCCGATCGACGTCGCCGCCGGCGTGCTCGTCGCCCGCGAGGCCGGGTGCGTGACCCGGTCGGCGAGCCGCGTCGACCCGGTGCTCGGGGGCGAGCCCGTGGCGTGCCGCGCGGCCTTCGTCGCGAGCGCTCCCGGTGTCGTCGACGCGGTCGTCGCGGCGATCGGCTGAGCGGTCCGGTGCGCGAGGTCCCCGCCCCTTTCCACCGGGGGGCACGCATGGCGGTGTGGTCCCATCGCGGGCGGCTCACCGCGGACGTGTCCGAGCCGGAGAACACGCTCGCCGCGTTCGCGCGCGCGAGCGCCGCGGGCGTCGACGGGATCGAGCTCGACACGTGGTTGACCGCCGACGGGGCCTTCGTCGTCCGCCACGACCGGGACGTCGCGGCCGGGCCGATCGACGCGCTCGGCCGTGACGAGCTCCCCGACGACGTGCCGGACCTCGCCGACGCGCTCGGCGCGTGTGCCGTCGCGACGGTCGACGTCGAGCTGAAGGTCGCCCCGGAGGCGAGCGACGCGGACGCGGACCGGCTCGGGGTGGCGCTCGCGCGCGCCCTTCTCGACGAGCAGGCCGACCTCGTCCGGGCTGGTCGCCTCGTCGTGTCGTCGTTCTCCCGGCCTGCTCTCGACGCCGTGCGGCGGACCGCCGACGGCGCCCCGACTGCCGCACGCGCCGGCGGCACGGCCGGTGCCGCAGGGCAGGTCGGGTCGGGTCGCGCCCTTGCGACCGGCTACCTCGTCGGCGAGGTGCCGAGTGCAGATGCCTGCGCGGGCATCGCCCGCAGCGGGCACGGTGCCCTCAACGTCGCCCACCGCAACCTCGACGCCGACGGCGTCGCCCGCTGCCGCGCCGCGGGGCTTGCCGTCGTCGCGTGGACCGCGGACGCACCGGACGACGTCCGCCGCCTCGACGGCCTCGGCGTCGACGTCCTCATCTCGAACGAGCCGGTCGCCGCGCTGCGGCTGCGCCCGGCCTGATCTCGCAGCTGCGCGCCGGGCGAGCCCTGCCGCCTCAGGAGACGACGAGGCGCATCTTGAAGGCGTACTGGTCGGCGAGGTAGGCGTGGCGGCCGTGCTCGACCGCCCGGCCCGTCCGGTCGAAGGCCGTGCGCGCCATGGTGAGCAGCGTCGCCGAGCGCGAGGTGCCGAGCAGGCGGGCCTCGCTCGCGGTGGGCTTGCGGGCCCCGATGACCTGGTCCGCGGCGTGGAGCACGATGCCGTACTCGCGCAGCAGCTCGTAGAGGCCGCGCACGGCGAGCTCGCGGCGGACGACCTGCGCGGGGACGAGGTCGACAGGCAGGTAGTTGCGCATGACGGCGAGCGGCTCGCCGTTCGCGAACCGGAGCCGCTCGACCGACTGCACCGGGTCGCAGACCTCGAGGCCGAGCGCGGTCGCCACCTCGACGTCCGCACCGGTCTCGTGCATCGCGAGCAGCTTCGTCGTCGGCGCGCAGCCCGAGGCTGCGAGGTCGTCGTAGAGGCTCGTCAGCGCGACGGGGCGCTCGATCCTCTGGGTGACGACGAGCGAGCCGACTCCCCGGCGCCGGACGACGAGGCCCTGCTGGACGAGCTGCTGGATCGCCTGGCGGACCGTCGGGCGGCTGACGCCGAAGCGCTCGGCGAGCTGCAGCTCGGTGTCGAGGAGCTGGCCGGCGCGGTAGGCGCCGCTGCCGATGGCCGCCTCGACCACCTGGGCGATCTGGAAGTAGAGCGGAACCGGGCTCGCCCGGTCGAGCGAGGCGGGACCGTAGGCCCCGAGGCGCGACGGTCCGCCGGGCGCGTCGGCATCGCCTGCTCCGTCGTCGCCCGTACTCGCCGCGGCCGGCCGGACGACGGACAGGCCGTCCCGGCTCGTGCCGAGGACGGCCTGGAACGACCGCACCCCCGTGACCGCGTACGCGTCGGCGTCCATCTTCTCGACCTTACTACCAGCACGCGTGCGGAAACGGTGGAGCGACGGCCTGCCTGCCGCGACGCCGCGGCTGGCGCGTGCGAGGCGCCGCGCGGCCCGGACCCGCTCAGGCTGTCGCGAACGACAGGGTCTGGGTGACCGGGTCGAGCGTGACGGTGATGCCCGTCCCCGTCGTGAGGCCAAGCGTGCTCGGCACGAGCGCGCCGAGCGTCGTCGTCGTTGTCGGTTCGCCGGCGACGGGCCCGGTGACCGCGACGGCGACCGGGTAGAGCGTGACGTTGGTGTTCGCGTTGTCCGAGAAGACGTCCACGGGCCCGATCCCGGACTGGAAGACGACGACCGGCTGCTGGTAGTTCGAGCAGCCCTGCACCTGGCCCTGGCGGCTCTGGAAGTCCGAGAACGTGCTGGCCGACCAGTGGCTCGGCCACGAGCTGAGCGAGAACGCCTGGTTGGCGATGGTGACGCTCTGCCCGCTCGTCGGCGTGACCTCGCTCCAGGTGCACGTGGAGTCGAAGTTCGTCGAACCGGGAGCGGTGACGGTCGTCGTGACGTCGAGCTCGTAGAACGTCGCGCCGGACGAGCCGGGTGGCTCCGTCGAGTAGACGATCTGCGCCGACGCGATGTAGTCGAGGCCGCCGGCAATCGCGCAGCCATCGGGCCCGTTCGTGACCGTGGTCGAGGGGGACGTGGCAGAAGCCGCCGTCGAGGTGATCAGCTCGATCGCCGGCACGGCCCAGACGACCGCAGCGCCGGCGACCGCGCTGCGCTTCAGCATCTGGCGCCGGTCGATGGCACGTGGCGACCCCGGTGTCGTCTCCGTGCCGCGCCGGGCCACGCGCTCGAGGCTCGTGTCGTCCATCGTCGTCTCCGTTCCTTGCGCCGGCACTGCGCGCGCCGCGCCGCCACGCGACGTGGCTGTACGCGCACCGAGAGCACCCACTATCTGCTTTGTCCGTGTCAGTATACAGACGGCCCCGACAAGAGCAACGGTCCCCGCTCAGGGCGCCACGAGCAGCTTCAGCGCGGACCCGGCCCGGAGCGCCTCGATCGCCCGGACGCCCTCGTCCAGGGGCACGATCTCGCTGACGAGCCTGCCGAGGTCGAGGCGGCCGGACGCCACGAGCTCGATCGCGGCGGTGATGTCCTCCCGGGTGTAGATGCGCGTGCCGACGAGGCTGAGCTCGGCGAACATCACGCGCAGCAGGTCGACGGGCGACGGCACGGGCGGGTACGCGCCGACGACGACGACACGGGCCTGGGCCCGCGCCCAGCGACCGAGGCTCGCCGCGACGGTCGGCACGCCCGTCGCGTCGAACACGACGTCCGCGGTCGGTGCCGGCCGCTCCGGGTCGACCGTCGTGATCCCGAGCCCGTCGGCGAGCGCGCGCCGCGTGGCGGACGGCTCGGAGAGCGTCACCGCCCCCGATCCCGATCCCGACCCCGGGGCGGCGACCGCATCGCGGGCGAGCAGGGCGAGCAGGCAGCCGATCGGCCCGCCGCCGACGACGTGCACCCGCTCCCCCGCCGCGCAGCCCGAGCGGCGCAGCGCCCGCACGCAGACCGCGAGCGGCTCGACGAGCGCGGCCTCGACGAGCGCGAGACCCGCGGGCAGCGGGTAGAGGCCGCCGGCAGGAACGAGGACACGGGCACATGCCGCCCCGGGGCGGTCGATCCCGACCGAGCGCAGGCGCTCGCACACGTGGACGAGGCCCCGGCTGCACGCGTCGCACGTGCCGCAGTGCATCATCGGGTTCGCGAACACCGCCTGTCCGGCCCGGAGGTCCCCGGCGTCCTCGGCGAGGGTCCCGACGAGCTCGTGGCCGATGACGATACCCGGCTGGGCACGCGAGTGCTCGCCGGCGCAGATGTGCAGGTCGGTCCCGCACAGGCCCGTGTAGGCGACGTCGAGGAGCGCGAACCCCTCGGTCGGCTCCGGTGCGGGGACGTCGCGCACGGCCACGGAGAGCCCTCCCTCCCAGACGAGGGCGGGCAGGGTCTGCGTCGACGGCGCCATCGACCCGAAGCTAGTCCGCTGCACCGGGCAGGGGCCCGCTGCAGCCGGCCCACCTCGGTCCGCCCGTCTCGGTCCGCCCGTCTCGCTCCGCCCACCTCGGTCCGCCCAGTTCGCTCCGCCCGGTTCGGGCACCCGAGGCGATCGCCGGTACGCTTGGCTAATGACCCAACCGGACCCCGCGTCGCCGGCGGCGAGCGCCGGCCCGCCGATCCGCACCGTCGGGCTCACGAAGACCTACCCCGGCAACGACGCCCCCGCGGTCGACCACCTCGACCTCGCCGTCGAGAGCGGCGAGATCTTCGGCCTCCTCGGTCCGAACGGCGCGGGCAAGACGACGACGGCCGGGATGCTCACGACCCGGGTCGTGCCGAGCTCGGGCACCGCGTACGTCGGCGGGATCGACGTCGTCGCGCACCCGAGCCTCGCGAAGCAGCTGATGGGCATCGTCTCGCAGCAGAACACCCTCGACCGCGCGCTCACGGTCCGGGAGAACCTGTACTTCCACGGGTTGCTGTTTGGCGTGGGGACGCGCGCGGCGCGCGCCACCGCCGACCGGCTGCTCGAGCAGTTCCAGCTGGCGAGCTGGGCAGACCGCTCTGTCTACGCCCTGTCGGGCGGCATGGCCCAACGCCTCATGGTCGCCCGGGCGATCTTCCACCGCCCCGCGGTGCTGTTCCTCGACGAGCCGACGGCGGGCCTCGACCCCCAGAGCCGTCTCGTGCTCTGGACGATCCTGCGCGAGCTCAACGCGGAGGGCCAGACGATCCTGCTCACGACCCACTACATGGAAGAGGCCGACCAGCTGTGCGGGCGCGTCGCGATCATGGACCACGGCCGAGTCCTCGCGCTCGACACCCCTGCCGCGCTCAAGCAGGGCCTCGACGCCGACACACTCGTCACCGTCCAGGCCCACGGAGACCTCGACGCGTTCGAGTCCGTCCTCGCGGGCGAGATCGTGGGCCTGACGGGCACGCGGCGGATCGAGACCGGCATCGAGCTCAAGGTGAAGGGGGCGGACCGGCTCCTTCCCCGGGTCCTCGCCGCGGCCGACGCGGCGGGTGCCGCCGTCGTCGACCTCTCGGTCGCCGAGCCGAGCCTCGAGACGGTGTTCATCAGCCTCACCGGACGGGAGCTGCGCGACTGATGGCGACGACCATGACCCCACCACCGGCAGAGCCGCCCGCGGTCGCTCCCGCACCCGGTCCCCACATCGAAGCCCACCCGACTCGCTCGGTCCGCGCCGCGAGCCGTGCCGCGCTCGGTGCTCTCGTGCGGCGCGACCTGCTCGTGCTGCGCAAGAACCTCCTCGAGTTCGTCGCCCGCACCCTCATCCAGCCGTTCCTCCTCGTCTTCGTCTTCCTCTACGTCTTCCCCTCCATCGGCCAGGGCGTTGGCGGAGGAGGCGGCCGGGTCGCGGAGTCCGGCTTCGCGACGGTCCTCGTCCCCGGTGTCGTCGGTATCTCGATGATGTTCCAGGGGATCCAGGCCGTCGCCTTGCAGCTCGCGACCGAGTTCGGCTTCACGCGCGAGATCGAGGACCGGGTCCAGGCGCCGTGCCCCGTCTCGCTCGTCGCGCTCGCGAAGGTGCTCTCCGGCGCCGTGCAGGGCGTCATCGCCGCGGCGATCGTCTTCCCGATCGCAGCGGTCGTCCACGCGAACGGCGTCGACGCCCACCTCGACGTCAACTGGCTGCTCGCGCTCACCCTCATCCCGCTCACGTGCGCGACGATGGCCTCCCTCGGGCTGCTGCTCGGCACGTCGTTCGAGCCGCGCAACATCGGCCTGATGTTCGGTTTCGTGATCTTGCCCATCACCTTCCTCGGCGGCACGTACTACCAGTGGACGCGGCTCGCGCCCGTGAAGATCGGCGGCTTCCACTGGCTCCAGACCCTCGTGCTCGTGAACCCGCTCATCTACGTCAACGAGGGCCTGCGGGCGGCGTTCACCCACGCGGGGCACATGCACCTCTACATCGTCTACCCGGTCCTGCTCGGCTTCTGGGCCCTGTTCCTCGGGCTCGGCCTGCGCAACTTCCGGCGCAAGGTGCTGTCCTGACCGGGTCGGTCCGGGTCGGGTCGGTCCGGTCCGGGTCGGTCCGGGTCGGTCCGGCGGCAGCCCGCGCGCGCACGGTGGAGGCCGTCCGGCCTACGGTGAGCCGGTGGAGTGCCGGGCCTCGCGTGTCGTCTACGAGAACGCCTGGATGACCGTGCGCGAGGACACCGTCGCCCGCGACGACGGGTCCGTCGGGCCCTACGGCGTCGTCGACAAGCCCGACTTCGCGCTCGTCATCCCGCGCGAGACGGGCGGCGTCTGGATGGTCGAGCAGTACCGGTACGCGATCGGGCGCCGGGCCTGGGAGCTGCCGCAGGGCTCCTGGAGCGGCGACGCGCGCGGCGACGCCGAGGCGCTCGCGCGCGCGGAGCTCGCGGAGGAGACCGGGATCTCCGCGGGCAGCGTTGTGCGGCTCGGCCACCTCTACGGCGCCTACGGGTTCTGCTCGCAGGGCTTCGACGTCTTCCTCGCCACCGACCTCGTCGCCGGGCAGCCTCGACGCGAGCCGACCGAGTCCGACATGGTCCACCGCTTCGTCCGCGACGCCGAGCTCGCCGAGATGGTCCGCACCGCCGCAGTCGTCGACGCGGCGACGCTCGCGGCCTGGTGCCTGCTCGCCTGGCACGAGGCGACCGCCGGCTGACTCGGCGGCTCGGCGGCACCGCGGCCGGCTGACCCGGCGGATCGGCGACCGGGACGTCGAGGTCAGCGAGCCCCCCGGCGCTCCCTGAGGATCGTCGCGTAGGTCCGTTCCCAGTCCCGCCAGCGCACCGAGATGTCCTCGGACGCGACCCGCGCACGAGCGCGCTCGACCATCGTGCGCCGCTCGGCCGGATCGAGGGTCCGCTCGAGCGCCGCGATCCACGCGGCAGCCGGCTGGTGCGCGAGGTCGCTCCCGGCGAGGTGCCCACATCCGAGCCAGCGGTACTCCTCGTGCGGGCTCGCGACGAACGGGATGCCCTGCGCGGCGGACTCGAGCCCCTTGAGGCAGGACTTGCCACGCGAGTAGTGGTGGTCCGTCAGCGGGACGAGCTGGACGTCGATCCCGTGCCACGGACGTGTCACGAGGTAGTCGGCGAAGGCCCGCACAGCCCGTCGCTCGACGCGCCCGGGGTCCACGTGCGCGGCCTCTGCGAAGCTCGGGGGCGTGCGGACCCAGCCGGGCACGCCCATCGCGCCGTCGCCGACGTGGACGACGTGCAGGTCGTGGCGCTCGACGAAGGCACCGAGCCAGGGCCGGAGCACCGCGAGGTCGTCCGCCCGCTCGAGCAGCGTCCCGCACCAGCCGATCGTCGGTCTCGTCCTGATCGGCTCGCCCGGCCCCCACCGCTCGAGCGCGACAGCGTTGCGCACGAGGTGCACCGGCGGGCAGGCGCGCGAGGCTGCGAAGTAACGCTCGAGGTACGCGGAGCTGACGGTGAGTGCGTCGGCCGCGTGGTACATCGCGAGGACCGCAGGCCGCATCGCCTCGACGAGCGGGTAGTACATCGAGGTCTCGGGCACCTCCGGCGTGTCCGTGACGTCGCAGACGACGACCTGGCCGGCGCGCCGTGCTCGCAGGACGCGCTCGGCCGGCACGAAACCCTGGAGCACGACGATCTCCGCGTCCTCGACGATCCGGCCGCCAGGCCCTTCGCCGACGAGCCGGCCGCTCGCCGGGTCGCTCCGCAGCCGGCCGGCGAGCACCGCGTCGTGCCCGCCGAGGATGCGGAGCGCGTCGCACGGCAGCGCGAGCCGGTAGTGCACGGGAGCGCTCTCCGGTAGGCGCGCGTCCTCGACCGCGTCGTCGGCAACGGCGGGCCGGTCGAGCGCCGAGGCGTCGAAGAGGATCCGCACGACACCTGCCTAGCGCGCGTCGCCATGGTGCATCGTGCACACTTAAGGTGACATGGGACGCGGCCTGTTGGGTCGGGGGGACGAGCTGGCCGAGCTGGTTGGCGCGCTGCACCTCCTCGCCGAGCGGGGCCCGTCCTGGGCGCAGGTGACGGGAGAGCCCGGGATTGGCAAGACGCGCCTGGTCGCCGAGCTGTGCGACGTCGCGCGGACGGAGGGCGCCCTCGTGCTCGTCGGGCGGGGAGCCGAGCTCGAACGCGACGTGCCCTTCGGCCTCGTCGTCGACGCGCTCGACGACCACCTCGGTTCCCTAGAGAAGGTCGAACTCGCAGCTGTCTGCGGCCACCGGATCGGCGCGATCCGTCGGCTGCTACCCGCGCTAGCCGAGGCCCGCGACCGAGGTCGCCCTCGACCGGGAACGATCTCCGCCGCTGCCCAATTGGACGAGCGGTACGCGACCTACCGCGCCATCCGGGGCGTGCTCGAACGCCTCGCCCGACCTGGTCCGCTCCTGTTCGTCCTCGACGACCTGCACTGGGCTGACGTCGCGTCCGCCGAGCTCGTCGCCTTCCTGCTCCGCCGGCCTCCCGTCGCACCGGTTCTCCTGCTCCTCGCCTGGAGGCCGGGGCAGGCACCCGGCCTCCGCGAGCTCTTGTCGTCGGCGGCACGTGACCTGCCCCGCGCCGACCTCACGCTCGGCCCCCTTGCGCCGCGGGAGATCGCCGACCTGCTCGGTGGCACCTGCGACGAGCAGACGCTCGTCAAGCTCTACGAGGAGAGCGGAGGGAACCCCTTCTACGCCGAGGCGCTGGCCCGCTCGCGGACGAGGTCCCGTCCAACGGGACGGCCGCATGCGGCACCGGCGCGGAGCGGGGCGCCCGACGGCGCAGCGACAGCCACGCTACCTGCGCCGATCGCGGCGGCGGTCGACCGCGAGGTGGCCGCGCTATCGGCCCCGGCACGCTTGCTCGCCCGAGCTGGCGCTGTGCTCGGCGAGCCGTTCGACCCCGACCTCGCTGCGCGCTGCGCCGGGCCGGACCTCGGGGACACTGCCCGCGCACTCGACGAGCTCGTCGCTACCGGCGTCGTCCATGCGACCCCCGGTCACCGGCTGTTCGCCTTCCGCCACCCGATCGTCCGCCGAGCCGTCTACGACTCGGCCGGTCCGGGCTGGCGCACGGGTGCGCACCGCCGCGCGGCGGCAGCCCTCGCCGAGCTCGGCGTGCCGATCGCCGGCCAGGCGCACCACGTCGCGCTCTCGTGCGCTATGGGCGACCTCGCTGCGGTCGGCCTCCTGCTCGACGCGGCCGAGGAGGTCCTCGCGCGGGCACCGGCGAGCGCGTCGTCGTGGCTGCGCGTCGCCTCGACCATCGTGCCCGAGCGCGCCGACACGCGCGAGACCCGGATCGCCGTGCTCGTCGCGACGGCGCGAGCCGCCTGCCTGCTCGCAGACCTCGACGCGGCTCGCTCCGCACTGGTCGCGGTGCTCGGGCTTCTCGAGGCCGGGGACGAGCGCCGCCTTCCCCTCGTCGCGACGTGCGCCGGGGTCGAGCACGGTCTCGGACGCTTTGCAGCGGCCCGGGCGCGCCTGCTCGAGGCGCTCGCGGACCTCCCCGCGCCGGCGCGTGCCGTGCCGGAACGGACGACGACGAGCGGCGCTCCGCGGGCCAGGCCGGGCGAGGCGGCGATCTGTCTCGAGCTCGCGGTGTCGTCCCTGTACGTGCTCGACCTCGACGGCGCAGCTGCGCTCGCAGCCCGCGCGGCGGCCACCACTCGAGCGGGCACGGACTCCCTGCTCGAGGGAACCGCGCACGCCCTCGGCGCGTTCGCCCATGCGAGCACCGAGGACCCGCCGCACTACAGCGACGCCAAGCGGTGCCGGTCCCTTGCCGCCGGTCTGCTCGACGCTCTCGACGACGACGAGCTACGGCCACGGCTCGACGCGCTCTACCACCTCGGCTGGGCCGAGCGGCTCCTCGAGCGCTACGACGCGTCGGACGCGCACCTCGCCCGCGCCGCGATGGTCGCCGGCGCCGGGGGCGGGTCGCAGTGGCTCGTCCCGACCACGATCGAGCACGCCAAGGTGCTCGTCCAGTGCGGCCGGCTCGACGCTGCCGGGTCGCTCGCAACCTCCGCGGTAGGTGCCGCGCGCGCATCCGGGGTCGAGCTCCTGCTCCTCCTGGCACTCACGGCCGCGATCGGCGTCGACGGTGCCGTGGGGGACTTGCCCGCCGCCGAGCAGGCGGCCCGTGAGGCGCTCGAGCTCAGGGCGGGTGGTGCCTACCACAGGGCCAATGTCCACCGGGCGTTGGCGCTCGCCCGACTCGAGGGCGGCGACGCGCAGGGCTGCCTCGAGAGCCTCGCGGCGGGCGGCATCGAGCGCGCGGATCTCGTCACCGACGGCGCCCACTGCCGGGCCCTCGAGGCCGCCGTCCAGGTCGAGGCCGCCCGCGGGCACGCCGAGAGGGCGGTCGCGCTCGCGCACCTCGCCGCAGGGCGCGCCGCCGCCCTCGACATCCCCGCGTCGGTGGGCTATGCGGCGCGCGCCCGGGCTCGTGTGCTCGCGGACGGCGACACGGCCGACGCGCTCGCGTCCGCCCGGCACGCGGGGACGGCGTTCGCGGCGGCCGGCTGCCGGCTCGAGGTGGCGCGTACCGCCGTGCTCACCGCGGAGCTGCTCGCCCTGGGCGGTGGAACACAGGAGGCAATCGCGGCCTGCAGGGCGGCTCGTGACGTCCTTGCCCGCGCAGGAGCGGCTTGTTCGGCCGAGCGCGCCACGCTCGTCCTGCGGCGTCTCCGGCGCGCCCGGACGACGACGACCCCGCGGGGTCAGGTGCCGACCGGGACCGCGTCCCTCAGTGCACGAGAGCGCGAGGTCGCCGAGCTCGTCGCCGACGGGCTGGGCAACCGTGCGATCGCCGCGCGCCTCGTGCTCAGCGAGAAGACGGTCGAGACCCACGTCGGCCGCATCCTCGCGAAGCTCGAGCTCTCGAGCCGCGCGGGAGTCGGGCGCGCGATGAGCCGGCCTCCACCACCGGGAGCGGTGGGCGGTCCACGCTGAGAGTCGCGGAAGATCGGGGATCTCCCCGATAGCAAGTCCATGGCTGCCCTGGCAGGCTCGCCTCTCGGTGCCCAAATTCCCGCTTGCCCCCGTCCACGGTCCAGACCGCTGCCGCCCCGCCGAGCACGCGCCGCGGCTCCGCGGACGCCGCTCGACCGTGGCCGCTCTCGCGGCAGCTTCCCTCTTCGCAGGTGCGGGGCTCGCGAGCCTCGCAGCAGGTTCCGCAACCGCCACGGCGGCAGCACCCGCGACCTACTTCGTCTCCCCGGCCGGGACCGACACGGTCACGGCCTCGTGTGGCCTCAACAGCTCGACGAACGCCTTCCCGACGATCGAGGACGCGCTGGGCTGTGCCGGACCTGGCGACACGATCGTCCTCGCGCCAACCGGGTCGACGCCGTACCCGGGCTTCGGGACGGTCTCGGGCGACGTCACGATCGAAGCCGCGCCGGGCCAGGGCGCGCGAGGCGTCGAGGTCGCGCTCGGCGTGCCGGCACCCGGGTCGGCGGGGACCCCGGGCCTCGTCGTCGACCCCGGCGCGGTGGTGCAGGTCACCGGCGTGACGCTCTCGGGCAGCGCTCCCGTCCCCAGCGGGCTGAGCCAGCAGGCGTCGGTGCTCAACTTCGGCAACCTGACCCTCACGGGCGACACTGTCACAGGGAGCGTCACCGGCCCGGGGATCGAGAACGAGACCACCGGGGCGACGTCCGCGACCCTGGCCGTGCTCGACTCGACCGTGAGCGACAACACCGCCGCCGGCGGGATCGAGTCCGTCGCCGGGACGGCCGCGACCGGGTCGCTCGCAGTCACGATCGCGAACTCCACCGTCGACGGCAACTTCGACGGTGCCGGAGCCGGTGGCGTCTTCGCCATCGCAGCGACGGGCACGACCTCGACGGTTGGCATCCTCAACTCGACCATCACCGGCAACGAGGGCGCAGCCACGGGCGGCATCGACGCCACCGGCGCGTCGATCCTGACGCTGTCGAACACCGTCGTCGCCGGCAACACCGACCTCGCCGGCGTCGCGAGCACCGCGGACTGCAACAGCGGACCGGCCGGGATCGTCGACGGCCCCGGTGGGCACAACCTCGTCGGCTCGAGCCACTGCGGCGCGCTCGTCGACGCGGTCGACGGCGACCAACTGGACGTGTCGAACCCGGGGCTCGGGGCCCTCGCAGACAACGGCGGGCCGACCGACACCGTCGCCCTCGACGCGGGCAGCCCGGCCATCGGCGCCGCGAGCGCCGCCACGTGCGAGGCCGCTCCGGTCGCCAACCTCGACCAGCGCGGGGACCCGCGCAACGCGGTGGCACGCGGCGCATGCGACATCGGCGCCTTCGACACCGGGGGCAGTCCGGTCGCGCCGGCGGCGGCGCCGCTCGTGGTCGTCACGTCGGACCTGCCCGACGCCACTGCGGGAGCGGCCTACGCGCCGCCACCGCTCGTGGGCGGTGGCGGAAGCGGCCCCTACTCGTGGGCACTGGTCCGCGCGCCGTCGTGGCTCTCCCTCGGCGCCGGCTCGGGTCAGCTCTCCGGCACGCCGCCGCTGGCGCCGGTGGCGGGAGAGATCCTCGTCGAGGTCGAGCTGACCGACTCGGCGTCGCCGCCGACGAGCACGACCCGCAGCTACGTCCTCGGCATCGTCGCCCCCGGGACCTGTACGGTCACGATCGGCGTGAACCGCCCGACGGTCACGTTCGCGACCGAGGGCACGCTCACGGTCGGCGTCGCAGGGGCGCCGGCCTGCACGGGCACGACGTACACGTTCTCGGTGACCCCCCCGGGCGGGACGCCGACGCTCCTCGCGTCGGGACCGTTGACCAGCGCGAGCTACGTCGCACCCGCCGGCACGGCGTTCACGCGGGTCGGCGTCTACCGGTTCTCCGCGAGCCTCCTTGAGGCCTCGGGAGCGATCGTCGTCTCGAATACCGCGAACGTCCTCATCTACTGACCCGACGAGCGCTCCCCAGGCCCGCCGACGTGCTGACGGACGGTCCGAGCGACCCGTGCCGAGCGACGGCACCGACGACCACGAAGGAGTCCGGATGTCACCCCTTGGATCTGTGAGCGGCGGCACTGGGCAGCCCGGCACTGGGCAGCCCGGCACTGGGCCAGGCCGGTTCTCGCGACGCCGCATGCTCGTCGCCGGCGCCGCGCTGACCGGTGGTGCCTGGATCGCACCTGCAGTGGTCGGCATCGGCCTCCCGGCCACGGCTGCACAGACGTCGGGGCCGTTGGGGGGAGGAACCGTGCCCCCGGCCACGACCACGTCGCTCGGTCGGGTGCTGGTCGTCGTCGAGGACGCGTCGGGCAACCTCGGGTCGTTCGCCTACGAGTACGACGCGGGCTCGTGGCAGGAGGTTGCCGCAGGCGCCTCGCTCGGCGGCAGCGCGGACCCAAACGGCGGCGCCGACGACGCAAGCCTGCTCGGCTCTGCCGGCGTCCCCGTTGGACTTCCGAGCGGGGACTCGATCGCCGACTTCGCCCTCGCCCCAGGCAGCAGCGCGGCGACCCTCACGATCGGCGTCGCGACGGGTTCGGCCTACGGCCTTCTCGAGGGCATCGTGGCGACCGTCGTCGTCGACGACGTCACGTACCCCGGCTACACGAACTCGAACGGGGTCGACAACGCTCCGCCGGACGTCGTCGCGACGTACCTCGGCGACGTCCTCGCGAGCCTGACCTTCACGGCGCCTACGGCCTAGGCGCGCCGGACCGCCCCTCGCGCGATCATGACACTTCCATTACGGATTGCTCCTCGTGTGCACACACCTCGGTGGCACCCTTCTGCTGTGCCCGGGTGCCGGGCCCGAGAAAGGAGCAAGGCGATGAACGCACAGCAGGTTCGGAGGGGTCTCGTCGGTGCCGTCGCGAGCGGTGCGCTCGTAGCCGGTCTCTCGGGAGGGGTCGCAGCCGCCTCCTCGCAGGCCCCGTCGGCTCCCGGCACGCCGGCGACCTCGACGACGACGAAGCCCGGCTTCCTGCGGGCTCAAAAGCTGCTCGAGGCCCGCCTCACCGACCGCGCGAACGAGCTCGCCCGGCTCAGCGCCGACGTCAAGGGTGCGACGACGCTCTCGACGAGCGATGCAGCGACGCTCGAGGAGCGCCTTGCCACCGAGACGACGAACATCACGACCCTGCAGAGCCAGGTGAGCGCGGCGACGACCGTCGCCGAGCTCAAGACGGCGAGCACGTCGATGTACGTCGACAACCGGGTCTACGCGGTGATGGTGCCGCAGGTGCTCGAGGTGATCGAGGCCGACGCGACCTCAGCGCAGGTGGCGACGCTGCAGGGCAACGAGGCGACGCTCGAGGCGAGCGTCACGTCGCTCGTCGGCCAGCCCGGCTACAAGGACGCGGCGAGCCACTACGACGCCTACGTCGCGAACGTGACGCACGCCTCGGTCGCAGCAGACGGCGTCGACGCCTCCGTCATCGCCCAGATGCCGGCGAACTTCCCGGGTGACACCCACGTCTTCGTCACGGCGAGCCACAGGCTCCTCGCGGCGCAGATCGACCTCGCCCGTGCGTCCTACGACGCGTCGATCATCGGCCTCGCCTCGGGCGGCTACACGGGGTCGTGACCTCGCCGGCCTGATCTCGCCGGCCTGATCTCGATCGGGTGATCCCAGCAGCCTCGACCGCCACCGGAGAGCCCCCGCGGAGCCTCCCGGGCGGCGACGCGCGGGCACCTGGTCGGCGCCGACGCCGGTCGCGCAGCACGCGCGGCCGGCGTCGCCGCGTCCCCGCCCTCGTCACGGGCCGCTCGCCCGAGGTCCCGGGCCACGGGCGCCGGTGCTGCGAGCCAGCAGGAGCAGCCGGTCCCCCGCTGCGATCGTCCGGCTCTCGTCGACGCCGCGGTCGACAGCGCCGTCGTGGACGACGCCAAGCACGAGGTCGGCCGACGCCGCACGGAGCTCGGCGAGGCTCTTGCCCGTCGAGGCCAGGTCCGGCTCGACCTCGCGCAGCACGAAGCTGTCCGTCCCGAGCAGGCTCGTCACGAGCGCCGAGGCGTGCGGCGCCTCGAGGCTCTTCGCGACGAGGTGGCCGACCAGCTCCTCGGCCGAGAGGGCCTGCTCGACACCGAGGTCGCCGAGCGCGCGGGCCACGTGGGCGGAGTGGACGATGGCCGTGACGGGCAGACCGGGCGCGAGATGGCGGAGCAGTACGGCCGTCACGAGCGCGTCGCCCTCGTCAGCCGTCGCGACGAGAGCCCGCTCAGCCTCGGCGGGACCCGACCGCCGCAGGACGTCCTCCGACGTCGGATCCCCAGCGACGACGTGCACGCCGTCGGGGAGGGCACCGCTCGACGCGTCCGGCGCGACGACGACGACGCGCTTGCCCGCCGCGAGCAGGTCCCGGGCGACGCGCGGGACGATCGCGTGATCGCCGTAGATGGCGACGAATCCCGGCGCGGGCAGGTGGCGGTCCAAGTCGAGCATCCTCCTCAGCTTGAGCGACGCCGCGGACGCGGTGATCGCCGCGAAGACCCCGCCGAACAGCGGGATCGCCGTGAGCATCTCGACCACCGCGACGACGCGGCCTGCTCCGTTGTGCGGGGTGACGTCACCGTACCCGACGGTCGTCGCGGTCGTCACCGCCCAGTACAGGCCCGTGCCAGCGGAGACGCCTTCGACGGCGCTGTAGACGATCCCGCCGACGACGATCGCGAGGAGCGCGAGACCGAGCAGGCCGTAGACCTGGTTCTTGCGGACGCGCTTGATCAGCCCGACGAAGAAGATCACCGGTCGTCGCCCCGATGGTGCGGGCCGCAACGCTCGACGCCTGCCGCACGACCGGCGCGCCCTGCAGACGCGGCGCGTACGTGACGACCCGAGCGGTCGGGCCACGGCTGCGCTGTGGATCGCATGCGCCGAGCGTACGCGCGGCCCACCTTCCGGGCGCCAGACGGCACCGGATCGACGGCACCGGATCGACGGCACCGGATGGACGGCTCCGGATGGACGGCTCCGGATGGACGGCTCCGGCGTCGGCGCCACGAGCGCCGCCGCGACGGTGGCCGTGCCCTCCCGTCCGATCAGGGACCTTGGGATTCCGTTACGAAATTGTAATGAGATCCGCGACCGCGCGGCCGCAGTGCTCGACCACGATGCAGGCCGTGACGCGCGCAGGCACCGGCAAGTCGGTACGGCGCGCCCCGGCGGCGATCCTCGTCGCCCTGGCCTGCGCCGCGTCGGCGACTGCCGGGGCCGCTGCCGCCGGCGCGACCCGCGCGGGCACGGCGCAGGGCCCGGCTGCAGTGACCAGTCGGGCGGCCGTGGTCGGCACGCGCCACCATCCCGTGCGCGAGCTCCCCGTCCTAAGCGCGGCGCGCGTCGTCGCCCGCGACCCGGCACTGCGCGCCTGCAGCTGGCTCGCCCGCGCGATCGGTCGCCACGCGAGCCCGGCCGAGCTGGCTCGCCTCGTCGTGTCGAAGATGACGCTCGCCGAGGAGCTCGCCGTCGTCGACCTCTACGCCGGGGACGGCTACGAGAACACCAACCACGGGATCGCACGCCTGTGCATCCCGCCGCTCACGCTCCAGGACGGACCGAACGGCCTCGCCGCGGGCGACACGGGCGTCACGCAGCTCCCCGCGTCGCTCGGGATCGCGGCGAGCTTCGACCCGGGCCTCGCGTACGACTACGGGCGCGTCCTCGGTGCACAGGCCCACGCGCAGGGCATCGACGTCGTGCAGGGCCCCAACCTCGGGATCGACCGCGTGCCGGAGGCCGGACGGGCCTTCGAGGGCTACGGCGAGGACCCCTTCGTCGTCTCGGTGATGGGCGACGCGGACATCGAGGGCATCCAGTCCGAGGGCGTGATGGCCGACGCGAAGCACTTCGCCGTCTACACCCAGGAGACCGACCGGAAGTTCGTCGACCAGGTCGTGTCGCGGCGCGCGCTCGCGGAGATCTACCTGCGCGGCTTCCAGTCCGCGGTCGAGCAGGCCCACGTCGCCTCGATCATGTGCGCCTACGGCAAGGTGAACGGGACCTATGCCTGCCAGGACCCGCACCTTTTGCACCTGCTGTTTCGACGTTGGGGCTTCCGCGGCTTCGTCCGTTCCGACCTCGGCGCGGCGCTCGACCCCGTCGCGGCCTTCGCGGCGGGCATCGACGCGATCAAGCCCGCAGCGACGACGCAGCTGCGCGACGCGTGGTTCGCCGGCAAGATCGAGCGCTACCGGATCGACCGCAGCGTGTTCCGGATCCTTCGTGACATGTTCGCGTACGGCGTCGTCGCCCACCCGCCGAGCGGCCACGCGAACACCGCCGTCGCCACCCCGGCGCAGACGGCCTTCGCACTCCACGCGGCCGAGCGCACGATGGTGCTGTTGAAAGACACCGCCGGCGCGCTCCCCCTCCGGCGGCCGCGCGCGGTCGCGGTGATCGGGGCCGACGCGGGCCGCGACGCGATGTCTGCCGGCTTCGGGAGCAGCCACGTCATCGCACCGTTGCTCTCGACGCCGATCGCGGCCCTGCGCAGGGCTCTCGGCCGCCGGACACCGGTCAGCGTCGCGAACGGCGCGAGCGCGCTCGTCCCCCTCCCCCCCATCCCGGCCGCCGACCTCGCGGGGGCGCCGCACGACGAGCCGGTCGACCCGCCCTTCGTCGCCCGCCGCGGCGCGCACGTCACGCGCCTCGGGATCCTCGAGCACCTCGTCGACATCGGCGCGGCGGGCACCGGCTCGTTCCCCGCAGCGGACCTGCGCTACCTCGCGCACTTCGACGTCGAGGTCACCGTCCCGAGATCCGGGCTGTACAGCTTCTCGACGACCGACTACGGCGACACCTGGATCTCCCTCGACGGGCACAGCCTGCTCGCGGAGCCCGGCGAGCACGGCCGCGCGACCTGGGCGGTCGCGACGCGCCTCGTGGCCGGCCGGCACTACGCGCTCCACGTGACGTGGTTCCCGCTCGACGGTCGGCTGGCGCCGCGCATCGGCATGGCCGACGACACCCCCGCGATCGAGCACGCGGTGCGCGTCGCACGCGCGGCGTCGACGGCGATCGTGTTCGTCAACGACTGGAACAGCGAAGGCTTCGACCGGCCCGACCTCTCGCTGCCCGGCGACGAGAACGCCCTCGTCGCGGCCGTCGCTCGGGCGAACCGCCGGACGATCGTCGTGCTCAACACCGGCGGTCCGGTCCTGCTGCCGTTCCGCCACGCCGTCGCCGCGATCCTCGAGGCCTGGTACCCCGGCGAGCAGGACGGCGCGGCGACGACCGCGGTGCTGACGGGTCGCTACGACCCGTCCGGGCGCCTCCCCGTCACGTTCTACGCGTCGCAGTCCCAGGTGTCCGCGCACACCGCGGCCGAGTGGCCCGGGATCGACGGGACGGTGCAGCTCGCGGAGGGCCTCGACGTCGGCTACCGCTACGTCGACGCGCACCACCTGACGCCGACCTACCCCTTCGGCTACGGGATCTCCTACACCCGCTTCGCGCTGTCGGACTTCGCCGTCGCGGCGATCCGCGGCGGCACGGCATGGCAGGCGAGCGTACGGGTGACCAACACCGGCCGGCGCGCCGGCACCGAGGTCGTCGAGGCGTACGTGCAGTTCCCGCCCGCCGCGGGCGAGCCGCCGCTGCAGCTGAAGGCGTGGAGCCGGGCCGAGCTCGGTCCGCGCGCCAGCACGACCGTCACCCTCACCCTTCCCGCGTCGGCCTTCGCCGCGTACCTCGCGGACCGCTGGCGAAGCGTCGCGGGCTTCTACACGCTCCACGTCGGCACCTCGTCGGCCGACCTGCCGTTCGCCGTGAACGTCACGGCCCCCACCTGACGGGCCCGGTGAGACGGGGTCGACGCGAGCCGCGCACGGCACCGGAGCGGCTGCCGCTAGCTTTGCCGTCCATGCGGGAGGGCTCGAGGCTGGGCAACCTCTGGCTGGCGATCGTCACCCCCTACCAGCGCTGGTGCGTGCGGAACTCCGTCGGCCCCCGTGCCCGGGCCGTGCCGCTCGAGGAGTGGCTCGTGCCCGAGCTCGTCCCCCCGCCGGCGGCTCCGGTCCGCCACCGGGACCGCGTGGAGGCCAACGCCCGGCTGACCGGCGCCACAGCTGCCGTGCTCCTCCTGCTCTTCGCGATCGAGGGCGTGACGATCCTGCGGATCATCCCGCTGCTCAAGCTCCACGTGATCATCGGGATGGTCGTCGTGCCCGTCGTCGCCGTGAAGATCGCCAGCACGACCTACCGGTTCGCGCGCTACTACCTCAAGTCACCGGACTTTCGCGCGAAGGGCCCGCCGCCGGCGCTGCTGCGCGTCCTCGGGCCGCTGCTCGTCCTGCTCACCGTCGTCCTGCTCGCGACGGGAATCGCCCTGATCTTCGCCGGGTCCCAGACCTCGCTCGGCAACAGGCTCCTCCTGGCTCACAAGGTGAGCTTCGTGCTCTGGATCGCGGTCCTCGTCGTCCACGTCCTCGGGCACCTCGTCGAGACCGCGCGCCTCGCGCCGCTCGACCTCTACTGGCGCACACGGCGGATCGTCGTCGGCGCGGGCACGCGCCAGTGGCTGCTCGCCTCGAGCATCTGCGCCGGCGCGATCCTCGGGGTCGTCGTCGCGGCGCGCATCCCGCATTTCCTCTCGACCTGAAACGTCACGTCACGTATTCGTATCACCACTATTAGTGGTGTACGTCATGTGCCATTGAAACGGTGGCGGGCCCCATCCGACGCTCACTCGCCGTCTCGACTCGTGCTCTGCTGCCTCGCACGTGGCCGATCCGAGCACGTCACGTGCGTGTCCAGCCACATGGCGTGGGATCTTGGCCGGATCCACCAGGGCCGGTCGTCGAAGCGCCATACTGCAGGCGTCGTGGCACCAGGACACTGCGGTGGCGCACGTCCCCGCTTGTGACCAGGGGATCCTGCCGTGCCGGTCGTCGCTCCGTCCCGTCGCGCATGGACGAGAAATAGCGCGGTCCGGCAAAGGTCCTATGGACAGTGCCGTTGGCACGAGTACGCTACGGACCGTAAGCGCTGAAGTAGCTGCTTTCGTCACGGTGAGTGTGCGCAGGGCCACGATCCGGGACGGGCGATGCCTCGTGGCGACAGGAGAGTTGACACATGCGTGTGCTGGCCGTCGGGGCCCACCCTGGCGACGTCGAGCTCGGCTGCGGCGGCGCGCTGCTCGCGCACCGCGACCGCGGTGACGAGATCCACGTCCTCGTCCTCGCCGGTCCGGGCGACGGCGGGCACGAGCCGTCCGTCGCCGAGCAGCAGGCCGCGGCCAAGCGGCTCGGTGCCGAGCTGCACTGGGGGGGCTTCGTCGACGGCTGCGTGCCGGACGGCCGTGAGACCGTCGCAGCCGTCGAGTCGCTGATCCTCTCGCGTGCCTGCGACGTCGTCTACGGCCACGCTCCCGACGACACGCACCAGGACCACCGAGCCGCCGGGCTCGCGACGGCGGCAGCTACGCGCCGGTCACGTCAGGTCCTTTTCTACGAGGGACCGAGCTCGCTCCACTTCGACCCGGTCGTCTACGTCGACCTCGACGGTCGGGTCGGGGCCAAGCTCGACCTGCTCGGCGTGCATCGCTCGCAGGTCGCGCGCAACGACCTCGTCGACCTGAGCTCGGTCGCGGCCCGCGCCCGCTACCGCGGATCGCAGGCCCGGGTGGGCCACGCCGAGGCCTTCGCCTCGCACCGCTTCGTCTGGGAGCTCGCTCCGGCACCGTCGTCGCTCGTCGACGAGAGCGCGCCGTGGGGCGCGCGCTCGCTGCTCGAGCGGAAAGAGCGCTGATCGGCACCGCCGAGGCGTCCGCCTGCGGGCGACGAGCCTGAGACCCGGGACGCCGCGCCCGACCTCCGCCTCGTCGACCGGCGCGAGCCGTGCCCGCCAGGAGCGTGGACACAGGATCCCTCCGCGGCAGGCCGCAGCACCAGCCTCGACAAGCACGCCACGCAGGGCCCGGTCACGCGGGACAAGGCCTCATAGGACAGGGCCTCATAGGACAGGGCCGGCACGGCGGCCAGACGGCGCAGGGACGAGACCTGCACAGGGGACGACACAGTGACAAGGACGACACGGTGACGACGACGACGACGTGGACGACGACGACACAGACGAAGACGACGAGGACGAAGAAGAAGACGACGACCACGACGACGAAGACCACGTCGACGATCCGGACCGTCGACGGCGTCGACGAGGTGATCGAGCTGCGGGCCGAGCAGGTCCGTGGCGCAGCCACAGGGCCCCGCCGGTCGGTCGGTGGCGACGCTCCCCGGGACGACGACGCCGGGGCTGCCGGCATCGAAGACGGCTTTGAAGACGACGGCGAGGACGACGAGGACGACGAGGACGACCGCGAGGACCGCTAGCCCGCGGAGATCGGCAGTCCGCTCCGTGTCGCCGCGTCGAAGTCGTCGTCGACAAGGACCGCCTCCCGCCCGGCCCTGTCGAGGATCGAGGCGGCGATCGACGCCCGGAACCCTCCCGCGCAGTGCACCCAGATCTGCACGTCGGGGAGCTCGCCGACACGCTCCTCGAGCTCGTAGAACGGGACGAAGAGCGCCCCGTCGATGTGCGCCTCGCGCCACTCCTCGGGCTGCCGGACGTCGAGGATCGCGACGTCGCGGTGCACGGCTGCGCGGGCGAGGTCCTCGAAGGTCGCGACGGCGTAGCTCGCCACCGCACCGGGACCGAGGTCGTCGGGCTGTCCTGCCGCGTGCCCGGCGACGTCGTCGATGCCGATGCGCACGAGCTCGCGCTGGGCTTTCGCGACCATCGCCTGGGTGTCGCCGACGAGGGTGAGCGGCGTGCCCCAGGTCATCGTCCAGCCGAGGAACGTCGCGAACCCCTCGCCGAGCTCGACCGAGACCGTCCCGGCGACGTGCCGGCGCGCGAAAGCGCGCCGCTCGCGCAGGTCGACGACCCACTCGCCGTGCGCGATGCGCGCACGCAGCTCGGCGGGCTCGACGGCACGCGGGAGCTCGAAGCGCGGCGCTGCCGGGCCGGCGCGGTTCGCCGGCGCCATGTGCGCGTAGTAGCGCGGGTAGGTGCCGAGCCCACCGACGAGGCGCGCGACGAAGGTGTCCTCGTCCTCGGTCGTCGTCGCGACGTTGGCGAGGGACTCCTCCCCGATCGTCGACGTCGTGCCCGACGTCGGCGTCGCCGAGCAGAAGCTCCCGAAGCCGTGCGTCGGGTAGACGGCGGCGTCGGCCGGCAGCTCGGCGACGAGGCGGCGGACCGAGCGGTACTGGAGGCGAGTCAGCTCGTCGGTGAGCCCGGGCCCGAGCAGGTCCGTCCGGCCGACGGCCCCGAAGAGCATCGAGCCGCCCGTGAACACCGCGACAGCTCGATCCTCGCCGAGCGCGTAGGCGAGGTGGTGGGGCGTGTGGCCCGGCGTCGCGAGCGCGGTGAGGACGAGCCGGCCGGTCCGCACGGTCGTGTGGTCCGCGGCCGGCACGCGCGAGAAGGCGACCTCGTCATCCTCGGCCACGACGTACTTCGCGCCAGTCGCGCGCGCGAGCGCGTGGCCGCCCGTCACGTAGTCGTTGTGGATGTGGGTCTCGAGCACGTGGGTGACCCGCACGTCTGCGGCCTCGGCGACGGCGAGCACCCGGTCGATGTCCCGCTGCGGGTCGACGACGACCGCGACCTCGCCGTCGTGCGCGAGGTAGCTGCGGTCGCCGAGGCTCGGCGTCTCGATCGTCACGACCGTCGGCACGAACGGCTCGCCCCCGCCAGGATCGTGGTGTGCTCGGGCGACTCGCACGGCGCGTCCTCCTCCGACGCCACCGGTCTCGGGGACATCGCTCTCCGGGCATGTAAGACTGCACCTGTAAGCCTGTCAAGCCCGGTTCCGGGGCGCATGTCGCGCAGCCTGCGGGTCCCGGCTCGTCGCGACGCCGGGGGCCGGCAGGGCAGGACCTGGACGGGAACGAGGGAGGTAGCCGTGAGCGACGTCAACGCCTGGAACGCGACGATCATCGAGGAGTTCCGCGCGCACGACGGCCAGGTCGGGGGCCAGTTCGCTGGCGCGCCGATGCTCTTGCTCCACACGACCGGCGCGAGGTCGGGCCTCGAGCGCGTCAACCCGATGATGCACCTCGACCTCGACGGGAGGCGCTACGTGTTCGCCTCGAAGGCCGGCGCCGACACCGATCCCGACTGGTACCGCAACCTCGTCGCGCACCCGGCGGTCACGGTCGAGGTCGGCACGGAGACCTACGCGGCCACCGCGGTCGCGCTCGGCGAGCCCGAACGAACCCGTGTCTACGACGAGCAGGCGCGCCGCTTCCCCGGCTTCGCCGAGTACCGGGACAAGACGACGCGGGTCATCCCCGTCGTGGAGCTGCGCCGG
>DAHWHN010000126.1 GCA_027335685.1 Acidimicrobiaceae bacterium
CACCGGTGCGCGTCACCGCGTCGACGATGAAGCCGCGCAGCTCCTCGGCGAGGACCGCGCACTGCGCGAGGGAGAGCGCCTTCAGCTCCGCCGGGGAGGTGATCGTCGAGAGCAGAGGGTACGAGCGTCTGTCGTCGTCCATTTTGCGCACCCTAGCGCTGGCAGGACGGCGCGCACGGGCGCGCTCGTGCACGAGCGCGAACCGCTCCCTGCGAGGGCCGGCCGCTACGCTTTTTCCGTGACCATGGCCTATGTGAACGGTGAGCTCGTCGCCGAGCAGGACGCGCTCGTCTCCGCCTTCGACCACGGCCTCGTCGTCGGCGACGGGGTGTTCGAGACCGTGCTTCTCGACGCCGGTCGACCCATCGCGCTCGGGCGGCACCTCGGGCGGCTCGAGCGCTCCGGCTCGGGGCTCGGCATCGAGATCCCCCGACCCGACGAGATCCGCTCGGCAGTCGCCGACGTCGTGCGCGCCTCGGGCTTCGAGCGCGGACGCATCCGGATCACGGTCACCGCGGGCAACGGACCGCTCGGCTCGGCGCGCCTTTCCGCACGGCCCACGCTCGTCGTCGCGGTGGCGCCGGAGAGCGACCCGGGCGCGTCCTCGTCGGTCGTGGTCGTGCCGTGGCGGCGCAACGAGCGGGGCGCGCTCGCCGGGCTGAAGACCACCTCGTACGGGGAGAACGTCCTCGCGCTCGCCTACGCCCACGACCACGGCGCCGACGAGGCGATCTTTGCCAACACCCGTGACGCGTTGTGCGAGGGCACGGGCTCGAACGTCTTCGTCGTCCGCGACGGCCGGCTCGTCACACCGCCGTGCACGAGCGGGTGCCTCGCGGGGATCACGCGCGCGCTGGTCCTCGAGCTCGTAGACGCCGTCGAGCAGGACCTGGACATCGCCGAGCTCGACCCGTCACGGGTCGAGGAGGCGTTCCTCACCTCGTCGATCCGTGGGATCCAGCCCATCGCAGCCGTCGACGGCGCCCGCTTTGCCGACTGCCCCGGACCGGTCACCCGGAAGGTCGCCGCCGCCTACGCCGAGCTGCTGGCCGCGAACGCAGAGCCCTGAGGCCCGCTCGAGCAGCGCGCGCATCGCCCGACCACGCCGCGGGGGCGTCAGCCGTCCTCGCCGTCCTCGCCGTCCATGCGCAGCCACGACGAGAACTGCTTGAACAGCTTCTGGGTGCCCCCCGCGACCCGGTCGACGATCTCGGTGAAGCGCTCCCGGTAGTGCTCCGTCGCCTGGCGGAGCTGGTCCGTGACGGGCGGCTCGTGACCGCGTCGCACGTAGCTCCCCGACCTGATCCGGTCGAGCTCGCCCTCCCCGACCCAGCGCGTCAGCTCGCCGACCCGCCGCACCGCGAACGGGTGGGTCCGTCCGATCTCGGTCAGCCAGCGACCGGGCCGAGCGAGAAGGTCCTCGGTCTCGGCGTACTCGGTGGCCTGCTGGACGAAGGCGTCGAGGTTCAGGCCGTCCACACCCCCGCCGGCGACGCCCATGAGCAGGCGGCACACCGCGAGCGGGTCGTCCGCGACGAGCGTCGCCGCCCGGTCGCAGCTGAGCTCGGCACAGCGGTACCACTCGAGCAGGACGAGGACGACGGCCTGGATCGGCAGGCGCCCGACCGGCGACAGCCCCGTGGCGAGCAGTCGCTGGAGGATCGCGAGGACCGTCGAGTAGTGCACGTGGTCGGACAGCACGTGGCCCGCCTCGTGGCCGAGGGCCGCGGCGATCTCCTCGGGGCCCGTCGCCTTGACCAGCGCAGGGGTCACGATGACCACCGGGTGCGCCGAGCCCACGGTAAGGGCGTTGATCGACTGCAGCTGCGCGACGTAGAGCCCCGGATGGGTCGTGATGTCGAGCGTGCGCAGCGCACGGAGGTGCGCGCCGTAGACGTCGGGCAGCTGGCGCTCCCCGAGCCGGACGGCGTCTGCGAGCAGGAGCTGCTGGAACGACCGCTCGAACCGCAGCTCGCTCAGCTTCTTCAGCACGCGGTCAAGCAGCGGGATCGACCCGAGCGCAGCGGTCGCCGCCTTGTCCGCAGGATGCTCGTAGGCCTTCGCGCTGATCGAAGGGTACCGAGGTCCGTCGAGCACAGGAAGCGCCATGTCAGCACCGTACCCGCAGCAGCGCCCGGCGCGCCGGTCAGTCCTCGGACGCCCGGCGCGCTGCGAGCGCGCCGAAGAGCTCGACGAAGCCGGCCGCCTCGTCTCCTGCGAGGCAGTCGACCGCGAGATCGGCGACGACGCCGTCGACGCCCGCGTCGTACAGCGCAGCCGCCGACGCAAGCTGGCGGTCCGCAGGGCCCGCGGCGACGATCGCGAGGAGCCGCACCGCACCGCGCTCCCGTCCGGCTGCGAGGCTCTGCGCGTCGAGCGAGCTGCGCGCGGACACCACTGCCGCGGTCGTCTCGAGCCTCGCCGTCTCGAGCCCGATCGGACCGACGGCGCACAGCTCGGCAAAGCGCGCGGCGAGCACGACCGGTCTCCTCGAGACCCGACGGCGGTGCGCGGACGGCCCGCTCCCTGGCTGCGCAGATGACGGTGGCGACGCGAGCTCGACGCCCGGGTCGGACAGGTCGCTCGCCGCAGCCACGACGAGCGCGAGGGGCATCGGCTCGACGCTCGCCACGCGCGGCTCGTTCCACGCGGACTGCACGCTGTGTCGAGGCCCCTGATAGCTCGGTCCCGGAACATGCAGCATTGCGCGGCAGATCTCGACAGCGTCACCGAGTGCGTCACCGTCCGGGGCACCGTCCGGCGTCGCCTCCTCCCGGCCCGCGCCGACGATCGACGGGGCCGCGATGCCGAGCACCGCCCGGCCCGAGCAGCACACGTCGAGTGCCGTCGCGTGCTTGGCGAGAAGCGCCGGCGGCCGTTGGTCGTCGGGCGCGCCGAGGTAGCCGAGCACGAGCGACGTCGTGACCGCAGCGGCGCCGCCGAGCAGGACGAAGGCATCCGCTCCGGCGCCAGGCGCGACGAACGCGGCGTCGACGCCGGCACGCTCGCAGTGCTGCGCGAAGCGCACGGACGCCCGCAGGACCTCGGTGGTCGCCAGACGCGACGGACCGGGAGCGCCGACGAAGCGCACGGCGCTGTGCACGCGGCGTCGCCGGTCCGTTGCATGCCCGTCCGATCCCGGTCCGAGACCTGTGACCATTGCCATGTCGTAGCAGCCCTGGCCTGCGGGCGCTCACTCGGCCACGTCCGGCAACGACGGCAGCATCGCCCGCCCGACCCCCTCCCGTCGCGCACGGTCCCCGCCGTCTGCTGCGACGCGCTCGTAGAGACCGGCGCGGCGACGGACCCGGCCGGACTCGACGAGCCGGTCGAGCGCAAGAGACGCCGCACCGATGCCGAGGCCCGTGCGCGCGAGGAGAGCCTCGAGGCTCGTCGCATGGTCGTCGAACGCTGCGAGCAGGTGCCCCGCGGCATCGGTGACCTCGGCGGGCACGGTCCGCGACGGCGAGCGCATGTCCGTGACGGTCGTCCGGGTCGGTCGGTCGCCAGCCGGTGCGTCCGGCTGCGACCTCGCGGGGCGCGAGCGTCGCCGATCGACCCGCTGTCCCGCGCGGACAAGCTCGAGAAGCGCCCGGGCGTCGTCGACGTCCCGGACCACCGCCGCACCGTCGGCAATGAGCGCGTTCGTCCCCTCCGACGCCGGGCTGCGGACAGAGCCCGGCACCGCGGCGACGAGGACCCCGCGGGCCAACGCGGCGTCGACCGTGTACATCGCTCCGCCGCTGCGGTGTGCCTCGACGACGATCACCAGGTCGGAAGCCGCGGCGACGAGGCGATTGCGGAGCGGGAAGCGCCAGCGCTCCGGCGCCGCCCCGGGCGGCGCCTCGGACAGCACCGTGCCGACCGCGAGCAGCCGCGTCCACAGGCGCCGGTTCCGGGCGGGGTAGACGACGTCGACCCCGCCTCCGACGATCGCGAGCGGCGGCGTCACGCCGCCTGCGATCGCGCCGTCGTGGGCTGCGGCGTCGATTCCCGCGGCCAGACCCGACACGACGCAGACGCCGGCCTCGGACAGTCCGGCTCCGAGGTCGGCCGCCACCTCCGTCCCGTAGTGCGTCGCCGACCTCGTCCCGACGATCGCCACGCGCGCGGGCGCATCCGACGGCTCGGGCCCGCTCCCCAGCCCCGCGAGATCGCCCGCACCTGCCGTGAAGCAGACGACAGGAGCGGACAGCTCACGAGCGAGCAACGCGGGATAGCTCGGATCGCCGAGCACGTGCACGCTGATCCCGCGCTCGCGGGCGCGATCGAGCAGATCGGCCGGATCGACACCTGCTGCCGCCGCGCGCCAGCGCGCGAGCCGCTCGTGGTCGTCGCGGGTGGACCGGCGGCTCGTCGGGACTGCGAGGGTCCCCGACCGCACAGCGTCCCAGCACGCCCGGGCACCGCGACGCGCGAGCAGCGCGCGCAGCATTGCCGGGCCGATCCCGGGCAGGGCGCACAGGGCGACGACGAATGCCGCGTCGCCCGGCTCGCGACAGATGGCGCGAGCGGCACCGGGGCACGGCGGCGCCGGCGTGGCACGCTCGAGCGCGGCACCGGGCTCGGCACCTGCGGACCCGGTCATGCCACGCGCCCCGCGCTCAGCACGTCACGACCCGCCCGCAGCTCGAGGGCGACCGCGACGTGCTCGTCCTCGACGGGTCCGGCCGTCCCGTCGAGGTCGGCAAGCGTGCGCGCGACTCGCCGGACCCGGTCGAGACCGCGAGCGCTGAGCTCGCCTGCCCGGATCCTGTCGCCGAGCAGGCGGCGAGCGTCACGCGAGAGCGGGGCGAGCTCGTCGAGCCTGTCGGACGGGATGCGAGCACTGCACGCCACGCCGCGCCCTCGCGACAGGCGTCGCGCCGCGGCGACACGCGCGGCGACGGCAGCCGAGCTCTCGGCGGGCGGCCGTTCGAGCAGCTCGCGCGCCGACGGGCGCCGCACGGCGACAGCGAGATCGAACCGGTCGAGCAGGGGCGCCGAGAGGCGTCTCAGGTAGCGCTCCCGCATGGCTGGCGAGCAGCGGCAGGCCCCGGGCTCGCCTCCTTCGCCGCACGGGCAGGGGTTGGTCGCTGCGACGAGCAGGACGCGCGCCGGGAGCGTCGCCCGTGCCTGGGCACGGGCGACGACGATACTGCCGTCCTCGAGCGGCTGCCGGAGCATCTCGAGCAAAGAGGAGGGGAACTCGCCCAGCTCGTCGAGGAACAGGACCCCGTTCGTCGCGAGGCTGATCTCACCGGGTCGCACGATGCTCGTGCCACCCCCGAGCAGGGCGACGGGCGAGCAGCTGTGATGGGGAGCACGAAACGGCGGGGTCTCGAGCAGTCCCGTCGACGGCAGTGGCAGACCCGCCGCGGAGTGCACCTTCGTCGTCTCGAGCGCCTCGGCCGCGTCGAGGCGCGGCAACAGGCCCGGGAGGCAGCGTGCGAGCATCGTCTTGCCGGCCCCTGGAGGACCGGCAAGGAGCAGGTGGTGGCCGCCAGCGGCGGCGACCTCGAGGGCTCGGCGAGCAACGCGCTGCCCGCGGACCGCGGCGACGTCGGCCACGTCGGGTGCCGAGTCGGGTGCCGCGACGCCTGGGGACGCGCCGGTCGGGTCCCCGGGTCCGCTCTCGAGCCACTTGCCACGTCCGTGGACGACGTCGACGACCTCGGACAGCGAACGCGCGCCGAAGGCTCGGACTCCGGGCACGAGCCGCGCCTCTGCGAGCGAGCGCAGGGGGACGACGACCGCGTCGTCGACGAGCGCGTCGACGAGCGCGAGCGTTCCCGGCACGCCTCGCAGGGAGCCGTCGAGCCCGAGCTCGCCGAGGAACGCGCAGCCGCGCACCGCCGCAGGGTCGACTCGACCCGCCGCGCACAGCAGACCGACCGCGATCGCGAGGTCGAGTCCCGCACCCTCCTTGCGGACCCCTGACGGCGCGAGGTTCACCGTCACGCGCTGGAGGGGCCACGCGAGACCGCTCGAGAGCAGAGCCGCGCGCACCCGGTCGCGCGCCTCGCGGCACGCGGCGTCCGGGAGTCCGACGATCGTGAAACCGGGCAGGCCGGGCGCGACGTGGACCTCCACGACCACTGGTCGGCCCTCGACCCCGGTCAATGTCGCCGAATGAACGCTCGCCAGCATCCCGGTCCTCCAGAATCGGTGGGACTCATCGGTCGTCCCGCGGATCGGAGATCGCGCTGGACGGCGATACTGGCGACGACAGCGACACCGACCGTAGTCGAGACGTGCGCGGTCGGCGATGGCGGGCGCAGAGCGCGAGAGATACTGGGGTCGTGCCCCGCCGTCACCCCGCTCCCCGCAGCGCGCGCCCTCGGGGGCGTGTCGTCGCGCCGGCCCCGGACCGAGCGCGGCTCGGACGTGCGGGTGCGGGCGCGGGTGCGGGTGCGGGTGCGGCGGGGAGCTTCGCCGTCGATCCGCTGACAGGTGCCGCTGCCGAGGTCCGCCACGTCCAGCCGGTTGCCGCCGTGAAGCCCTACGCATGCCCGGGCTGCAACCAGCCGATCGGCGTGGGCATCGGCCACGTCGTCGTCGTCCCGCTCTCGCGTCCCGGCGAGCGCCGGCACTGGCATGCCGGCTGCTGGCGCGCGAGGCACAGCCGTCCGCCGGGTCGGTAAGGCTCCGGCACGGCACGTCCGCGGCACGTCCGCGGCGGTGTGGCGCCTACACTGGTGACATGCGCGACGCGAGCTTCCCTGGGCAGCTGCCGAGATGACTGCTGCTCTGCTCGGAGCAGCGCTGTTCGCCGGCTACAGCCGCAGCGAAGTCGTCGTGTCCCTGCTGTTCGCGTTCGTCTTCGCGGCTCTCGGCTACCGGATGTCGTACCGCCATCGCCAGGCGCGGGGTGTGACGCCCTGGCGGCTCCCGTCAGGGCTGTGGGCCCTGATCTGCTTCTTCCTCCAGCCTTTCGGGATCATCGTCGAGATCCTCGCGCAGGCGACGACGAAGTCGAGGTACTCCGCCCCGACGAGCGGGGCACAGACGAGCGGGATATCCACGACCGGGAACCGAGCGGGCACCGTGGCGTACGCAGCTCTACGGGCACGGCAGCCGGCGCTGACCGGCGCGGACAGCGGCGGGAGCGGCGACGTCCTCGCCGAGCAGCAAGGTCCGGCCGCGCCGGCGAGCGACGTGGACGGCAAGCCCGCGATGTTCGGCTGGTACCCCGACGTGACGTGCCGCCACGCGGAGCGCTACTGGGACGGCCGCGGCTGGACCGAACTCGTCCGGGACGGCGGCGTCAGCGGATCCGACCCGCTCTGACCTCCCGGCGGTTTCCGGACGCTACGTCGTTGCGCATGCCGGGCCCGATGTCGCCCCGCCGTCCGGCCACGGGTCGAGGCCGAGAAGGCGCCTGCCGAGCGGGCTGATCACGGCAAGCTGCTCCTCGCTGTAGCTGCGCACCGGCAGGCTCGCCGCGCCGTGCGGATGGTCCGTCCGGACGAAGCGGAGGAACTGCGCGACGCGAGTCGTCGTACGCCGGTTGTGCGACGCCGCATGCGGCATCAGATGGTGCAGGAGGGCGAAGTCGCCAGCCTCGCCGAGCACCTCGACACTCTCCATCGGAGGGATCCGCTTCCAGTTCGCGTAGAGGTGGCGGCCGCCACGTACCGCCGCCGCCTGCTGGGCGACGATCCGGTGCCCGCCCGGGACGACGTGGATCCCCCCGCCTCCCTGCTCGACGTCGGTCAGGTAGAAGCAACCGCCGACCTGGAGCTCCTCCAGCGTGCCGAGGAAGTCGTCGACGTCCTCGGGCACGGACGCGTCGATGTGGAGCGTCTGGCTGCGCTCTGTCTCGGAGGGGGCGTCGTTGCGCAGCGTGATGCCGACCGAGCCGTCGAAGACGCGCAGTCGCGGCGTCGCGAGCAGCTGGACGGCAGCGCTGTAGAGGCGCTCGTTCGCAAAGAGCGGGAGGAGCTCGGGGATGTCGACCATGTCACGGCCCGACTCGTCGTACGGCTTGATCCGCCCCATCCAGGCCCGCCATGTAGGCGGGAGGCACAAGTCGTCGGGCACGAGCCCGAGGACGGCGCGTCGCGCGCGCTCGGCCTCGGCAGCCGTCAGGGCGTTGCGCACGACGACGTAGCCGAGCTCCCAGAAGCGCTCGACCTCCTCGGCGCTCAGCACCGCGCCCGCCGTGGTCGTCATGGTGTCCCGTCCTTGCCTGTCGGGCCTGTCGTGGCGACGTGGGCCTCGGACGAGTCGGACGGGACGAACGGTTCCGCCGACGACGGAACGAGGAGCCTGCGGGTCGCCTCGAGACCCCACGCGTCGAGGCTCCGGAGCCGGTCGCTCGAGGCCCTGAGACCTCCGACGCGCTCGACGGTCTCGGCCCACTGCTCGCGCTGCTCCATCTCGGGCCGGGCGACGAGGCAGTCCGGATCGTTCACGTACAGGCGTCCATGCTGCCAGGCGCGTGCGGCGGTGTTGCGCGCCGCAGCACGCTGGCTGGGCATGGATGGGTTGCCCGTCGCGGGCTCGACGTGCAGCGCGATGTCGGGCCCGACACGCAGCGCGTCCACGAGCCCGACCGAGGGGAGCACGGGGGCGCCGCATCCGAGGAGCGTCGCGTCGGGACCGAGCGCGTCCTTCACGACGCGCAACCCGTACCGGTACGCCTCGACGCCCGTGACCGCCTCGTGTCGCAGCCCGTCCACTGCCCCGGCGTAGGCGAAGTCGATCTTCACGTAGTCGATCCCCCACGATCCCATCGTCGCGAGGACCCTCTCGAGGTAGCCACGCGCGCCTGGGTGCGTGACGTCGAGCGCCGCGCACTGGTCCCGCAGCACCGCACCGACTGGGACCGGGCGCCCGTGCGCCGGGTCCGAGACGACCCAGTCGGGATGCTCGGCTGCGAGACGGCTCGAGAGGCCGACGACGAACGGCGCGATCCAGATACCGGCACGCCGCCCACTGGAGCGGACCCGGCCCACGAGGCCCGGGAGATCGGGAAAGCGTCCGGAGCTCTCCAGCCAGTCGCCGGCCGCTGCCTGGTACCCGTCGTCGATCTGCACGACCCCGACCGCCACCTCGAGGTCGTCCATCGCCTCGAGGTTCTCGACCACGTCGTGCTCACGCACCTCGTCGAAGTACTGGTACCACGAGCACCACACGGGCGGGATCGTCGCCACCGGCCCGATCCCGAGCCCGGACGCGAACCGGTCGCCCCACCGGGCGAGCGCGCCCTCGACTCCCCCGCCGCCACGGTCGACCACGTGGGTCACCTCGCCGGCGGCACGCACGACGACGGTGCCGCCATGCTCCGTCGCCCAGATCGGCACGACTTCGCGGCTCGCATCGTCGACGCCGAACACGTGCGCCTCGCTCCCCGACTGCACGACGAGCAGACCGGATCCGCCGTGGGCCCCCGGCAGGTCCGCGATCCCCGGCTGGCAGTCGATCACGAGGGAATTCGGGTCCGAGGGGCGGAACGGCTCCGACCGGATCGGCACCGGCTCCACGACGCTCCAGGACTGCCAGCCCTCCCCGTAGACGACTGCCGTCTCCGGTTCCACGTCGAAGGTTGCGACCACGTCCACGACCTCACCTGGCTCCCTGGTCGAAGAGCCAGCACCGCGCCGAGTGCCCCGGAGCCGTCTCGACGTCCGGTGGCCGGCTCGCGCACTGCGGCATCGCATGCGGGCAGCGCCGCCGGAACTTGCACCCCGTCTCGACCGTCGCCTCACGACGCTCGGCGTCGCGCACCGCCCGCGCGCCCTGGCGCGTCCGGCGCGCGGCAGCCAGAGCGGAGCGCGTCGCCCCCGGCATCGGCGCGGCCGAGGCGAGCAACTGCGTGTAGGGATGGGACGGCGAGAGGATCACCTCGTCGCTCGGGCCGCGCTCGACGATCTCGCCCCGATACATCACCATGATCTCGGACGAGAAATGTCGCGCCGTCGCGAGATCGTGCGTGACGTAGAGCATCGCGAGGTCCCTCTCGCTCTTCAGCTCGTCGAGAAGGTTCAAGATCTCGAGGCGAATCGAGACGTCGAGCATCGACACCGGCTCGTCTGCGAGGAGAACCTGGGGCGACGGGGCGAGCGCACGCGCGATCGCAACTCGCTGCCGCTGACCCCCGGACAGCTCGTGCGGGTACTTGCGCGCGATGTCACCGGGCGGGACCAGGTTGACCGAGCGCAGGAGCGCCTCGACGCGCTCGGCGACGTCGCGACGCGTCGCCTGGGCGTGCAGGAGAAGGGGACGGGCCAGGTGGTGCGCCACCGTGTGGGCCGGGTTGAGGGACGCGAACGGATCCTGGAAGACCAGCTGGACGTGGCGACGGTACTCGCGCACGTCGCTCCGGTGCAGCGTCGAGGGTCGGCCACCGAGCAGCACCTCGCCTCCCGACGGCTTGAGCAGCCTGCCGAGAGCCCGGACGATCGTCGACTTGCCGCTCCCGCTCTCACCGACCAGGGCCAGCGTCGCCCCCGGGTACAACGTCAAGGAGACGTCGTCGACGGCCCGTAGCTTCGGTCCCGAGCGTTGGATGAACTCGACCGTGAGGTGACGGACGTCGAGGGCGGCGTCGCCGCTCATCTCCGCTCCTCGCCCGCGCTCGGCTCCGACGCCCCGTCGGGTCGTCGGTTCACGACCTGTCCGTCGCCCGTCAGTTCGCCGCCGTCGAGCCCACGAGGTGGCCCGGCCGGACACAGCTCCTCGTCGTGGAGGTGGCACGCGACCGACCAGGTCTGCGGCACCCGCCCGGCCTGCCCGTCGCTGCTCCCGCCTGCCACCGCGGCGTGCCCGGTCGCACGCGAGCGCTCGCGCAGGCGTGGCGTCGTCGACGCGCAGGGCGCGAACGCGTAGCCACAGCGCGGCGCGAACGCGCAGCCCGCGATCTCCCCGGCAAGGCTCGGCGGCGATCCGGCGATGCCGTGCAGCTGGCGCCGCGCGCCGCGCATGTCGGGGAACGATTCGAGCAGCCCCAGGGTGTAGGGATGCGCCGGTGCGCGCGCCACCTCCGCGGAGGGTGCGAACTCCACGATCTCGCCGGCATACATCACCGCCAGGCGGTCGCTGATCTCGAGGAGCAGCGACAGGTCGTGCGTGATGAAGACGATGCTGAAGCCGAGCTCTTCTCTCAGGCGTTCGATCTCGTCGAGGATCTCTCGCTGCACGACGACGTCGAGCGCGGTCGTCGGCTCGTCCATGATCACGACGTCGGGTTGCAAGGCGAGCGCCATCGCGATGACGACGCGCTGCCGCATGCCTCCCGAGAGCTCGTGCGGAAAGCTGGAGATCCTCGCCGGGTCGATGCCCACCATGTCGAGCAGCGCACGGGAGCGTTGCTCGCGCTCGTCGCGTCGCATCTCCGGCGCGTGCGTCTCGAAGATGTCGGAGAACTGCTTGCGCAGGCTCGTCACCGGGTTCAAGGCGTTCATCGCGCTCTGGAAGACCATCGACAGCTTCGTCCACCGGAAGTGCCGGAGGTCCTCCGGCCCGAGCGCCATGACGTCGACCGGAGCCGCACCGGTCCCGTCGGAGAACGAGATGCGCCCGGCGGCGAGCCGTGCCGGCGGCCGGAGCATGCGCATGAGCGCATAGGCGAGCGTCGACTTGCCGCAGCCGCTCTCGCCGGCGATGCCGAGGACCTCGCCGCGCCGGAGCTCGATGCTCACGTCCCGCACGGCACGGGTCGGACTGTCGCCGTCGTAGACGACCGACACGTGCTCGGCGCGCAGGACCACGTCACGCGCGTCCTGCGGGCCGAGCCCGTCACCCGCTGCGACCTCGGCCAGACCGGCAGCCCCCATCCCTAACGCCTCACTTTCGGAGCCTTGTACACGCGCAGGCGGGGATTGAGGATCTCGTCGAGTCCGAAGTTGACGAGCGCGAGCGCGGTGCCGACCAGGGCGATGCATAGCCCGGGAGGGACGAACCACCACCACGCACCGCTCGTCAGCGCTTCGTCGTTGTTCGCGACGTTCAACATGTTGCCCCACGTCAGGGTCGAGAGGTCGCCGATACCGAGGAACGCAAGGGTCGACTGCGTCAAGATCGCGAAGATCACCATGAAGATGAAGTTCGACACGATCACCGCGAGCTCGCTCGGCAGGATCTCGACGAAGATGATCCGCCAGGTCTTCTCTCCTGCCACGCGCGCTGCAAGCACATAGTCCCGGTTCCTGATCGACAGCGTCTGGCCCCGCAGGACGCGCGCGTACCCGGCCCAGCTGGTGAACGCGATGATCAGGATCGTCGGAAGCAGGCTCGAGGACTTCACGTACGATGCGACGACGATGATGAGGGGCAGGCCCGGGATGATCAAGATGACGTTCGAGAACAGCGCCAGCAGCTCGTCGACGTAGCCCCCGACGAAGCCCCCGCCGATCCCGATCACCACCGACACGAGCGTCGCGAGCGCACCGGCCAGGAAGCCGACCTCGAGGGTGCCAGACGTCGAGTCCACGAGCTGGTAGAAGATGTTCTGCCCCGGCATCGTCGTGCCGAGCCAGAACCGCGCCGAGGGACCGGCCATCGACGGCCCGACGAACGCGTTCGGGTTGCCGACGAGATGCGGGCCGACGATCGCCACGAGCACGAAGAACACGAGCAGCACGAGCCCGATCACCATCCGGCTCGAGCGCAGCAGCCTCCTCGTGGCAACGATCGCCCGGTGACCGACGCCGCCTCCGGTCGGGCGGAGGGCGCCGGCCGAGCCGGGTTCGAGCAGCGTCGAGGCGCCGACCGCTGTCACCTCGACTGCCTCGTGCGCGGGTCGACGAAGCCGTACAGCAGGTCGACGATCAGGTTCGCCGCGAGCACGGCGAGCGTGATGACGAGGAAGATCCCCTGGGCCAGCGCGTAGTCCTCGTTGTTCACGGCCTGGAGCAACTCGTAGCCGATACCCGGATAGGAGAACACGTACTCCATCGCCACCGAGCCGCTCACGACGAAGCCCAACGAGATCGCGAATCCCGTGATGCTCGGCATGACGGCATTGCGTGCCGCGTAGCCGACGAGGATCCGACGTGGCGACAGGCCCTTCGCCTCAGCCGCGACGACGTAGTCGTCCGACAATGTCGTCACGGTCATGTTCCGCATACCGAGCAGCCATCCCCCGATCGAGGCGATGACGATCGTGAGGGCCGGCAGGATCGAATGGTCGATCGCCGAGCCGATGAACGACCAGTTCCACCCAGGCGTCTCGCTGGCACCGTAGCCGCCGTTCAGCGGGAAGACGTGGAACACGAACGCGAGGAGGTACAGCAACAGCAGGGCCAGCCAGAAGTACGGTATCGCCGTGAGGAACGTCGTCGTGGGGATCAGCGAGTCGACCCACGTCCCACGCTTCCAGCCCGCCAGCGCGCCGAGCGTGATCCCGACGACGAAGCTGATCACCGTCGCCGTCCCGACGAGGACGAGCGTCCAGGGAAGTGCCGACGCGATCACCTGGCTGACCGGGACGGGGAAGTCCGTGACCGATATGCCGAGGTTGAAGTGCGCGAGGGCATCGAGGTAATGCCAGTACTGCGAGAAAAGCCCTCCGGTCCCGACGCCGAGCAGCAGCGCCAGCCGGTGAGCCTCGCCAGGAGGTGGTGAGCCGGACTCGTCGAGCCGGCTCATCAGGATCTCGACCGGATTCCCCGGGATCAGCCGGGGGAGGAAGAAGTTGAGGGTTATCGCCGCCCAGGCAGCCACCAGATAGAAACCCAGCTTACGGGCAACGTAACGCACGACTATCTCGCCTCCCCCGGCAATCCGTCAGAATCTCACGCCGTCGACGATCAGTGGGCCGGCGCGATGTGCATGGCCACCCAGCCGAGGTCTGGCGCGATGTAGACCGCGGACGCTGCGTAGGGGTTGGACAGGGTCGGCTCTCCGGTCACGACGTTGCCGTTGAACTCCTGTTCGTCCTGCTGGTCGAAGAGCGGGATGAGCGGCAGGCTGTTCTTGAAGATCTGCTCGATACGGTAGTAGTCGTGGAGGACCGATGTCACGTTGGGCGCCGCTCCGATCGAGTTCAGCATCGAGTCGACCGTCGCGTTGTTGTAGCGCCCGAAGTCCCCCGCCGTGTCGATCTTGCCCTCGGCCGGGATCGAGGAGCCGTTCAGCAAGTTGTTGAAGAACACGTACGGGCTCGGCGTGTAGCCGAAGTTGTCGATGAGCAGCTGGAAGTTCCCCGTGTCCTGGTTCGAGGTGAACTCGGCGTACGACACACCGTCGACGACGAGGTTGATCCCGGCGGCCTTGGCCTCGGCTGCGATGATGTCGAGGTCCTGGACGTAGTCCGTGTACCCGGCGACGACCTGGACGGTGAGCGTCAGCTCGTTGCCGTCCTTTTCGAAGAACCCGTTCGAGCCCATCTTGTAGCCCGCGCCTTCGAGGATCTTCCTCGCGGTCGACGGGCTGTAGGTGAACGTGCTGTCCTTGTAGGCGGGGTCGAGGATCTCCGCGAAGTTCGGGGTGAGCACCGACTCGGGGTTCGTCGGGTTCGCATAGCCGTTGTACACGACCTTCGACACGTAGTTCCGGTCGATAGCTGCGCTGAGGGCCTGGCGGACGGCGAGGCTCGCGGTCGGCCCGGACTTCATGTTTGGCACCAGATACGCGATCGACAAGGGGATATCCGACACCGTGAACTTCGGGTTCCGGTCGAGGTAGTTCTTCTTGATGTTCGGGATGTAGCTACCAGCCCAGTCCAGCTCGCCGGACTCGATGGCGAGGTCCGAGCTCGTGTTGCCGCTGAAGGACAGGAACCGGATAGTCTTGAACTTCGGCATCCCGGGCATGTAGTAGTGCGGGTTGGCCGTGAGCGACATCACGTCACCGGACACCGACGACACCTCGTAGGCACCCGTGCCGACGGGATGGGTGTTCGTGAACGTCTGCGGGTCCTTGATGTTCTTCCAGATGTGCTCGGGCAGGATGTACGTGAGCCCGGCGACGTAGTTCAAGTCCGCATAGGCCGACTTCGTGAAGTTCACAACGACCTTGTAGGGCCCTTCGGTCGTGATCGACCCGAAAGGAATCCCGTTCTGGTTGAGAAGCGGGTGGGTCCGAAGCAGGTTGAACGTGAAGGCGACGTCCGCGCTCGTGAACGGCGTCCCGTCGGTCCACTTCACGCCTTGGCGCAGGGTGAAGGTCAGCGTCTTGCCGCCGTTCGACCACACGTAGCTCTGGCCGAGCCACGGTGTGACCTTGCCGGCGTCCGCGGTGTCGAAGAAGAACAGGGGCTCGTAGATCATGCCCCTCGTGGGGTCTTCGGCATTCGGCGAGAACTGGTTGAAGTCGTCGGCGAACACGCCGGCCGCCCCCGTCGTGATCGTCAGCACTCCGCTCGGGCCGCTCGAGCGCGCCACGTGCGCAGGCACTCTCCTGGCCTGGCTCGCACCCGCCACACCTTGCGCCCCGACCGCAACCATGCCACAGGCGGTGACCATCGAGACACCTGCCACGACCGCTTTGGCGTTCCAACGTCTGTTCAACACGCTCACTCCCCTCCATGTGCGGTCCACCGCCTCGGCAGCGGACCGGGTCTTCCCTCGGTCACCAGGCGAGCTGGTGCTCCGGGTTGTCGACTGCGACGGCACACCCCGGCCGTCTCGGTTGCCTGCGGGCTCGCCGATCCGCCCCGGCGGGCGCCATAGACGAACTTGCGCGGTCCGTCAGCTTCCTCCTCTCGAGACCTCACTGCCATCCCCGCCGACGGCATGCCGGTCGGCCGGGCCCGCCGAGAGCCTGCACAGCCCGACGATGCGTGCAGGCCTCCTCGCCTGCGTACGGGCGACGGGCACCGAGCAGGGCCGGTCGGGCGTGGCGCGACGAGCGATGTCGGCCCGGTCTCCTCGCAACTGGACTGCTCGCAACCGGGCTGGCCGGACATGGCCCGGCCGCACCTGGCCAGCACGACAAGGCTGAAGCGGTATAGCTCCGCAGTGCGGCACACCGTCGGCTGGGCGCGTCGCCACGTGTCGTCCCGAGCGACAGCGGACCGTTGCGTCGACGATCTCTATTTGCGCCACAATTCCCCCCTACCTCGACGACCGCCGGTCCGCACGCAGTCCCGTCGCAGCAAGAGGCGCACGGGATCGCACAGTGCGGCGGCGGCGGAGCCAGCACCCGCACATAGTCAACTACTTGCTCGGTTAAGTGTCAAGGGTGCGGCTCCCGGCCGGACCTGCACGGCAAGGAGCGGGGGCGTGTCAACCGTGGGTGTGCCGCCGGGCGTCACGAGGCGCCCCGTGGACCCTGCGAGGTCGGGTTGAGCGACGTCGGCTCGAGCGGCGCCGGGTGGAGCAGCTGGTTGGCGCTCTTCAGCACCGACGGCCCTGTGAGCAGCGTCCAGTCGAGGTCGGCGTCCGCGGTCACCTCGAAGGTCGCCGTCTCGCCGTCGAGCAGCGTGACGAGCATCTCGTCGACGCGTGCAGAGGGGTGGAGCTTGTCCGCGAGGAGCGCGACGTCTCGATGGACGCCTCGTGCACGCACGCGCACGAGGCAGCGCCCTCGTGTCGCGTCCATGGACGCCTCGAGATCCTGGGGCGCAAGAGCGAGGTCCTTGTCCTCGGCGTAGAACCACACGGCACGAGGAACCGAACCGTCGGCGACCTGTGCGACGAGCACCTCGGACGCCTCGTCGCCACTGCGCGCGATCGAGCTGGGCAGCAGGATCGCCGCGATCTCTCCTGGCTCGGCTGCCATGACGAGCTCGTGCGTCGCCGCGAGAGCCCCGTCGAAACGCGACCGGGTCACCTGCACGGCGCCGGACCACGGCTCGCCACCGTCGTTGACCACGACGAGCGCGAGAGCGCCGTCGCGCGGCTGGATCGTGAGCAGCAAGGGCGCGTAGCTGTGCCGTAGCGCGTACCAGAGCGGCTTGCGCTTCCCGTCGCCGTCGACTGCCGCCCACGAGACGACCGGCCAGCAGTCGTTCAGCTGCCAGACGATCGTGCCGGCACAGCGGGGGCTGAGCGACCTCCAGTGCTCGACGCCAACGGTGACGGCTCGTGCCTGGTTCAGCGAGGTTGCCCAGTGCCAATCGTCCATCGAGCGTGGCTGCGGGAAGTGGTGCTCGAGGCCGCGTGCGAGCTTGCCCATCCCGTCTTCGGCCTTCTGGTGGCAACGCAAGGCCGGACCGTCGACCGCAAGGGGCTCGTCATGGACCGCACGGGTAAGCGTCGACCACGCAGGCGGCCCCTGGAAGCCGAACTCGGAGACAAAGCGCGGTGCGTACTGCCGGTACGCGCCGTAGTCCCGCTCGTTCCAGACATCCCAGACGTGCATCGTGCCGTTGTCGGGGTCGTTCGGGTGGATGTCGCGCGAGAACGACCACGGGCTCCCTGGCGAGTACGGCCTCGACGGATCCAGGCGGCCGACGATCTCCGGGAGGATCTCGAAGTAGTAGCCGGATCCCCACGACCGCTCACCGAGGCTCTCTTTCCACCCCCAGTCCTCGTGCCCCCAGAGGTTCTCGTTGCAGCCGTTCCAGAGAGCGAGGCTCGGATGCACAGCGAGCCGGGTGACCGCCTCCGTCGCCTCGGCGACGACCTCGCCGCGCAGAGGCTCCTCTTCCGCGTAGCTCGCGCACGCGAACAGGAAGTCCTGCCAGACGAGCAGTCCGAGCTCGTCCGCCAGGTCGTAGAAGTCGTCGCTCTCGTAGATCCCGCCGCCCCAGACTCGGAGCAGGTTCATGTTCGCCTGCACGGCGTCGCCCAGGCGCCTCGCGTAGCGGGCTCTGTCCACGCGCGCCACGAAGCAGTCGTCGGGGATCCAGTTCGCACCTCGGACGGCGATCTCGACGCCGTTCACCACGATGACGAACCGATGGCCGACGGCGTCGATGCTCGTGTCGAGCTCGACGGTGCGAAACCCGACCCGCCCGTGCCAGCCGTCGACGACCGAGCCGTCGAGACGGCGCACGTCCACGTCGAGGTCGTACAAGGGCTGCGCCCCGTAGCCGACGGGCCACCAGAGCGCTGCGTCGGGAACCACGAGCTCGACCGCAGCGCATGTCGCGCCAGGCGGTAGTTCGACCCGGCCATCCGCGTCGCCGACCCGGGCGCACAGCACCAGAGGCTCGGCATCCGTGCGCTCGAGCTCGACATGCACGGCAACCCTGCCCTGCCTCGCCCGTGTCGCACCGCGTCGCTTCGTCGCCTCGTCGAAGTCGACGCCGACGATCGGGCGCACCGACTCGATCCGGGCTGTGCGCCAGCGGTCGATCCCGACCGGCTTCCAGATGCCCGCAGAAGCGAGGTCGGGACCCCAGTCCCAGCCGAAGCTGCTCGCCATCTTGCGGACGGCGTTGAACGGGTGGAGGTTCACGTGCGGGCGCGGCCCGATCTCCTTGCTCGCCTGCTCGGCATAGCTGACCGGGGCGTCGAAGACGACGGCGAGGCGGTTACGACCAGCGGACGCGAGATGCCCGATGTCGAAGCGATAGCTACGGTGCATGTTGGACGTCTCGGCGACGAGCGCGCCGTTCACGGTGATCGTCGCGACCGTGTCGAGCCCGAGGCACACCAAGTCGATGCGCTCGCCCGGTGCCACGTCACCGGGCAGCTCGAACTGTGTCGTGAACTCCCAGCGAGTCCGGCCGATCCACTCGCACGACTGCTCGTTCTCGTCGAGGTACGGATCTGCAATGACACCCTGTGCCATCAGGTCGGTCGTCACGCAGCCCGGGACCGTCGCCGGGAACCAGGAGCCGACGAGCTCGCCCGGCGCGTCCCCGTCGACGGCCCGGACAGTCCATTCAGCGGTCAAAGGTGTGAACATCTCGGCCTCTCCCGGTAGACGGCATCTCGGCGACCAGTCCTCTCCCCGCCACGCCCGTTTCATGGGACGAGACGTGCAAGGACCAAGACCGCGTTGTCCGGAGGACCGACGTGCGAGCCGACCCGGTCGACACCGCCGCCGGACACGACTCCGCCCCCTCCCCGCCGTCCCGCTCCCCGTGCGGGCTGCCCTGCGCCGACCGTTGCGGCGCCTGCGGAGCCAGTGAACTACTTTATCGGTTAAGTGTCAAGTCCC
>DAHWHN010000127.1 GCA_027335685.1 Acidimicrobiaceae bacterium
TCTCGAGGTGGTCGACGGCCAGGAGGTCGCCGCAGGCGACGCGATCGTCGAGGGTCCGAAGGACCCGAAGGAGCTGCTCGAGATCAAGGGAATCCGCGAGACCCAGCAGTACCTCGTCGAGGAGGTGCAGAAGGTCTACCGGGACCAGGGGGTCTCGATCCACGACAAGCACATCGAGCTGATCGTCCGTCAGATGCTGCGCCGCGTCCTCGTCGCCGAGTCCGGCGACTCCCCGTTCCTGCCCGGCGAGCGGGTCGACAGCCAGCGCTACGCGTTGGTCAACCGTGAGCTGATCCAGGAGTCGAAGCGCACGGCCGAGGGGCGCCCCGAGCTGATGGGCATCACCAAGGCGTCGCTCGCGACCGACTCGTGGCTCTCCGCGGCGTCATTCCAGGAGACGACCCGTGTGCTCACCGAGGCGGCGATCGAGGGCAAGTCTGACAGGCTCTACGGCCTGAAGGAGAACATCATCATCGGCAAGCTGATACCCGCAGGCAGCGGCACGGCGCAGTACCGGACCGTGGAGGTCGACACGCCCGAGGCCCAGAGGATGTCGTTCTGGTCGTCGGACTCCGAGTCGGCGGAGCCCGGAGCCGAGGAGCTCGCCGCATGGCTGCGCAACGTCGAGGGCTCGCCGTTCGGTGGCTACGCCGCCGAGCCGGGGAGGGTCGACGAGGCGATCGCGTACTACCGGGCAGGAGACGGAGGTGCGACGTTCGACCCGTCCGACGTGTTCGACTCCGGGGCCACGCCCCCGGCCGACCTCGACCCGACAGGTGAGGGGTCGGCCTAGGCGGTCGCGCGTGCCCTAGCCCACCGGGGCGCTCTCGCGCCGCGCGCCGCGCACGGGCGCCCCGGCCGGGTTGCGGGGTGCCGCAGGCCGTTGGCCGGCCGGCTCGCGGGCGAACCGAGACCGCCATGAGTCGTTGCCAGGGTGTGCGGATGCAACCGGGGGCGGCCGGGACGACGGCGGGCAGGCAGCTCGACGGAGCTGCGGTGCCGGCCCTGTCGCTTCGCGGGGTCGGCAAGTGCTTCGCGTCGCGTGCCGGTGCCGTCGCCGCGCTCCGGGGCATCGACCTGACGGTCGAGCGCGGCCGGTTCGTCACCGTGATCGGGCCGAGCGGCTGCGGCAAGTCGACGCTGCTGCGGATCGTCGCGGGCCTGGTCCGCGCCGACGAGGGGCAGGTTGCCATATTCGGCGACACCCCAGACGTGGCCTGCGCGGACAAGCACGTCGGCTTCGTCCCCCAGAGGCCGGCCCTGCTGCCGTGGCGCACGGTCCTCGACAACGTGCGACTGCCTCTCCAGGTCAACAAGGCGGCATCCGCGCGGCGGACCCTGTCGCGAGAACCGGAGGAGATCCTCCGGGCTGTCGGGCTCGCCGACGTCCTCGACCGACACCCGGGCGAGCTCTCGGGCGGCATGCAGCAGCGCGTCGCCATCGCCCGAGCATTCGCCTTCGAGCCGTCGATCCTGCTCATGGACGAGCCGTTCTCGAGCCTCGACGAGATGACCCGGGAGGTCCTGCGCGCCGAGCTCCTCGGTCTGTGGCAGGGGCAGCAGACGACGGTGCTGTTCGTCACCCATTCGGTCGCCGAGGCGATCGTGCTCTCCGACGCCGTCGTCGTGATGGCGGGACCACCGGGAACGATCCAGGCGGTGGTGCCGGTCGGCCTCGAACGACCGCGGCGAGACCTGGTCGAGCTGACTGACGACTACCGCGAGCTCGAACGCGAGGTCCGCCTCCAGCTCCGGGGGGCGTGGGCCTCCCGGTCCGACGGGACGTGAGCCTGCCCCGGCTGCGGCCGAGCATCTGGATGCCGGGCCTCGTCACCTTCGCCGCCCTCGTCGCGTGCTGGCAGCTCCTCGCGGAGCACAACGCGGACTTCATCCCGAGCGTCCCGGCAACCGCTGCGGAGCTCTGGGACAACCCTCGGCTCTTCGGGATCAACACCCTCGTGACCTTGCGCGAGGTCGCCGTCGGAACCGGCGCGAGCTTCGTCGTCGCCTTCTCCCTCGCCGTGCTCATGTGCCAGGCGCGTCTTGTCGAGCGGGCGCTCATGCCCGTGGCCGTCGTCGTCAACGTGACGCCGGTCGTGAGCTACGCACCGGTCTTCGTGCTGCTGTTCGGCTTCGGATCGACTCCGCGTTACATCGTGACGGCCATCGTCGTCTTCTTCCCGCTGCTCGTGAACGCGCTCGCCGGGCTCCGCTCGGTCGACCCCGAGGTCTTCGACGTCATGGAGACCCTCCATGCGTCCCGCTGGGAGATCCTGTGGAGGCTGCGCCTACCGAGCAGCGTCCCGTTCCTGCTCGCCGCGGCCCGGGTCTGCCTGCCGCTTGGTGTCGTCGGCGCCGTCGTCGCCGAGTTCGTCGCGTCGGGATCGTCGAGCGGCCTCGGCTCGATGATCTTTGCCGCCCTCGAGACGAACCAGAAGACGGTGATCTACGGGGCGATCCTCGTCCTCGTCGCCATCGGGCTCGCGCTAACCGCCGCGGTCTCCGTCGCCGAGCGCCGGCTCCTCGCCTGGAGGGAGGGCGGCGCCAGCGAGCGCGGGCCACGACCGCCGGCGAACCGCTCGTCGAGGAGGCGGAGCCCGTCGCTCGTCGCGCCACGCCGAGGCGCGCGCCGGCGCCGGTAGAGTGCACGGCCACCGGGTCGCCGACCGACCCGGGGCCGGAAAGTGGCAAGGGGAGACACGCAGTGGACCGAGTCACGACAGCCGTGCGACTGTGCGCCGCACTGGCAGGCGTCCTTGTCGGACTGGCAAGCCTGTCCGGCCCAGGCGTTGCGGCGGCACCTGCACCGGGTGCCGCGCGACGCGACCAACGGTCGGGCGCGGTCCTCGTCGGACGGCGGAGCTGCGCGGCGGACCGGTCGGCAGGCACCGTGACGTTCGTCTCGCCCTTCGGCTTCGACGCATCTGCCGGGATCATCGAGGTCTTCGCCGCGCAGCGTCTCGGGTACTTCGCGGATCTCTGCTTGTCGGTCGACATCGTGGCGTCCTCGCCCGACCCGTACGCACTCGTCTCGTCGGGTACCGCGACCGTGACGAACGAAGGCAGCGCCGCCGACGCGCTCGTCGCGATCGGCGACGGGTCGCACGTCGTCGGCATCGCGACCTTCGGGGACACGTCGGACTACGCGCTGCTCACCGAGGAGAAGATCCGCAGTCTCCGCGAGCTCGAGGGCAAGGTCGTCGCCTACCACACCGTGATGCCGGTCGTGCTGACGGAGATGCTCCGCAAGGCCGGGGTCGACGTCGCGAAGCTCCACGAGGTCGACGACACGTCCTACGACCCCGACCTGCTGCCCGAGGGGAAGTTCGCCGCCCTCCAGGCCTACCAGTCGAACGAGCCGATCACCTTGCGCGAGCAGCACCTGCCGTTCCGGGAGTACACGCCCGCCGAGTTCGGCGTACCGGGGACGTTCAACGTCGAGATCGTGAACACCACGTTCCTGCGCCGGCATCGGGCCGCCGTGGCCGCGTTCATGCGTGCGGACCTCCACGCGTTCGCCTACTGCTCGGACCACCCGGCGACGTGCGTGCGCTTCGAGCAGCAGGCAGCGTCGTCGAGCGGAGTCGCCTACGACGTCGCGCACAGCCTGGCGGAGTGGCGGTTCGAGGACGCGCTCGCACAGCACCACGCGCTGGCAGGCAAGGGCATCGGCGTGCAGACGGAAGCGGAGTGGCGGCCCGAGCGAGCCGCCCTACTGGCCTCCGGCCTCGTCGCGCACGTCCCGCCTCTCGCCCAGGCAGAGGACACTGGGCTCGTCGCGTCGCTGTACCGCGGGCGCACGCTCGTCTGGCCGGGACCGTGACGCCGGCCTCCGGCGTCGGATCCTGACGGCGAGACCACCTGCCGGGTTGCCCCGGACCGCGAACGTGCCTACACTGGCGCGGCTGTCCGTGCAGGCGTTCGCGCCCCGGCGGCGATCCGACGACGAAGACCCGCGGAGAGGTTGCGCGTGCCCACGATTTCCCAGCTCGTCCGCAAGGGGCGAGTCTCGAAACGCTCGAAGACGAAGACGCCTGCTCTCAAGGGCGCCCCGCAGCGGCGCGGCGTGTGCACGCGGGTCTACACGACCACACCGAAGAAGCCAAATTCCGCGCTCCGCAAGGTCGCACGCGTCCGGTTGACCCGCGGCGTCGAGGTCACGGCGTACATCCCGGGCGTCGGTCACAACCTCCAGGAGCACTCGATCGTCCTCGTGCGCGGCGGGCGAGTCAAGGACCTCCCGGGTGTCCGCTACAAGATCGTCCGTGGCACGCTCGACACCTCCGGCGTGCGCGACAGGGCGCAGGCGCGCAGCCGCTACGGCGCCAAGAAGGGTGCCTGATGCCTCGCAAAGGTCCTGCTCCCCGTCGTGAGCTCATGCCGGACCCGGTCCACCGGTCGGTCCTGGTGACACAGCTGGTCAACAAGGTCCTCGTCCGGGGCAAGCGGATCCTCGCCGAGCGGATCGTCTACGACGGCCTCGACATCGTCGCCGAGAAGACCGCGTCCGACCCGATCCCGACGCTGAAGCGTGCACTCGACAACGTGCGGCCGGAGCTCGAGGTGCGGAGCCGTCGGGTCGGTGGCGCGACCTACCAGGTGCCCGTCGAGGTCCGGCCGCGGCGGGCCACGACGCTCTCGATCCGGTGGCTGGTCGGCTACGCCCGCCAGCGCCGTGAGCGCACGATGGCGCTCCGCCTGGCCAACGAGATCCTCGACGCCGCGAACGGCCTCGGTGCGGCCGTCAAGCGCAGGGAGGACCTCCAGAAGATGGCCGAGTCGAACCGGGCGTTCGCCCACTACCGCTGGTAGCGGCGGCAGCACCCGGCGACGCGGCCGGCCCGGGCAAAAGCCCGTCGGGCCCGCCACAGCAACACACCCACCCACGCACGAGCAGAGACACTGGACGACATGGCGAACACCGCAGCCCGCGCTTTCCCCCTTGCCAAGACCCGCAACATCGGGATCATGGCCCATATCGACGCGGGCAAGACGACGACGACCGAGCGGATCCTCTACTACACAGGTCGCAACTACAAGATCGGCGAGGTCCACGAAGGTGCCGCCACCATGGACTGGATGGTCCAAGAGCAAGAGCGTGGCATCACCATCACCTCTGCCGCCACGACGTGCCGGTGGCGCGACGTGTGGATCAACATCATCGACACGCCCGGCCACGTCGACTTCACCGTCGAGGTCGAGCGCTCGCTGCGCGTCCTTGACGGCGCCGTGGCGGTCTTCGATGCCGTCGCCGGTGTCGAGCCGCAGTCCGAGACGGTGTGGCGCCAGGCGGACAAGTA
>DAHWHN010000139.1 GCA_027335685.1 Acidimicrobiaceae bacterium
GGCCGATGGCGCAGGGCTCGCCGGGCGCCGCGCCGCCAGACGACGCCGACCACGCGCGGGCGCGCCCGAGCGGCGCCCTGCTCGCGATGCTCGAGCCCGACGCGCCCGAGGTCGCGGCGCGCCGTGCCCGTGTCCGGCTCGAGGCCGCCGGGGTGCCGGTCGCGAGCTGAGCCGGTCGCCGGGCCAGGCCGTCGCGCGTCACGGCACGTGGGCGACCACCGGCTGCTCGTCGCGATCCTCCTCGGCGGCGACGTCGCGGCGGAGATCGACGGGCTGCGCCGCGCGCTCGGCAGCGCCGAGCTCGGTCGGATCCCACCGCACATCACCATCGTCGCCCCCGTCAACGTGCGCGCGGACGAGGTCGACGAGGTCGGTGCCGCCGTCGCAGAGCTCGCTGCGAGCATCCGGCCCGTCGCCGTGACGCTCGGCCCTCCCGCCACCTTCGCCCCCGGTCGGGGGGTGCTCTTCCTGCGCGTGGAGGACGGCGACGAGGTGCTGCGCAACCTGCACGGCGCCGCCTCGGTCGGACCGCTGGCCTGGCCGCGATCGCGCCCGACCCGCCCGTTCGTGCCCCACGTCACGCTCCGGTCGAGGATGGCCCCCGAACAGCTCGAGGTCGCGACCCGGCTGCTCGCCGGCTACGTCCGCCCGGCGAACCTCACGTCCGTCGACGTGCTCGAGCAGGTGTCGGAGACGCCCGGGCGCCCGTGGCGGACCTGCCGCTCCGCGCGCTTCGGCGGGCGGTCCGTCCTCGGCCGGGGGAGCGTCGAGCTCGACGTCACCGTGGTCGACTCCCTCGCGACCGACGAGGCGGCATGGGCGCGCTCGGCCTGGGACGAGTACGGGCGCAGCGCCTACGGGTCGCGTTGGCGGCCCGACGCTCCCTTCGCCGTCGTCGCCCGCGCCCGTGGCGGGAGCCCGCAGAGCCCGGGACCGGTCCTCGGGGTGGCGACCGGTGAGGTCCGCGGCGAGACCTGCGCCCTCGACCGGCTCGTCGTCGACCCGACCAGGCGGGGGGAGGGGATCGGCGGCCACATCCTCCGCCATGTCGAGAGGCTCGCGTCCGAGCGCGGGTGCGCGGTCGTGCGACTGCTCACCCGCGACGGCGGCCCCGCCGAGGGTTTCTACGCCGCGCGCGGCTACCGGAGGTCGGTCGTCCTGCCCGCGTGGCGTGACGGGCGGGACTTCGTCGTCCTCGTCAGGTTCCTCTCCGGCGGGTAGGGTCTCGCCGTGGACCGCTTCGTCGTGCGCCCCTCGGGACCGTTGTCGGGGGAGGTCCGCGTGCAGGGCGCGAAGAACTCGGCGCTCAAGCTCATGGCTGCCTGCCTGCTCGCGAGCGGGACGTCTCGTCTCGACAACGTGCCGGACATCGCCGACGTCGCGACCATGTCCGGAGTCCTCGAGGCGATGGGCGTGGAGGTCTCGCGCTCTGGCGCAGGGGCGGACGGCGGGGGAGCCCGAGCGCTGCTGCTCAGCGTCCCCGAGCAGTGCACGCCGGTGGCTCCCTACGACCTCGTCGAGAAGATGCGGGCCTCGTTCGTCGTCCTCGGCCCCCTCCTCGCGCGTCACGGCGCGGCGCGCGTCTCGCTCCCCGGTGGCGACGACTTCGGTTCTCGACCGATCGACATGCACCTGCGCGCGCTCGAAGCCCTCGGCGTCGAGTTCTCGACCGAGCACGGCAACGTCGAGGGACGGTGCGCCCGCCTCGCCGCGGCGCGCGTCGTCCTCGAGTACCCGAGCCACACCGCGACGGACAACGTGCTCATGGCGGCGACTCTCGCGAAGGGCACGACGGTCATCGAGAACGCCGCGCGCGAGCCCGAGGTCCAGGACCTCGCCCTGCTGCTCGGTGCGATGGGGGCGAGGATCTCGGGCGCCGGCACGTCACGGATCGAGGTCGAGGGAGTCGACGAGCTGCACCCGGCGAGCCACGCCGTCGTCGCGGACCGCGTCGAGGCGGCGACCTTCCTCGCCGCGACGGGGATCGCGGGCGGCGACGTCCACGTGGCGGGCGCGCGCGACGACCACATGGACATGCTGCTCGAAAAGCTCACGCGGATGGGTATGGACATCGAGGCGACCGGTCGGGGCATCCGAGCCCGCTGCGCCGGTCGCCTCCAGCCCGTCGACGTCGCGACCCTGCCGTACCCGGGCGTCGCGACCGACTACAAGCCGTTCCTCGTCACGATGCTCTCCCTCGCGTCGGGCGTCGCGATCGTCAGCGAGAACCTGTTCGCGGGGCGCTTCCGCTACATCGACGAGCTCCGCCGGATGGGCGCCGACATCCGCACCGAGGGTCACCACGCCGTCGTGCGCGGCGTGGAGCGCCTGTCGGGCGCGCCCGTGCGGGCGACCGACATCCGAGCGGGGGCGGCTCTCGTCCTTGCCGGGCTCGCCGCCGAGGGCGAGACCGTGGTCGCCGGAGCAGAGCACGTCGACAAGGGCTACGAGCACTTCGCCGAGAAGCTCCGCTCCCTCGGCGCGGACGTCCGCCGGGCCGAGGGCGCGGCGCCGGCATGACCCTCGACGGGAACGGGGGCGCACCGCAGCCGGCTGCGTCCGCCGCACCGACGACCGCGTGGCGCCAGCTCGAGGACGACCCCCGCTGGTACGAGCGGGCCGTGTTCTACGAGCTCGTGCCGCGCGGCTTCTACGACTCGAACGGCGACGGCGTCGGCGACCTCCGCGGGATCGTCGAGAAGCTCGACTACCTCGCCTGGCTCGGCGTCGACTGCCTCTGGCTCCTGCCGTTCTACCCGTCGCCGCTGCGCGACGGTGGCTACGACGTCGCCGACTACTGGAGCGTCGCGCCGGACTGCGGTAGCGTCGAGGACGTCGCGTTGCTCGTCGAGCAGGCGCACCGGCGCGGCATCCGGGTCATCGCCGACCTGGTCATCAACCATACGAGCGACCAGCACCCGTGGTTCGTCGAGTCCCGGTCGTCGCGGGACAACCCCAAGGCCGACTGGTACGTCTGGGGCGACGACGACCAGCGCTGGTCCGACATCAGGGTGATCTTCTGTGACGCCGAGCCGTCGAACTGGACATACGACCCGGTCCGCCAGCAGTACTACTGGCACCGGTTCTTCCACCACCAGCCCGACCTCAACTACGAGAACCCCGAGGTCCGCGCGGCGATCCTGTCGGTCGTGCGCTTCTGGCTGGACCTCGGCCTCGACGGCTTCCGCCTCGACGCCGCGGCCTACCTCTACCAGCGTGACGGCACCTCGGGCGAGAACCTCCCGCAGACCCACGAGTTCCTCCGCCAGATGCGCGCAGAGGTCGACCGCGACTACCCCAACAGGGTCTTGCTCGCGGAGGTGAACCAGTGGCCCGCCGACGTCGTCGACTACTTCGGCGACGGCGACGAGTGCCACATGTGCTTCCACTTCCCGCTCATGCCGCGCATGTTCATGGCGGTCCGGCGCGAGCAGCGCTTCCCGATCACGGAGATCCTCGCGCAGACCCCGAGCCTTCCCGCAGGGTGCCAGTGGGGCATCTTCTTGCGCAACCACGACGAGCTCACGCTCGAGATGGTCACCGACGAGGAGCGCGACTACATGTACGCGGAGTACGCGCGCGACCCTCGCATGCGCCGCAACCTCGGGATCCGACGCCGCCTCGCGCCGCTCGTCGAGAACGACCGGGGCGTCGCCGAGCTGCTCCACGCCCTGCTGCTCTCCCTGCCGGGGAGCCCGGTGCTCTACTACGGCGACGAGCTCCTCATGGGCGACAACATCTACCTCGGGGACCGCGACGGGGTCCGGACCCCGATGCAGTGGACGCCGGACCGCAACGGCGGGTTCTCCCGGGCCGACTTCGCCCAGCTCGTCCTGCCGCCGCTGATGGACCCCGTCTACGGCTACCAGGCGGTCAACGTCGAGGCCGGCCTGCGGGACTCGTCGTCGTTCCTCCACTGGCTCCAGCGGATGCTCGCCGTGCGCCGTCAGCATCCGATCTTCGCGACCGGGGCCATCGAGGTGCTGCCCGCCGACAACCCGTCCGTGCTCGCGTATGTCCGGACCAGCACAGATGGCGAGGAGAGGTCGGTGCTCTGCGTGAACAACCTGAGCCGGTTCGCCCAGGCGGCCGAGATCAGCCTCGCGCGCTGGCGTGACACCGTCCCGGTCGAGCTCATCGGCCGGGCCCAGTTCCCCCGGATCGAGGAGGACGCCTACCACGTCACCCTCGGGCCCCACGGTGTCTACTGGCTCGAGCTCGAGGTGCAGCGGTGACGGCGCCGGAGGGGCTCGCGGGCGGGCTCGCCGACGTCGCGCCCCTGGCCGTCGCCTACCTCGAGCGCCAGTCCTGGTACCAGGCGGTGACGGGCGGATCCGCGCGGCTCGTGCCCGCCCTCGTCGCGACCGAGTGGATCCGCCCCGGCCCACCGGGCCTCGCGCGCCTGGTCCTCGAAGCCGGCGACCACCAGTTCCAGCTGCTGCTCGGCTGGCGACCGGCGGGCGAGGCGGCCGCCCTGCTCGGCGGCCGTGAGGCCGCCCTGCTCGGCCCGGTCACGATCGGCGGCGAGCACGTCCTCGCCTACGACGCGCTCGCCGACGACGCGCTCTGCGCCGAGCTGCTCGCCCACGTGACCTCCGGCGGCGAGCACGCCACGATGGTCCGCCGGGTGTCCACGCTCGTGTCCCACGCGTCGCTCGTGTTCGACGAGCGGCTGTTCATGAAGTGCTACCGCGTCCTCGAGCGGGGGCCACGCCCCGAGGTCGAGGTGATGCTGCGACTGGACGCCGTGGGCTTCAACGCGATGCTCGCGCCGGTGGCCCACTGGCGCGTCGACGGCTGCGACCTCGCGCTCGTCCGTGAGTTCCAGCCGAGCGCCCTCGAGGGCCGCCTCCTCGCGTTCACGTCGCTGCGCGACCTGCTCGCGCACGCGTACACGCCCGACGACACCCAACCTGTCGAGCGCGTCGGGCCCGACACCGAGCCGACGACCGTCGATCCCGACGTCCAGACGGCCGCGGCCGGGGGAGACCTCGCGTCGGAGATGCGCCGCCTCGGCTCGACGACCGCCCGGCTGCATCTCGCCCTCGCGGAGGCCTTCGGTGTCGCCGACGCGGCGGCGGAGACCTTCGCCTCGGCGCTCGGCAGCGGCGTCGCCGCCTCTGCGCGTCCGCCGATCCTGCCCGGCGGTGCGGGCCGCGCCGTGCGGCTCCACGGCGACTACCACCTCCGCCGGGTGATGCGCTCCGAGGCGGGGTGGCTCGTGGCGGGGTTCGGCGACGACCCGCTCCACGGCGCGCAGCCCGGCGCCGGCCCCGCTGCGGTCCGTCGCGGCTCGCCGCTCGAGGACCTCGCCGACATGTGCGTCTCGCTCCGGGCGGTCGCCCACGAGGCGCTCGGGCAGCGGGCGCCCGAAGAGACCGGACCGGCCGCCCATCTCGCCCGCGCATGGATCCGGCGGAACGAGTCCGCCCTGCTCGCCGGCTACGAGGAGACCGACGAGGTCGCGAGCCTGCTCCCGCGGGACGCCGAGACCACCCGGGTGCTGCTCGACGTCCTCGTGCGGGAGAAGGAGCTGCGCTACGAGGCCACGTCGTCGGAGACGTGACGGGCTGCGACGCCGATGGTCGTGCGCAGCTCCTCGGCGGCCTGCTCCGGCGCGACGACGTTGATGTAGACGCCGGTCCCGAGCTCGAAGCCGGCGGGGGTCGTGAGCTTCGGCAGGATGTGGACGTGCCAGTGGTAGAGGGCGCTCGTCCGGTAGGGCGCGGCGTGGAACACGACGTTGTACGCGATGTCGCCGAGGTGCTTGCGCAGACCCGCGAGCGCGCTGCGCACGGCGAGCCCGACGCCCGAGAGGTCCTGGGGGGTGCTCAGGTGCAGGTGCGCCTCGTGGGTGCGCGGCACGACCATGAGCTCGTAGGGCGACCCGCTCCAGTAGGGGGCGAAGGTCACGGTGTGCTCGGCGGACTCGACGATCCGGTAGCCGACGCGCTCCTCGGCCTCGGCCGTCGTGCACAGCAGGCAACCACCGGCGAAGCGGCTGAAGCTTCCCTGCTCGTCGACGAGCTGGCGCGGGACGAACGGCATGCCGAGCAGTTGGCCGTGCGGGTGCTCGATCGACGCGCCGGCCTCGCGCCCGGAGTTCACGATGACCTGGCTGTAGCGCAGGCCCGGGGTGCTCTGGTGCTCCTCGATGCGGTCCCTGATCGCCGACATGACGAGGTCTGCCTGCAAGTCGTCGAAGGAGGCCCAGGCAAGGTCGTGGTCCGGGGAGAAGACGAGCACTTCGTGGATCCCGCTCGCCGGTGCCTCCGCGAAGACCGGGCCCCGGTTCTCGACGACGAACGGCAGGTCGCCCTCGAACGCCGGATAGCGGTTCGACACGACCCGGACCAACCAGTTGCCCGCGCTCCCGTAGGTCTCGAGCGCGGGTGGGGTGTCGTCCTCGTTGCCCGGGCAGAACGGGCACGGCGTGGTCTGCTCGAGCCCGGCAGGCTGGCGGGGGGCGAACAGCACGCCACGACGCTGGCGCTTCGTGGACACAGCGACCCAGCCACCCGTGAGCGGGTCGAGGCGCAACTGGTTCATCTCCGCCGCATTCGCCGCTATGACAGCACTCGCATGATGCCGTACCCTACTCCCGTTCCCGCCGGATCCGGTGGCACGATATGAGAGCGTCCCCGTGTCCGTGACGAGCCCGGTCTACGACGTCGTGATGGCGTTCCACGTGCTGGCCGCCGTCGTCGGCTTCGGCGCCCTCGCGAGCACGGGAGCGTACGCCGCAGCGTTGCGGCGGCAGGCCGACCCGTTCGCGAGCCCGGCGGTCCTCCGGTATTTCGCGCCCGGCAGGAACCGCGCGGCGCGCGCGATCCTCGTCGTGCCGCTCCTCGGCGGGCTGATGCTCGGGCTCGGCGGCGGGCAGGACGCCGGCGCGCCGTGGCCCTGGATCGGGCTCGCGATCTGGACGCTGGCGACGGGCATCGCGTCCGCCGTGATCTGGCCGGCCGAGCGGGAGATCCAGGAGCTGCTGGCGGCAGGGAGCGCGCGTGTGGTGGGCGCGGGCGGGACGGACCCGGGCGCGAGCCTGCCGCCCGGTGCGCCCGTCGATCTCGTCCGGCGTGTCGGCACCGCGGCCCGCCGGGCAGACCGGGCTGCTGCGGCGACGTCGCTGCTGTTCGTCGCCGCGCTGGTCGTGATGGTGTGGCAGCCGTGACGCGAGCCGGGTGGGCGGCGCGGACGCGGGCGCTCGCCGTCGCCGCGCTCGCCGTCGCCGCGCTCGCCGCCCGGCCCGCTCTAGCTGGCGCTTCTGCAGTCCCCGCACGCCGCGCGCGCGCCCGCCTCGCGGCAGCGGCCGTGGTCCGCGTGGACCACTGCGTCCTGCACGATCTGAGCCGCGCGACGTTCGACTACGCGACCGGGCGGTCCGTCCCGGGACGGACGCTCGACGTCGAGGTCCGCTACCGCGTCGCGAGGCGGACCTCCACCGGACGAGCGGGTGGGGGTCCGGCCCGGCCACGCCCGGGCGTGCTGTTCGCCCCGGGCTACGACAACGACCCCGACGGCTACGGCGAGCTGCTCGACGCGTGGGCCCGTGCAGGACTGGTCGTCGTGGGGGTGAGCTTTCCCGACACGAACCCCGTGGCGGTCGCCGCGGCGCGCGACGGCGACCCCGAGGACGACCTCGTGAACCAGCCGGCCGACATGGCGTTCCTCGAGCGCTCCGTCGTCGAGGCCGCCGACGGCACCTCGGCGGCATGCGCGGTCCTGCACCGCCTCGTCGACCCCCGCGAGCTCGCCCTCGCCGGGCAGTCCGACGGCGGGGCGACCGTCGCGATGCTCGCGTACGACCAGCAGTACGCCGGCCTCGTCGGCGGCGGGGCCGGCGGTCCGGACGTGCGCGCCGCCATCGTGATGTCGGGCAACGAGGTCGGACCCGGCCCGTACGAGGCGACGGTCGGCGACCCCGCGCTCCTCGTCGTCCAGAGCGCGACCGACCCCTGCAACCCACCGCAGGCGTCCGTCGCGCTCTACGACGCGGTCGTCCAGCGCGACCGGTGGTTCCTCGACATCCACGCCGCCGACCATCTCGGTCCCTACGACGGCTCGGACCCGGCCGCCTCGGCCGTCGTCGCGCGGGTCACGACGAGGTTCCTCCTCCTCGAGCTCCGGGGGGCCGTGCCCGCCGCAGGGTTCCTCGCGTACGCGAACGCGTCGCCGGCCGTGGCGAGCCTCACGACCGGTCCGTCCGCACCCGCGATGCCCGTGCTCGAGCAGAACCCGGCGGCCTGCTGACTGCTCCCGGCACCGACCGAGCGCGTACCCTCGACTGCCGTGAGCCCCCCTCCCGACCGGCCCGGCCCGACGCCGCTGCCCCGACGGCGCGCGCGACCCGACCCCGCCGCCCGGCGCGGGCGCCCCGAACCCGAGCGGCG
>DAHWHN010000015.1 GCA_027335685.1 Acidimicrobiaceae bacterium
AGGTCCATGCCCGCCGGCTGATCGGCGAGGCCTGCCGGCGCCAGGGTGTGACGAAGGACCAGCTCACCATCCACGCCGACCGAGGGTCCCCTATGATCGCCGGCACTGTCGCCGAGCTGATGAACGAGCTCGGCGTCGCGACGTCCCACAGCCGGCCCAGGGTCTCGAACGACAACCCCTCCATCGAGAGCCACTTTAGGTCTTCGGCAATCACCGATTGACAGGTTCCGAGCACGAAGACGCGACCGCAGTCGAGCTCGCGGGGCGCGGTCACGAGGGCGTTGGACTGTGACGGTTGCCAGGGAGCTCGGTGGCAGAGGTCAGGCCCTGCGGGGTGCCGCCAACCGACGGCCGGGCGCACCCACGTTCGATAGAGGCGAACGATCAGGCCGGCGCTGTGACGGGGATCCCGTTGGCTCGTGCTGCGTCGGCGAGGCGGTCGTCGTAGGTGACCAGCGACTCGAGGTCGTCTCCGAGGCTCAGCGCCGACGCCAGATGAAGCGCGTCGAGGGTGCGCAAGATGGCGGGGTCGAGGCGGCCGGCTTCCTCGAAGATGGCCGTCGTGAGCTCGACCAAGGTGACCGCGTCGAGCACCGCCCGCGCCTCGAGGACGCGGTCGGGTGCCGAGCGACGCACCACGCGCAGCAGCTCCGTGCGCGCGAGGTCGCTCGAGAGCGGGATCCGCGCGACTTCGACGAGCCACGCGCGTAAGGCCGGTGTCTCGGCTTCGGCGACGACCAGCTTCACTAGAGCCGAGGTATCGAGGTAGTGCGCCACCTTCAGCGACCCTCGGCGGCCCGCATGGTTGCGAGCTCTGCGGACAAGTTCGGTCCGGGGCGAGGAGCAGGCAGGTCTGCGACACTGCGGCGTGGGGGCCGCGCGCGGCCGGAGCTGATGAGCTGCTGGAGCGGAGAGGACGGGATCGGCGCGAGGAGGGCGACCGGTCGACCGCGGTCGGTGATCGTGACGGCCTCACCGGCAGCAACACCGGCGACGACAGCCGATGCGTTCTGCTTCAGTGACCGGATACCGACCTGCTCCATGTGCTTCATCGTAGCACGTGGAGGTCCCGATCTCCCGGTCATCGGACCGGTCTGGCTGTCCGAACCGGACGCACGTCGGAGCGCGGTCGCGCGCGCGGTCGGCCCGAGGCTGCCGTCACCATCCCTGAGGCGCAGGTGCGCCTCCTGTCGGCGCTCGTCGACGACGCGCAGGCGCCAACCGGCGTGCTGATCGACCGTTCGCCGTGGTCGAGAGTGAACCCCCTGGGACAGTCGGTGCGACGCGAGCGCCACGAGTTCGGTGTCCACCGGCACGTCACCGTCTCGGGCGGCCAACTGCCCGGCCCCTCGATGTCACGTCGACGTCGCGAGACGGCGAGCGTGTGGTTCGCGGACTTGCTGCGACGATCGCGGCGCAGCGTGTCGCGGCGTGGCCAGGACGACCGGTGTCGTAGGCATGGCGTTGCTACCCGGCGACCCCGAGCACGAGCGGGTAGACCGGTCCGGCTCCGGCGCGGCGGAGTAGGCGCGCGACCACGACGAGCGTCCACCCGGAGTCGACGTAGTCGTCGAGGAGGAGAAGGGGCTGACCCGCACGCGGGCCGCCAAGCAGACGCTGCAGATCGGTCGGCACGTGGTAGGAGCCGAAGATTGCCTGCAGGCGGAACACCGAGTTCGACCGTGGCACGCGTGACGGTCCGTCGTGGTGCACCGTGCCGAGAACGTCCAACTTTTCCACGGCGCCGATGCGAGCGGCGAACGACGTGACGAGCTGGGGTCGAGCGATCGAGCCGACGGCGACGATCCCGCTGGGACGTTCCTCCCACTCGTCTCGCCACGCACGCAGGACCTTCACGGCGGCCTTGACGAGCGCCTCCGGCACCGGGCCGTCTGCGGCCGAGGGCGCTGCGGTGCGGCGCACGCCAGGACCGTAGCCGAGGTCACTGAAGCGCGCGATGGCGCGACCTGTTGCGTGCTGCTCGCCTCGTTCGATCTTGCCCCGCATGGGGATGGCGAACCGCTCGAGCCCGGCCGGCCACTGTCGACGCGACGCGATCTCGACTCCGGGTTGTTCGAGGCGCTGCGCAGCGCGCTCGATCGAGGCCGCACTCGTCGCCGTGTCCACGGGTTGACCGAGGCAATTGTCGCAGCGCCCGCAGTCGGCTGCGTCCGGGTCGTCGAGGAGCTCGCGCAGAAAGCGCATGCGACATCTCGAGGTCGTGACGTAGTCACGCATCGCCTGCTGCTCCTCGAGACGCCGCATCGCGACTGCCGCGTAGCGCGCCACGTCGTAGGACCAGGGAGCACCGGTCGACAGCCAGCCGTTCCGGTCGCGCCGCACCGCGCCGTCGACGTCCAGCACCTTCAGGACGAGCTCGAGGCGCGTGCGGCTGAGCGGGCTACGAGACTCGAGATCGTAGAGACTGAGTGCCCGCCGCGATCGGGTGAGCTCGTCGAGCACTGTGCGCACGACAGCCTCGTCGGGGAACGACACCGAGTCGAAGTACTCCCACACCGCCTGATCGCCCGCGCCAGGGACGAGGATCGCCTCCGCGCGCTCGACACCGCGCCCCGCCCTGCCGACTTGCTGGTAGTAGGCGACCGGCGACGAGGGGGCACCGAAGTGGATCACGAAGCCGAGGTCTGGTTTGTCGAAGCCCATCCCGAGCGCCGACGTCGCCACGAGGGCCTTGACGCGGTTCGCAAGGAGGTCCTCCTCGGCGGCGAGACGATCCTCGACACCGGAGCGGCCGGAGTACGCGGCGACGGCGAAGCCCCGCGAGGAGAGGAAGCCAGCCAGCTCCTGCGCTCCGGCGACGGTCAGGGTGTACATGATCCCCGATCCGGGTAGCGCACCGAGCCGGTCGGCGAGCCACGCGAGGCGCTCCGCCTCGCCCCCCAACTGGGCGACGCCAAGATGCAGGCTCTCCCTGTCGAGCGAGCCGCGAAGCACGAGCACTTCTGGCGCACCAGGGCCGATGCCGAGCACGTCGGCAATGTCGGCGACGACCCGGCTCGGCGCGGTCGCGGTCGTCGCGACCACCGGCGTATGGGGAGGGAGCTCTTCGAGGAAGGTGCGGATTCGGCGATAGTCGGGACGAAAGTCGTGGCCCCAGTCCGAGATGCAGTGCGCTTCGTCCACGACGAGCAACCCGCAGATGGCCGTGAGTCCCGGCAAGACCTCGGTGCGAAAGTCGAAGTTGTTGAGCCGCTCGGGGGACACGAGCAGGACGTCGACGTCACCGCGGCGCACCGCGCCAAAGATTGCCTGCCAGTCCTCGGCGTTCGTCGAGTTGACCGTGACCGCTCGCACGCCGGCACGTGTCGCAGCCGCGATCTGGTTGCGCATCAACGAGAGTAGCGGCGACACGATGACTGACGGTCCGGCGCCCGCTTCGCGAAGAAGCGCTGTGGCGATGAAGTAGACGGCGCTCTTCCCCCAGCCCGTGCGCTCGACGACGAGGGCACGCCGCCGGTCGACCACGAGCGCCTCGATGGCTGTCCACTGGTCGTCCCGCAACTCTGCCTGACGGCCGACGAGTGTCTGCAGGAGCTCGTTCGCACGGGCTCGAAGCTGCGCGCGGGCGTCGGCATCGAACGCGGTCACGGGCCAACGCTACCGGGGCGGCTGTCGAGGAAATACCCGGTCGGGCGCACGGTCCGGTGGCGGCGCGGGGACGCACGGCGCCTCGACGTCCTGGGGGAGTGGAGGGCTGCTGGACACGGGGACGTCGGGACACGGGGACCGCTGGGTCGATCCGACGTAGGCTCGCCTCGGCGAGCTGGTCCATCGTGGCGAGGCGACGGGCTGCGCCGGTCGGCGTGCCGGCGAGCGTGCAGGTCGGGAGGAGAGACGGTGACGATGGGGGAGCGCGACATCTCGGCGTCCCTGGTTGCCGAGCTGATCTCGGCCCAGTTCCCCGAGTGGGCCGACCGTCCGGTGCGGCCGGTCGAGGTCGGTGGGTGGGACCACCGGACGTTTCGCCTCGGCGACGACCTGGTCGTCCGGCTGCCGCGCAGGGCGGCTTGTGCTGCCCAGATCGACAAGGAGCGTCGCTGGCTGCCGCTGCTCGCCCCGTCGGTACCGCTGCCGATCCCCGAACCGGTCGGCGACGGTCGACCGAGCGACCTGTACCCCTATCCGTGGTCGGTTCGGCGGTGGCTGCCGGGCGAGCCCATGCTCGGCGCGGCAGTCGTGGACTTGGTCGAAGTCGCCACGGACCTGGCCGGCTTCCTCGTCAGCTTGCGGGGGGTCGACACGAGCGGGGGACCGCAACCCGGCGCGCACAACTTCCTCCGCGGCGGCTCTCTGTCTGCCTACGACACCGAGACGCGCGACGCTCTTGCCGTTCTCGGCCCCGACATCGACCGCCGCCGGACGGAGCGGGTCTGGGACGCGGCGCTCGAGACACGTTGGGACGCGCCGGCGGTGTGGGTGCACGGTGACGTCGCCCCCTCGAACCTTCTCGTGGGCAACGGCCGTATCAGCGCGGTTATCGACTTCGGCGGCTGCGCGGTGGGCGATCCTGCATGCGACCTGACGATGGCGTGGACGACGTTCGCTGGCAAGTCCCGAGACGTGTTTCGCGCCAGGATCGGCCTTGACGACGGCACCTGGGCGCGGGCTGCCGGCTGGGTGCTGTGGAAGGCGCTCGTCACGCTCCTCGACGGGCGTCTCGGCGGCGAGGCAGCCCGCGGCCGCTTCGGCTGGCGGCTGCCCGTGGCCGGCGTGCTCCACGACTTGCTCGAGGGGCGCTAGGCGCGCTCGGGGCGCGTCGAGGAGGATGGCCCCGCCAGCGGCGCCTGTCGGCGTCGCGTGGCGGGCGACGACCGCCGACTAGGTCGTGAGCCAGAGAGCAGCCCTCGGCGTCACGAGCCCCTCGTCCGGCGCGCCTGCGACGTGCGGGCGCGTGTCGCAGCTGTCGTGCGGGCCCGCGGTGCCCCGGGAGCAGGCAGGAGCACCGTATAGAGGCTGCGCCGGCGCCGGCCCCTCGCCGGCGGGTTTGCAAGGCGCGGGAGGAAGACCCGTTGGAGGTCCCGGGCGAGCTCCGCGAGCTCGGCGTCGGTGAGCCACATCGCCGCCATACGGTAGCTGGCGCCGTCGCGGACCGGGTCTGGGACGCCGGTCATGAGGTAGCGCTCGGCGTCGGCGAGCATGCCGGCGACGTAGGCGACGAAGGCCTGGAGGTGCTGCTCGGGGGTCATGGCGGCGACCTCGTCGGTCTGGATCTGGGCCGCTGCTGCTCGCAGCATGTAGGTGCGCTCGACGACGGCCCGGACTCGGCGCTCGGCGACGACCTGGAGCACCCCGGCCCTCGCGAGCATTGCCACGTGGCGGTAGAGGCTGCCGGCAGGCACGTCGCCGAGCTCGGTGGCGAGCTGGGCCGTGGTGAGCGCCCGGTCGCCGAGGAACGCCTGGACGATGCGCAGCCGCACCGGGTGCAGCAGCAGATCCGCGCTCGTCATGGCGCGATCGTAGCAACAACGGTCACAGCGATGATAACGTTCCCGCAGTTGCGTTCATAAGGAGGTTCCGATGGCCGATCTGCAGGTCGACGGTGACGAGCTGGTGCTGCACCTCTCGGCTGTGGAGAAGCTCGAAGCGGTCCACGGCGACCTCAGGGCGCCGCTGTCGGCGGTGCGCGCGGTCGAGGTGCTCGACGACGCGCACGAGCCCGCCGACCACGGCATCAAGGTCGGCGAGCGGCTGCCCGGGGTCTCCGAGGTCGCCGTCGTGCGAACCGGAGGTGAGCGGCTCTTCGCGGCCGTGCACCACGACACCCCGAGGGGCGTGCGCATCGACTTCGAGGGCACGCGCTACGACGCGTGGATCGTCGGAGCCGCGGACCCGGAGGCCCTCGCGGCGACGATCCGGTCCGCCCGGTCCTGACCAACTGGCTCGGCGATCGGCCGCGGCCGCCGTCGTTGTCGTCGTCGTCGTCGAGGCGAGTTGACCACGAGGTCGACGAAGGACCTCGTCGGTCGCAGAGCTCAGGGTTGCCTCGCGTCGTGACTGCCACCGGTCGGGCTGCGTGGTCGGTCGGGGGTGCCGACGTGTTGGACGACCAGCGGGACGCCCTGGGTCACGAGACGGCTCGCCGTGCGGAGGGGGACCGCCAGCTCCCTTGTTGCCCGGTGACCGACACCCGCGACGTGTGCCTGCACGCAGTCTGGCGTGACGGTGACGTGGACGAAGTCGATCCGCCGGAACCCGAGCATCTGGCTCGCCTGCGTCGTGGCGTGGCCGCGCGGCGGTGCGTGCAGACGTCCGGAGATATGTCTCAGGTGCACCTGACGAAAAGTATCAGGTGGTGTTGTGACCGGTCAAGGAGCTGCCGAGCCTGGCTTGCCGGTCGGACGTCCCTAGAAAACTGATATCAGTATGATATCCTTCTGACGTCGGGACGTCGAGGAGGTCTGCCATGGGCACGGGGACGACAACGCAGGACCTCGAGCGGACGGCCTGGTCCGCTCGAGGGGTGCGGGTCCTGCTCGCCGGGATCGCGTCGTTCGCGACCGGGGGCGTGCTGATCGGGTTCGGTGCCGCGGAAGGGTTATGGGGGTCACCGGGGCCAGCCGCACGCGCCGGAGCCGGAATCGCGCTCGTCCTCGTCGCCGGGCTCGCCTTCGCAGGTCTCACCGCGGTGGTTCCGGGACAGGCGCGAGCAGTCCAGCTCTTCGGTCGCTACCGGGGGACGATCAGGGTCTCGGGTCTGCACTGGGTGAACCCGCTCGCCGAGCGGCGGCGCATCTCGACACGGGTCCGCAACCACGAGACCACGAGCGCCAAGGTCAACGACGCCGACGGCAACCCCATCGAGATCGCCGCCGTCGTCGTCTGGGAGGTCCGCGACACGGCCCAGGCGCTGTACGCGGTCGAGGACTACCCGCGCTTCGTGGCGACGCAGGCCGAGACGGCGGTGCGGCACATCGCCTCGAGCTATCCCTACGACAGCCGCGGCAGCGGCGCGCCCTGCCTGCGCGTCAACGCGGAGGAGATCACCGCGCGGCTCTCGGAGGAGATCGCCACCCGCGTCGAGGTCGCCGGGGTCGCGATCACCGAGTCGAGGCTGACCCGCCTCTCCTACGCCACGGAGGTCGCCCAGGCGATGCTGCGCGTGCAGCAGGCGAGTGCCGTCGTCGCCGCCCGGACCCAGATCGTCGAAGGTGCCGTCGGCATGGTCGAGCTCGCCCTGCACCGGCTCGAAGAGCGTGCCGTCGTCGACCTCGACGAGGAGCGCAAGGCGGCGATGGTCTCCAACCTGCTCGTCGTGCTCTGCAGCGAGCAGGCCACCCAGCAGGTCGTCAACGCGGGCACCCTCTACCAGTAGGTCGCTCGATGAGCGAACGCAAGAGCGTCTTGCTACGCCTCGATCCGGCGGTCCACGACGCTCTCGCACGCTGGGCCGGCGACGAGCTGCGCAGCACCAATGCCCAGATCGAGCTCCTGCTCCGCCGGGCTCTGGCCGAGGCGGGCCGGATGCCGGGCCACGTGGGAGCGATCCGCAGGCCCGGGCGCCCGCGCTCGGGCTGAGGACGTGCACGCACGCGCCGCAAGGAGCCGGTCGGGAGATCCTGGGAGGGGGGCCACCGGGACAGGTACCGGCCGGTCCTCCCTGGCGGACGGGCGCAGCCGTAGGGTGGGACCATGGACAGCCGGAGCGAGATCAAGGAGTTCCTGGCCTCCCGCCGGGCTCGGGTCACGCCGCAGGAGGCGGCGCTCGCCGTCTACGGCAGGAACCGCCGGGTCGCAGGCCTGCGCCGGGAGGAAGTCGCACTTTTGGCCGGAGTGAGCGTCGACTACTACGTGCGCGTGGAGCGCGGCAACCTGCGCGGGGTGTCCGAGCAGGTCCTCGACTCGCTGGCCCGCGCGCTGCAGCTCGACGAGGCCGAGCGGGCGCACCTGTTCGACCTGGCCCGGGCTGCCAACGCCGGGCCCGCCGCCCGCCGCCGGGCGAGCGTCCAGCGGGTGCGCCCGAGTGTGCAGCGCACCCTCGACCTGGTCGCGGCGCCGGCATGGGTGCGCAACGCCCGCCACGACATCGTCGCCGCCAACCGGCTCGGCTGCGCGCTGTACTCGGAGCTGCTGTCGGACCCCGTCAGCCCGCCCAACACAGCCCGCTACGTGTTCTTGAACCCCCGGTCGAGCGAGTTCTTCGTCGACTGGGAGCGTGCCGCGGACGACATCGCCGCCATGCTGCGCTCGGAGGCGGGCCGCAACCCCTACGACAAGGCGCTGACGGACCTGATCGGCGAGCTGTCGACCCGCAGCGAGGCGTTCCGGACCCGCTGGGCGGCCCACGACGTGCGGTTCCATCGACGCGGGAGAAAGCAGCTGCGCCACCTCGTCGTCGGTGACCTCGACCTGTCGTTCGAGGCGATGGAGCTGCCCGGCGAGGACCTCACGATGGTGGTCTACACCGCGGAGCCGGGCTCGCCCTCTCAGGAGGCGCTCGACCTGCTGGCCAGCTGGGCCGCCACGCTCGACGGCGAGCACGACGGTCGGCAGCGCCCGGCACCGGCCCAACCTGCGGAGCGCTGAACGCTCCCGCCGCCGGGTCCCCGCGTCCCCAACGGGGTGGCCCGACGCGTCCGAACCGCACCGAGAGGAGACCGATCATGCGAGCAACCATCATCCACGGCGCCG
>DAHWHN010000018.1 GCA_027335685.1 Acidimicrobiaceae bacterium
GGCCGCGCCGGCCGCGTAGCCCCGCTCGGCACGCTGACGCCACGGGACCGGCTCCGGCGGGTCGTGCTCCCCCGTCCGGCCTCTGCGAACTCGCGCAGCACCGCGTCGTAGGCGAGCCGCACGGCGAGGTAGTCGAGGAGATGGAGAGCGGGGCCCGCCTCGTCGGGAGCCGACCAGCGGGACCGCCAGAGCGCATGGCCAGCCCACCCCGGCATCCGGGCCAGCTGGCCCGTGAGCTCGTCGACACGGTCCCCCTCGGCGACGTCGAGACGCTCGAGGCTCGCGAGGATCGAGTCCTCCGCCCGCTCGGGCAGGCTCGCGAGGATCGCGCGGCCCTCCCGCCCGCAGAGCCGTCTCGCCGCCGGGTCGCGGCCCACGACCCAACGCCACGCCGCGTAGAGCCCTCCGCCGGCGGGGTGCGCGAGCACGCCTGCGACGTACGCGGCGCACCACCTTGCGACCTCTGCGTCGGTCGCCGCGGCGCAGCACGTCCCGCAGGACGCATCGTGGCGCGCGACTGTCGTCGCACCACCGGCGTCGCCATCGCACTCTTCCCCGGATCCGCGCGCGCCGCTCCTGTCGGCCGCGCGGTCCTCGCCGGACCGGATGGCGGCACTGCTCGCGCGAACCACGCCAAGCGCGTGCCACAGGTCTGCAGGGGTCACGCGCCCGGTCCGGACAGCGCTTGCGTAGAGCTCCGCCGACGGGTAACCCCGCAGGTCGAGAAAGCGTGCAGCGTGCCCGAGCGCCCTGTCGAACCGCAGCTCCCGCAATCCCCACAAGGGGTTGACGGCGACGAAGCTCGACAAGGGCCACAGCGGGGCGACGACGCGCGCGGCCTCGTCGACGTCGGCGAGGAGCGTCGCGTGCGCCCCGGGGAGACCGGCCGTGCTCACCGCGAACCTGCCACGGCCTCGACGGGCGCCCGCCCGATGTCGGTCAGGACGGCTGTCGACCACCTCCGGGCACGCGCCGAGCCCAGCGCGCGCGGCGCGGCTCCGCCGGCGGCGGCGACGGCGAGGAGCCACCAGATCGCCGGGGAGCCACCACCGGCCCGCGGCAGCGCAGGGGCCAGCCATGCGCCCGCGACAGCGACGACCAGGCCGTAGGCAGCAGACGCCACGACGACTGCAGCGAGCGACACGACTCCGACGCGCAGCGCGCGTGGCGCCCGCGCCGACCACGCCCAGGCTGCGGTGACGACCGTGATCGCGGCGAACACGAGCAGGACGACAGCGGCGCGGTCGGCGTGCGCGCCGGGGATCACCCAGAACGCCGATGCCGCTGCAGCGGTGGCGAGCACGGCGACGAGCAGCCGCCCGGCTGCTGGCCACGTCCTGTCCGGGCGATGCGGAGCCTGGCCGCGACGGGGCACCTGCGAGCCCGACCCGAGGAACAGCGTCGCTTTGTACATGGCGTGGCCGAGCAGGTGCACCGCTGCGGCGAGGTAGGCGCCGACCGCGCACTCCGCGACCATGAAGCCCATCTGGCTCATCGTCGACATGACCAGTGCCCCCTTGACGTCGGGCTTGCGTGGCACCGCGAGCGCCGCGACGACGGCACCCGCGCCGGCCGAGGCGAGCGCGAGCGCCATCGCGAGCCCAGAGCCGCTCGCGAGCACGCCGAGACGGATGAGCAGCACACCTCCTCCGTTGACGATCCCCGCGTGCAGCAGCGCCGAGACCGGCGTCGGAGCCGAGACGGTGCCGGGCAACCAGCCGCCGAAGGGAATCTGCGCACATCGGGCGAGCGCCGCGACGACGACGAGCACGGCGACAGGGGTTGCCAGCGCCCCGAGACTCGACGCAGCGAACTGCAGCCCTCCCGCTCGACCGAGGTCGACCGGCCCGACGCGATCCGTGACCAGGACGAGCGCGACGACGAGCGCGGCGTCGCCCGTCGCGAGGAACGCGATGGTGCGGCGCGTCGACCGGCGGACTCCCGGCAGGTCCCGGCGGGCCCCCATGGCGACGGCGAAGGTCGCCCCTGCGGCGACCCACGCGACCACCATCTCCCCGAAGGTCGCCGCGGCGCAGACGACGCCCATCGCGCACACGACGGCGCTCGTCGCCCCGACGAGACGCTCGAGGTTCGGGCTACCCCGCAGGTAGCGCAACGAGTAGCTCTGGACCGTCGCGCCGACGCCGGCGACGAGCACGAGCAGCGTGACGGTGAGGCGATCTGCCAGCAGGCCGACCGTCCCGAGCGCCGGGACGCGCGCGACCCGGAGCGCGAACGGCCCGCCCACCGCCACGGCGACGAGAGCGCCGACGGCGCTCGCTGCCGCGATCCACGCAAGCGTGCGGGCGGCGTCGACGCGTCGGGCTCCGAGACCGGTCGAGCGCGCAACGACACCGGCGCCGACAAGCGGCGCGCAGACGGCGAGTGCGAGCAGGGCCTCGCCGGGCACGTCCGTCACGTCGAGCTCCACGGCTCGTGGCGCCCGAGCCATTGCGATCCAAAATATACGAGTTTCACATCGTGAATTCTAAGACGGTTTTATCGCGCGCGCAACACGGTCGCGCGCGCCACGGCGCCACTCGCCCGGCGGCGCTGCTGTGCACCCGACCCGCGCCGAGTCGCCCGGCGGCTCGCGGACGCCCGCGACTCGGCCCGACCGGGCCCGTGACCACTACCGTTGGGGCGGTGACGGATCCTGCCAGCACCTCCGCGGACACGACACGCCCGGGCTGGACGTTCCTGACCAACCACGGTCACGTGCTCGTCTGCATTGCGAGCGACCCGGGGATCCGTGGCCGGGACATCGCCGGCAGGGTCGGGATCACCGAACGCGCCGCGCAGGCGATCATCGCCGATCTCGTCGCGGGTGGCTACGTGCGACGGACCAAGGTCGGCCGGCGCAATCACTACGAGATCGTGCCCGACCAGCCGCTACGCCACCCGGTCGAACAGCCCCATCGCGTCGGCGAGCTTCTCGCCGGCGTCGCCGGTCTTCCCGCGCTCGATGCCGTCGCGGCACACGCCTCCCGGCCGGTCCGAGCCCGAGGCGCCCGCAGCGTGACGACCTGAGCGCCCGAGCGCTGGTCAGCTTCGCCCTGGGCGCTGCTCAGCTCCGCGCCGCTCAGCTCCGCGCGTCTGCCATGAGCGCCGCGTAGGGGCCTGCACCGCGCGCCAGCTCCACGGCGTGGCCACGTTCGACGACGCGCCCGTGGGCGAGGACGACGACCTCGTCGAAGTCCTCGAGACCGACGAGGCTGTGGGTGATCCACAAGAGGGCCCGTCCAGCGCTGTGCCGGAGCACCGCTTCGCGCACGAGGTCCTCGTTGCCGGCGTCGAGGTGCGCGCTCGGCTCGTCGAGCACGAGGACGGGCCGGTTCGCGAGGAGAGCGCGTGCGAGACCGATCCGCTGACGCTCGCCGCCCGAGACACGCTGGCCCCGCTCGCCGAGCTCGCTCGAGAGGCCGTCGGGAAGGCGCGCGAGCCACGGCCCGAGCCCGAGGGAGGTGAGCACGTCGACGAGGTCTGCGTCCTCGGCGCCTGGCCGTGCGAGACGCAGGTTCGCCGCGAGCGTCGCCGCGAAGATGGCAGGGTCCTGCGGCGCCCAGGCGATCCGTTCCCGCACGTCGTCTGCAGACAGCTCCTGGACCGACACACCACCGAGGGTCAACCTGCCGCGACGGGGATCGAGGAAGCGCAGGAGCGTGAGCGCGAGGGTCGACTTGCCCGCTCCGCTGGCACCGACGACCGCGACCCGGCGGTCCGGCTCGAGGACGAGATCGATGTGCTCGAGCGCCGGCGCGCCGTCAGGGCGGTAGGTGACCGACACGTCCTCGAGCACGACGACGGGCTCGCTCGGAGCCGGCAGGGGGGAACGCGGCTCGGGCACCGGCGACGCGATCGTGCCGAGGGCCCGGACCCTGCGCGCGGCGCTGAGAGCTCCTTCGAGGCGCGAGAACGCGTCGGGCAGCGTCGCGATCGCGTCGAACGCCGCGAGCGCGACGAACACCACGACCGCGACGCCAACGGGTGTCAGGTGGTCGGGCCCGGCACCCGGGTGCGCAAGGCTCGCGGCACCGACCGCCGCGACGCCGAGCGTCGTCGCGCCGGCGACGAGCGCCCCGAGGGCAGCCGCGGTCCCCGCGGCGCGCGCCGTCGCCAGCACGGCGCAGCTGAGGCTCGCCTCGCAGCGGTCGAGGAGGCCAAGCGCCTCGTCGACCGCGCCGAACGCGAGCAGGTCCGCCGCTCCCTCGAGCGTCTCGGCCACGACGGCCGCGACACGTCCCCGCCCGGACGCGAGGCTCGCACCCGCCGGACGACCGACACGCCGCCCGACTGCCGGGACGACGACACCGGCGAGCACGAGGCCCGCTCCGAGCACCGCGCCGGCGAGAGGGAGCAGCAGCGCGTCGACCGCGACCGCGACCGCCGCCGTCGCGAGGCCGGTGACTGCGGGCACGCCGACCCGGACAACGAGGTCCTGGGTCGCCTCGACGTCGGCGACGACCCGGGAGACGACGTCGCCGGCAGCGATCTCGCCGAGGCCTCCCGGGACGAGCCGTTCGAGCTGACGGTACGTCCAGACGCGGACGCGGGCGAGGAAGCGGAGCGCGAGGTCGTGGCCGGCCAGGCGCTCGCCGTAGCGACCGAGTCCCCGCAGCAGCGCGAAGAGCCGCACGGCGGCGATCGCCACCGTCAAGGTCAAGATCGGCGGGCGGAGCGACGAGGTCGTGAGGAGCCAAGCCGACGTGGCCAGGAGCCCGAGCGAGGAGAGCTGCCCGACGAGGCCGAGCACGACCGTGGTCGCGCCCCGCACGACGACGCTGTCGGGACGGACCGGTCCGGTCGCCGTCCGGCACGCGCTCGCCGCGACCACCGTCACGCCCCGGCATCCCCGCGCCGTCCCGGCGCGGCGGCTTGCACCCGAGCGAGCTGACCCGCGAGCTCGCATGCCGTCACCTGCGCGGCACCGAGGGAGACCACGCGATCCGCGAGCCCGAGGAGCCCCGGCCGGTGGCTGGCGACGACGAGGCTGCGACCGCCGAGCCAGCGGTCGAGCGAGTCGACGAGGCGCGCCTCGGTCGTGGTGTCGAGGTGGGCGGTCGGCTCGTCGAGGACGACCACGCCCGCGTGCGTGCGCAGCAACGCGCGCGCGAGGGCAACCCGCTGACGCTCGCCGGTCGAGAGCCGGCTGCCACCCTCTCCGACCGCCAGCGACGCGCCCTCGGGGTCACCCGCGACGAGCTCGTCGAGCTGGGCGACGCGGAGCGCATCGGCGAGCCCCTCGTCGCCGGCCGGACCCGGAGCGAGCCGCGAGCCGAGGCGCACGTTGTCGGCCAGGGTTCCGGTGAACAGCCGCGGACGCTGGGGCATGTACGCGAAGTGCGACCTCCACGTCTCGAGGTCTACCTCGTCCTGGTCGAGGGGACCGAGGCTGATCCGGCCGGCGCTCGGCGAGACGAGGCCGACGAGGGCGGCGAGCAGGGTCGACTTCCCGGCCCCGCTCGGACCGACGACCGCGACACGCTCACCGGGCGCGACCGCCAGATCGAGACGCTCGAGGACAGGCCGATCGCGCCCCGGGTAGCGGACGCGCAAGCCTGCCGTGCGCAGCTCGTTCACGGCGACGGCGTCGCCATCGTGGAGCGAAGCGATCGGTCGCCTGCCCGCACGAGACCCAGCCGGGACCCTCGAGGTGGCCGGGACCCTCGACCGCAGGTGCCGGGGCCCACCGCAGTCGAGGAGCGCGACGACACGGTCGAAGGCAGCCATGCCGTCGGCTGCAGCATGGAAGTCGGCCGACGCGCGGCGCAGCGGGAGGAAGACCTCGGGGGTGAGGACGAGGATCGTGAGCGCCGGGGCGAGGTCCATGTGGCCACCGATCAGACGCAGGGCGAGCGGCACGGCGACCAGAGCGGTCCCGACGGCTGCCAGGGTCTCGAGCACGAGGGCAGAGAGGAACGTCTCGCGCAAGACCGCCATGGTCGTGCGCCGCAGGTCCTCGGTGACCTCCGCGATCTGTTCCTCCTGGCGGCGCGCCCTGCCGTACGCGCGCAGGGTCGGAAGCCCGTCGACCGCGTCGAGGAAGTGCGCGCCGAGAGCGCCGAGAGCGCCGAGCCGCTTCGCGACCCGCGACTCGGTCACGCGACCGACGAGCACCATGAACACGGGCACGAGGCAGAGCACGACGAGCAGGGTCACGAGCGACAGCCAGTCGAGCGAGCCGATGACCCCGAGCAGCACGATCGGCGCGAGACCAGCGAGGACGAGACGGGGAAGGTAGCTCCCGACGTAGGCGTCGATCGCGTCGAGGCCCGGACCGAGGGTCACCGTGAGCTCCCCCGTGCGCTCCCCGGCGAGGTGCTCCGGTCCGCTGTCGAGCAGACCGCGCAACGCGTCGGCACGCAGGTCCCGCCGCACCGTGTTCGCGGCGCGTGCGCCGACCACCGCGCCTGCTACGACGAAAAGGGCACGCAGTAACGTCGCGACGGCGAGGGCGACCAGGTCGCCGGTGATCTCACCGAGCCGGACCGGCGAGTGGAACAGCCCTGCGAGCAGCTCGCCGAGGAACACGGCCTGCACGACCAGTCCACCGGTGGCGCCGAGCCCGATGACGACCGACGCCGCGAGCAGTGACCGGACGCCACGGGTCGTCGTCCACAGCCTCGGGTCGAACGGGCTCCGATGGGGCCGGGGGACGCTCGGTGGCGATCCGACCGAGCTCACACGCCGCCGGGGCGCGTCACGAGCGCGGCCGGCGGCGAGACGACCGGTGCCTCGTGCGCGCCGGACGTCACCGGCGGGCGCACGAGCCGCTGGCGGAAGACCCAGTAGCTCCACGCCTGGTAGGCAAGGACGAAGGGCGTGAATATCGCCGCGACCACTGTCATGACGAGCAGCGTCTCGTGGGCAGACGCCGCGTTCCAGATCGTGAGGCTGTCGGCAACCCGAACGTCGGACACCATCACCCGGGGGAACAACGCACCGAAGGTCGCTGCGCTCATGGCGACGATCGCCACCGCAGTCGCAGCGAACGCGAGCGCTTCGTGGACCCGTGCAACGAGCAGGCCCGCCCCCGCGATCGAAACGAGCGCGGCGCAGACGAGGACGGCGGGCACTGCCCCGGGGAGTCCGCCGGGCCGGTCGGTCCCGGCGATCGACAGGCCGACCCACGCGCCGACACCACCGACGGCAAGAAGGGTCGGAGCGACGAGCAGCACCGCAGCGCGCCGCGCGCGGCGGCGGAGCTCGCCCGTCGTCTTGAGCGACAGGAACACAGCGCCATGCAGGCCGAAAAGCGACAAGCTCGCGAGCCCCCCCACGAGGGCGATCGGGTGGACCAGCCCAGCGAAGCCTCCGACGTAGTGCGGACCGCGCGCGATCTCGAGACCGCGCACCAAGTCGGTGAATGCCACGCCCCACAGCAGGGCGGGAACGAGGCTCCCGACACAGTGCGCCGCACCCCATGCTCGCCGCCATCGCGAGTCGTCGTGCTTGGAACGGAACTCGAACGCGACCCCACGCAAGATGAGCGCGACGAGGATCAGGAAGAGCGCGAGGTAGAAGCCGCTGAACATCGTCGCGTACCACGTCGGGAACGCGGCAAAGGTCGCACCGCCTGCCACGATGAGCCAGACCTCGTTGCCGTCCCAGAACGGCCCGATCGCGTTGAGCGACATCCTCCGGTCGACGTCGTCGGCAGCCAGGAGCGGCGAGAGGATCCCCACGCCGAAGTCGAATCCCTCGAGGACGAAGTACCCCGTCCACAACAGGCCAATCAGCGCGAACCACGACGTGTTCAGGCTTGCGACAGGACCGTTCACGGCAACCTCCGACGCGACGGAGACCGGAGCCGACAGCCGTCCCGGTGCGGTCGGTCAGTAGACAAAGCCGACCACCTCCTCCCCGGCGGCGGGCGGGCCGGAGCCCTCGTCCTCGCTCTCCCCGAGCGACGAGCGCGCAGCGCGGCTCATCAGCACGACGTCGACCACACCGAGCACGCTGTAGAGGACGCTGAAGCCCGCGAGTGTCGCGACCACGTCGCCCGCACCGACGGTCGGCGAGATGGCCTGTGCCGTCTTCATAAGGCCGTAGACGACCCAGGGCTGGCGGCCCATCTCGGTGAAGAGCCAACCGAAGGTGTTCGCGGCAAAAGGAGCGAGGATGGTCGCGACGAGGACCCACAAGGTCACCCGGTTGTCCTCGAGCCGCCAGCGCGAGCGCTTGCGGCACAACCACCAGACCCATGCAGCGACCGCGAGCATCACGAAACCGAGCCCGACCATCAGCCGAAAACTCCAATACGTCACCCAGATCACCGGCACGTAGCTTCCCGGCCCGTACTTCTTCGCCTCGGCCCGCTGGATCTGGTTGATACCGTCGACCTTGCCGTCGTAGGAGAGGTCTGCGATCAAGCTCAGCAGGTGCGGAACCCGAATCTGGAAGATCGGCTGGCCCGAGAGATTGCCGATGGTGAGCATGGAGAAGCTCGCGCCGTCTTGGGTGTTGTAGAGCGCCTCGGCCGCAGCCATCTTCATGGGTTGCTGCTCGTCCATGAGCCGCGCCTGGAGGTCGCCGGTCGTGATAGTGGCGAGCAAGCACACGACCGCGAACCCGCTGGCGAGCTTGGCTGCCCGGACAAAGACGGTCACGTCCCGTCTCCGCAGGATCTGCCAAGCCGACACCCCGAGCACGACCATCGACGCCGTCACGAACGCCGCGAGCACGGTGTGGGAGAACTCTGCCCACAGCGTCGAGTTCGCGAACACCGCCCAGATGTCGGTCAGCAATGCCTTGTGGTCGACCACCTTGTAGCCGACCGGGTGCTGCATCCACGCGTTCGCGGCGAGGATGAACAGCGCGGAGATCGTCGTCCCCGCCGCCACGAGCCAGATGGACGCGAGGTGGACACGCTTCGAAAGGCGGCTCCTCCCGAACACCCAGATCCCGAGGAAGGTCGACTCCATGAAGAACGCGAGGAGACCCTCCATCGCTAGTGGCGCGCCAAAGATATTGCCGACGAAGATCGAATAGTTCGACCAGTTCATCCCGAACTGGAACTCCTGGACGATGCCGGTCACGAGTCCAAGCGCGAAGTTGATCAGGAACAAGTGACCGAAAAACCGCGACAAGCGGTCCCAGTCGGCATCGTTGCGGCGGTACGCGAGAGTCTGCATCCAGGCCACGAGGACGGCCAGGCCGATGGTGAGCGGGACGAAAAGGAAGTGGTAGACGATCGTCACGCCGAACTGCCAACGGTCGAGGAGCTCCGTCACGCCACGCGACCTTGCGCTGTCACGACGTCACCTGCCACGACTCCGGCCCATCGTCGCGCCGCGCCGGGGATCGGCGGCACGCCGGTCGGCACCGACGCGTGTCGGGAGAACCGGTCGATCCGGGCCGCGACGTCTCGCGTCCACGAGCTCGTGCCCGCTGACCATCGGAGCCACCACGTCGAGGTGTTCTAGCACCGCACGCGCCGTCGACACCAGCAGCACCGATAGCACGGCCGGCGCGGCCGCGAGCATTCCTGTCCGACAGCTGCGCAGCGTCACGCGCGGCCGTCCTGCCCGATCATCGGTCCCCCACAGTCGCCCGCTGCGTGCGCAGGCACCCGGCACCGGTCGTCCGTCGCCGCGTGCACAACGCGCCCAGCAGGACCTGTATCGCTCCGGGCGGCTCGTGCGTCTATGAGACGTATCACGAAGATGTCCGTCGAGCCGGCAAGCGGGCCCGGCGGGCACGACGACCAAGGAGCAGAAGATGACGGTGAGAACGAACGAGGGACGGATCGACCGAGGACTGCGAGTCCTCTTGGCCGCCGGAGCGGTCGCCGGAAGCGGCGTCGTCGGGTGGACGACTGCGGGCGGGGTCGTTCTGCTCGTCGTGGCAGCGGTGATGCTCGGCACGGCGGCAACCGGCTTCTGCCCGCTCTACCGACTTCTCGGGATCACGACCGTCGGTCGCGGCGACACCGGGAAGGACGCGCAGGAGGAGCACCCCCTGCGGCCGGCAGCCTGAGGCGATCTCGGCCACCCGGCGGACCTCGGGGGCCGCTCGTTCGAGCGCCCGAGAGACCGCCGGCGCGCCGGATTGGACGACGTGGTGGACTGGACGACGTGGTGGACAGCTCGACGACGGCAGAGCGGCGGCGCGAACTCGCACACAAGGTCGGCGCCGAGCTACCGGGCCTCTACCGCTACGCGCGGTCCATCACGTCGAACGCCGACGAGGCGGAGGACCTCGTCGGCGAGACCGTGCTGCGCGCACTCGATCGAGCCCCGCAGTACCGGGGCGCCGCATCTGTGCGGACCTGGCTCCACCAGATCCTCGGCCATCTCGCCGTCGACCGCGCGCGCCACCGCGCCCACGAGCTAAGTGTCGAGGACGTCGAGAGCAGCTGGCGTGACGAGAGCTACAGCGTCGACGCGGCAACGGTGGTCGAACGTGCCGAGTCCGCAGCCGATCTGCGTGACGCTCTGGTCCACCTGCCCGACCACTACCGGCGCGCGGTCGTGCTCCACGACGCCGAGGCCTTCACGGCAGCCGAGGTTGCCGAGATCCTCGGGATCTCGCTGTCGGCCGCCAAGCAACGGATCCGGCGAGGAAGGATGATGCTCGTGAGCGCCCTGTCACGCGGCAATGAGCGCAGGACCGCCAACTCCGGCGTCCCCCTCGACTGCTGGAGCGCCCGCGAGCAGGTGTCGAGCTACATCGACGACGAGCTGGACCCCCCGGCTCGCCGGGCGCTCGAAGCCCACCTGGCCGGCTGTGCGACGTGCCCACCGCTCTACCAGGCGCTCGTCGGCACGACCTCGGCCCTCGGCAACCTCCACGACCCCGACAGCGTCGTCCCTGCGGCGCTGGCCGAGCGGATCACGCGCCAGCTCGACTCCGTCGCCCGCGACCGCCCCGGCGAACGGGGCAGCGCACCTTGAGAACGCCGGCGCGCCAACCTGGCCTTGGCCAACTCGCGCCGAGCTAACTCGCGCCGAGCCAACTCGCGCCGAGCCAACTCGCGCCGAGCCAACTCGCGCCGAGCTATGCGGGAATAATCGTAGATATAGCTACGTTCGTTCGAGCGTGCACCTCGACGGACACCAAGGAGATACCCGATGACAGTCACCACCCGATCCGACGCCGCCACTGCACGAGGCGACGCGCTGGTCGGCGCCGCCCGACACCTGTTCACGTCGGGCGTGATGTCACATTCCGGGCATGCGAACCTGAGCGCTCGTGTGGACCCCGAACGGTTCATGCTCACGACGACCGGGATGGTACGTGACCTGCGACCCGACCAGGTTGCGGTGCTCGACCTCGACGGAGCGATCCTCGAGGGGGAGCTCGCCCCGGAGAACGCCGAGATCGTCGCCATGCACGCCGTCGTCTACCGTGCCCGGCCCGCCGTGGGCGGGATCATCCACACGCACTCGCCCGCAGCGACGGCCTTCGCGCTCGCCAACAAGGAGCTGCCGTGCCGGGCCGAGCCCCTGCTGCGTTTCGGACAGGCCGAGCCGATCCCGGTCGTCGCCTGGGGACCGCGAGGCTCCGACATCTCGGTCCGCGGCATCCGCACTCTGGTTGAGGAGCGACCGACGACGTCGGCTCTCCTCCTCGCCAACCACGGGCTGCTCGCCTTCGGAACCGATCCTCTCGGGGCGGCGCGCCTCGTCGTCGCGATCGAAGAGTCTGCCGAGGCAGAGCTCGCTGCGTCGGCTCTCGGTGGAGCGGCCGACTTCCCCGCCGGCGCCCTCGAGCAGGTGCGCGCGTCGATGGCACGGGTTGGATCGTGAGCCGACCAGAGGACGCGGAACGGGAGGAGGCCGTTCGCGACCGCTACCGCGACGCGTTCGGGACGGTCCCGGCCGGCATCGAGGACCGGCTCGCCGTGGCCGCAGCCGCCGGACGCCTCGAGGCCGTCGAGTCGATCGAAGCTCTCCGACGGACCTTGCTCGCCGACAACCCGCTCGAGCCCCGTGTCCAGCAGCTCGTCCACTTCGGCCAGCTCGTCGTCCTCGGCCACGAGGGTCCTGCCCGCCTACACGCCCGGGGAGCGCGACGTGCCGGCGCGTCGTACTCCGATCTGGTCGGCGTCGCCGAGACCGCCCTCGTCACCGGAGGCATGCCGGCCTACGGCCTCGCGATCGAGATTCTCGCCGACCTGCGCGGCGACGGCCCGTGAGCGCGAGCTCCGGAGGCGGGCAAGGTGCGGGAGGCCCGGTGGACGGAGCAGCAACGCAGCCGCGTGCCGTTCGATCCTCGCAGGAGAGCCGTGACGCGAGCGGGATCGGCGGCGTCGGGTTCCTCCTCGGTCTCGCCCACCGCGCGCGACGCCGGCGCTGGGAGGCATCCCTCGCCGACGTCGGGTTGACCGCGCCGCAAGCTGCGGTCCTGCGTCTCGTCGCCGACGAACCGGGCTGCGGCGTGCGACAGCTCGCCCGCCGGCTCGGAACGGACCCGATGAACGTCCAGCGCATCACGGACTTCCTTGTCGCGAAAGGGCTCTGCACCTCGGGTCGCGATCTGGACGATGCGCGCCGGCGCCCGCTCCGCCCGACGGGACGCGGCGAGGAGCTCGCGCGAGACGTCGCAGCGCGTGCACGGGCGGCCGACGAGGAGCTCGTCGTCCTGCTCGGGCGTGGAGCCTATGACGAGCTCGTCGACGCGCTCTCGACCCTCGTCGCGTACGACTCGGACGCGGGTCGACGTGGCGAGCGTGGCTGAGCTCGCCGGGTACGCGACACCGCGTGCACGGGGCACAGCGGTCCGCGCCGAGCAGTCGCGAGAAGCCCGAGCCCGAGCCCGAGCCCGAGCCCGAGCCCGAGCCCGAGCCCGAGCCCG
>DAHWHN010000001.1 GCA_027335685.1 Acidimicrobiaceae bacterium
CCTCGCCGACGAGGTCGTCGCGACCGACGAGCAGTCGCGCTTCCTCGCGGCGTGCGATGCCGTCGCCACGCTCGGCCCCGGCGAGCTCGGCCAGCTCGGGATCGAGGCAGTCGCCGACCTGTCCGCAGTCGCCGGTCGCGGGCTGCTGTGATGCTCGGGACGTCCGTGCCGGCCGCGGAGCGACGGCGTGCGCTGCGCGCCCGCCTCGGGTCCGGGGCCGTCCTGCGCTTCCCCGGGGCCTTCAACCCGCTCGCGGCGATGCTCGTCGAGCAGCTCGGCTTCGACGGGGTGTACGTCTCGGGCGCAGCGGTCTCGGCAAGCCTCGGGCTGCCCGACATCGGTCTCGTGTCGTCGAGCGAGCTCGCGCTCCAGGCGCTCCAGGTCGCACGCGTCACGGCGCTGCCGGTGCTCGTCGACGCGGACACGGGCTTCGGCGAGCCGATGAACGTCGCTCGCACGGTCCAAGAGCTCGAGGACGCCGGCGCGGCGGGGTGCCATATCGAGGACCAGGTGATGCCGAAGCGCTGCGGCCATCTCGACGGCAAGTCGGTGGTCGAGGTGGGAGAGATGGTCCGCCGCGTGCGGGCTGCGGTGGCGGGTCGCCGCGACCCCGACTTCGTCGTGTGCGCGCGGACCGACGCTCGTGGCGTCGAGGATCTCGGCGCGGCGATCGAGCGAGCCAAGGCCTACGTCGACGCGGGTGCGGACATGGTCTTTCCCGAAGCCCTTCGGGACGAGTCGGAGATCGCCACGTTCCGTGCCGAGATCGACGTCCCCCTGCTCGTGAACATGACCGAGTTCGGCAAGACGCCACTTCTCGGCGTCGACGCGCTTGCCAGCCTCGGGGTCGACCTCGTGATCTACCCGGTGACCCTCCTGCGCCTCGCGATGGGGGCCGTCGAGAGCGGGCTGCGGCGCCTCCTCGTCGACGGGGACCAGGCCGCGCTTGTCGGCTCGATGCAGACGCGGGCGCGGCTCTACGAGATCCTCGACTACGCGGGCTACAACGTCTTCGACGCGGAGCTGTTCGACGCCCGGGCGCTCGCGGCCAGCCAGCCAGGTGCAGGGCGAGATCGGGAGCCGGGTGCAGAGGTGGAGCAACAGCTGCGCGGACAGGGAGGGGCAGGCGATGGGGGTTGACGAGCCAGAGGTGCGGCGTGGCCTCGTCGGGGTCGTCGCGGACACGACGGCGATCTCGATGGTCAATCCGGAGACCAACTCGCTGCTGTACCGGGGGTACCCCGTCGAGCAGCTGGCCGCGTCCTGCAGCTTCGAGGAGGTCGCCTACCTGATCTGGCACGGCGAGCTACCCGACGACGGGCAGCTCGCCGAGTTCGTCGGGCGCGAGCGCGCCGCGCGCGCCCTCGATCCGCGCCTCGCCCGCGTGCTCGCGGACCTGCCGCTCGACTGCCACCCGATGGACGTGCTGCGGACGGCGGTGAGCCTCATGGGCGCCGACGACCCGTCCGAGGACGACCCGTCGCGCGAGGCCGACCTCGCGAAGTCCGTCGGGATGCTCGCCAAGCTCCCGACCGTCGTCGCGGCCGAGATGCGCCGGCGCCGGGGGCAGGAGCCGATCGCCCCGGATCCCGACCTCCCGTACGCGGAGAACGTCTTCCACATGTGCTTCGGATCCGTCCCCGAGCCGGAGGTCGTCCGCTGCCTGGCCGTCTCGCTCGTGCTCTACGCCGAGCACAGCTTCAACGCCTCGACCTTCACCGCCCGGGTCGTGACCTCGACGCTGTCCGACATCTACAGTGCGGTCACCGCGGCGATCGGTGCGCTCAAAGGTCCCCTGCACGGCGGGGCGAACGAGGCGGTCATGGCGATGCTCGACGAGATCGGCGACCCGGAGCGCGTGCAGTCCTGGCTCGCAGATGCCCTGGCGGGGAAGCGGAAGATCATGGGCTTCGGCCACCGCGTCTACAAGCACGGCGACAGCAGGGTGCCGACGATGCGGGCTGCGCTCGCCGAGCTCGCCATGTCGCGTGGCGGCGCGGTGCTCATGGACCTCTACGACCGTCTCGAGGCGGCGATGCTCGACGCGAAGGGCATCCACCCCAACCTCGACTACCCGACCGGGCCCGCCTACAAGCTGATGGGCTTCGACATCCCGACCTTCACGCCGCTGTTCGTCATGAGCCGGATCACCGGGTGGACGGCCCACGTCATGGAGCAGCGCGCGTCGAACTCCCTGATCCGTCCCCTCTCGAGCTACGTCGGGCCTGCGGAGCGGTCCGTCCCCGTGGCGCGCGCCTGAGGGCGTCGCGTGCGGACGCGTGAGGGTCCGGACGGCCAGCTGCCGGGGTCTTCGAGGACGGCCCGGATGGCAAGCCCTGCAGCGCCCCGGACTGCCGCGCGGGCTCCGAGCCTCGAGACGGCGACTCCGGTCGGTGCCCACGAGTAACTGACCACACGGTCCGCGAGCTCGCGCGCGAGCGCCGGGAGGAGCCACGTGGCGACCTCCGCGTAGACGCCGCCGAGCACGACCGTCGGGAGGTCGACGACGTTGACGACGCCCGCCAGCGCGACGCCGAGTGCCGAGCCGGCCCGGTCGAGCGCAGCTTGGGTCGCTCGGTCCCCGGCGGCAGCCGACGCGAGGAGCGCGCGGACCGGATCGGTGGACGGCTGCCGTGCGGTGTCGATGCCCGCCGCCGCGAGCACCGCCTCCTGTCCTGCGACCTGCTCGAGGCAGCCGCGAGCGCCGCAGGTGCAGCGAGGACCGCCTGCGTCCACCAGGACGTGGCCGATCTCTCCGGCGAGGCCCGCGGCGCCTCCCCAGAGCGCGCCGCGGATGACGATACCTGCCCCGACGCCGATCTCGCCCGAGACACGCACGAAGGTGTCGAGGTCGGTGCTGTCGCCGAACCAGAGCTCCGCGAGCGCGGCGAGGTTCGCCTCGTTGCCCGCGCCGACCGCTCCGAGGGGTCGGGCGCTGCGCGCGCTGATGATCTCCCCGACGCGCGCCGCGACCTCGAGCCCTTCGAGCCAGCGCAGGTTCGGCGCTCGTCGCAGGACGCCGTCGACGTCGACCAGACCAGGGAGCGCGACATGGAGCCCGGCGACGGGCCGGGACGACATCGCCGGCGACGCGAGGAGCGAGTCGGCGAGCCTGGCTGCCCGTTCGAGCACGTCGCCGGGTGCGACCGTCCTGTTGTCGCCCGGCAGGGCGGCGAAGGACCGGACCTCTCCGGCGAGGTCGACGATGCAGGCGGAGACGTAGTCGACGTTGATCTCGATCCCGAGGCCCACCGGTCCCGTCGAGGCGAGGCGCAAGGGATTGCCCGGCCGGCCGACGAGGCCGCGGTCCGGGTCGCACTCGACGACGAGACCCGTCGCGATGAGCGTGTCGGCGAGGCTCGACACCGTCGCCTTCGTCAGCCCCGTGCGCTCCGCGAGCTGCGCCCGGGCGCCGCGGCCTCCGGCGGCGATCTCGCCGAGCACGAGGGCGAGGTTGCTCCTGCGCAACAGCTCGGCTCGGGCCGGACCGCCGGTCGGGTGGCCGGGCCGGCCCCAGCCGCGGCCCACCTAGACCGGCGGTGCCGCGAGGAGGCCGTTGCGCTCCCGGTCGAGGGTGTGCGCTCGCGCAGCCGCGTAGGCCTCGCGGACCTGGGGGTGAGGCTCGGCCTCGTAGGTCGCGGTCCCCGGCTGCGGCCAGCTCGGAGGCTCCTCGGACGGCGCGAGTGCCCACGCGGCCTGGCGAGCTGCCCCGTCGGCGACGTACTCGCCCGGCGGCGGTACGACCACGGCGTGGCCGAGGATGCTCGGGGCGATCCGCCGGACCGCGTCGGACCTGCTCGCACCGCCGACGAGCAGGATCCTGCGGACCGGCACCCCGAGGTCGCGCAGCGCGTCGAGCCCGTCGGCGAGGCCGCAGAGCATCCCCTCGACGGCGGCGCGTGCGAGGTGTGCCGGCGTCGTGTTCTCGAGGTCGAGCCCGTGCAGGGCCCCGGTCGCGTCGGGGCGGTTGGGCGTCCGCTCGCCTTCGAGGTAGGGCACGAGGACGAGCCCCCCGGCGCCCGGCGGGGCAGCGAGCGCGAGCGAGGAGAGCTCGTCCTGGTCGACGCGCAGGATCGCCGCGATCCGCTCGAGGACCCGCGAGGCGTTGACCGTGCAGACGAGCGGGAGGTGACGACCCGACGCGTCGGCGAAGCCGGCGACGGTCCCGGTGGCGTCGACGACGGGGAGGTCTGCGACGGCCGAGACCGTCCCCGAGGTGCCGATCGACACGACGACGTCGCCAGGTCCCGCGCCGACTCCGAGCGCCGCAGCGGCGTTGTCGCCGGTGCCGGCCGCGAGCACGGTCCCCGAGGCGGTGCGTCCCGCCTGGCCCGACGGGTCGACGACCCTGGGCACGTGGGGCCGGCTTCCGAACGCGCGTTCGAGCAGGTCGAGGCGGTACGCACCGGTCGCCGCCGACCAGTACCCGGTCCCGCTCGCGTCGCCGCGGTCGGTCGTGATCCCGGTGACGTCCGGGCGCCGCGCGGCACCGGCGAGCTGCCACGTGAGCCAGTCGTGGGGGAGGCAGACGGCCGCCGTCCTTGCTGCGAGGTCGGGCTCGTGCTCGGCGATCCAGCGCAGCTTGGTGACGGTGAACGAGGCCACGGGAACGAGCCCGACCGCCTCGGCCCACGCGCGCCGGCCCTTTTCGCCTCCGCCGAGCTCGGCGACGAGGTCCTCGGCCGCCCGCCCCGAGCGCAGGTCGTTCCAGAGCAGGGCCTGCCTGACGACGCCGCCGTCCTCGCCCAGGCAGACGGCTCCGTGCTGCTGGGCGGCGACGCCGCAGGCGGCGACGTCGTCGAGGCCTCCCGCCCGCTCGGACGCGAGGACGAACGCCTCGAGCCACGCCGCCGGGTCCACCTCGGTCCCCGGGGGGTGTGGCGCGCGCCCCTCGCGCACGAGACGACCGGTCGACGCCTCGCGCACGACGATCTTGCATGCCTGGGTCGAGGAGTCGACCCCGGCGACGAGCGTCGCTGGCGGCACCGATCAGCGAGCGCCGAGGAGGTGCTCGATGGCGAGCTGGTCGAGGTGCGCGAAGCCGTAGCCGTGCGCCGCCGCGGCGGCGACGTCGAAGGACTCGAACGCGCTCGAGTCGGCGAGCAGGTCCCGGTAGGACTCGCCCGGTGCGAGCGTCGGCGTGGACAGCTCCCCGACCTGGCTCGCACGCAGCGCCTCGGCGACCTCCGGGTCGGCCCGGAACGCCGCGGCGCGCTCTTTGAGGAGCAGGTAGGTCCGCATGTTCGACGCGGCCGACGCCCAGACGCCGGACATGTCCTCCGTGCGCAGCGGCTTGTAGTCGAAGTGCCGCGGCCCGTCGTAGGCCGGGCCGCCGCCCGGTGCGCCGTTCTCCAGGAGGTCGACGAGGAAGAACGCGCTGAGAAGGTCGCCGTGGCCGAAGACGAGGTCCTGGTCGAACTTCGGTCCGTGCTGGCCGTTCAGGTCGATGTGGAACAGCTTGCCGTGCCAGAGCGCCTGGGAGATGCTGTGGACGAAGTTCATGCCCGCCATCTGCTCGTGGCCGACCTCGGGGTTGACGCCGACCATCTCGTGGTGCTCGAGGGCCGAGATGAACGCGAGCGCGCTGCCGACCGTCGGCAAGAGGATGTCGCCCCGGGGCTCGTTGGGCTTCGGCTCGATCGCGAAGCGGATCGTGTAGCCGCGCTCGAGCACGTAGGTCGCGAGCAGGTCGATCCCTTCCCGGTAGCGGTCGAGGGCGGCGCGGACGTCCTTTGCCGAATCGGTCTCGGCTCCCTCGCGGCCGCCCCAGAAGACGTAGGTCGTCGCGCCGAGCTCCGCGGCGAGGTCGAGGTTGCGCATCACCTTGCGCAGGGCGAACCTGCGGACCCCCCGGTCGTTGCTCGTGAACGCCCCGTCCTTGAACATCGGGTGCGTGAACAGGTTCGTCGTCATCATCGGGACGACGAGACCGGTCGCGTCGAGCGCCGCGCGGAAGCGCTTGACGTGCTGCTCGCGTGTCGCCTCGTCGGAGCCGAAGGGGATGAGGTCGTCGTCGTGGAACGTCACGCCGTAGGCACCGAGCTCGGCGAGGCGGTTGACGGACTCGACGGGATCGACCGCTGCCCGGGTCGCGTCGCCGAAGGGGTCACGTGCCTGCCATCCGACGGTCCAGAGGCCGAAGGAGAACTTGTCCTCGCGTGTGGGTGATCCAGGCATGTCGGCTCCTCGTCGGGCGTCGGGTGTCGAGTTCGTTCAATACCTGAACTTAAAGCGGCTAGAGTCCGGAGTCAAGCGGCCGGCGTCGCGCCTGGCCGTCGTGGTGCCCGGTTCGGGGCGCCCTGGAGAGGGGGAAGAGTGCATCTCGTGCGCTTCCGCCGCCGCTCGGGCGGCGACGTCGAGGTCGGGAGGGTGACGCCAGGCGGCCTGACGCCGCTCGGCGCCACGCTCGCGGAGCTGTTGCGGTCGGATCTCGCCGAGCTGCGCGCCCGGTGCGCGGCCGTGGAGCGCTCCGACGCGTCCCCGGAGGTCCTGGCGGCCGGGAGCTGGGACGAGCTCCCGCCGGTCGAGGCGCGCATGGAGGTCTGGGCGGCAGGCGTGACCTACGAGCGCTCGCGCGACGAGCGGATGAAGGAGAGCGCGACGGCCTCGTCGGTCTACGACGACGTCTACGACGCGGACCGGCCGGAGATCTTCTTCAAGTCCGTGCCGTGGCGGGTCGTCGGGGACGCCGAACCCGTCGGCATCCGCTCGGACAGCACGGTCGACGTCCCCGAGCCCGAGCTCGCCGTCGTCGTCTCGGCCTCGGGCGAGATCGTCGGCTACACGGTGTGCGACGACGTCTCGTCCCGCAGCATCGAGGGTGAGAACCCCCTCTACCTGCCGCAGGCGAAGCTCTACACGGGCAGCTGCGCGCTGGCTCCCCGGATCCGGCCCGCGTGGGAGGTGCGGGACCCCTACGCGCTGGGCATCGCGGTGCGGATCACTCGGGGCGGTGCGGTGGTCTACGAGGCGGCCGGCTCGACGTCCCAGCTGCACCGGCGGCTCGACGACCTCGTGTCCTGGCTCGTGCGGGAGATGGAGTTCCCCGACGGCGTCGTGCTCTCGACCGGCACCTCGCTCGTGCCCGACCTGCCGTTCAGCCTGGCTCTCGGCGACGTCGTGCAGATCGACATCGAGGAGGTCGGCACCCTCGTCAATCCCGTGGCCCCGGCTCGCGCGGCCGCCGGCGGGGCGGCTGCCCGTCGGCCGGCGCGAGCCGGGCGGGGCGAAGGGCCTGCGAGCGGGAGGAGCGCGACCGCGAGCAGGACATAGAGAGGCATCGCGCCGACGTCGGACGCGGACCCGCTCAGCAGCCCGCCGAGGTTCTCGCCGACAGCCCAGAGCAGTCCGCAGAGGACCAGGCTGGCGGCGAGGACCGGGCTGCGGAGCCGGCCGAACGGCACGACGGCCGCGGCAGCGGCGCCGAGCTCGATGGCGACCGCGACGGCCGTCACGGCATCGCCGTGACCGAGGACGAAGTCGCCGATCGCGCGGTCCGCGGACGCGACCGGGCCGGGCTCGCCGAGCGAGAGCATCTGGAAGTTCGCGAAGAGCTTGAAGCCGAGCGTGCCGACCGGCTCGAGCTGCAGGAGCGCGCCGGCCGACCAGAGCGCGACCCAAGCGCAGCGGGCGCCGGGCTCGCCGAGCGCCGTGAGCCCGGCCGGGCTGCGCCCCGCGCCGGCGCGAGGCGTGCGCCGGGGGAGCAGGACGAGCGCGAGGACCGCGTCGACAAGGGCGGCGCCCGGGGCGCCGGTCGGGAGCATCGCGAACCCCGTTGCGAGGTTGCCCGAGCCCTCGCCCACGACCCAGACCAGCAGTGCCCAGGGGAGCGAGGCGAGGAGACCCGCCCGCCGGGAGCGTGGGTGGACGATGGCGACCCCGATCGCGAGCTGGACGGCGGCGACGACCGGGCTGAGCAGGCTCGCGTGCGGTCCCGCGAGCTGCGCGGCGCGGGCGAGGAGCTGCTGGGCCCAGCCGGGCTGGCCCATCGCGTTGTCGACGATCACCGAGCCGAGCCCGGCGCCGAGGTTCGCGGGCTGGAGCTGGAGCAGCGCGTCCACGATCCAGAGAACGCCGAGCGCGACCTGGACCCGCGCGAGCCGCAGGCGCAGGCCGGCGTCCGACGCCGGCTCGGCGGTGGTCTGCACGGTGCCGCCTACCCGACTGTCAGCGTCCCGGTCATGAACGGGTGGATCTGGCAGTAGAAGTGGTAGGTGCCGGGCTTGGTCGGGGCGACTACGGACTTCGTCGTGCCCGGCGCGATGTCGCCGGTCGTGAAGTGCCCGACCGGGGTCGTTCCCGGCATCGCGGTGAAGGTGTGCGTCACGCTGTCCTTGTTCGTCACGACGATCCGCTCGCCGGGCGAGACGTGGACATGGGCGGGGATGAAGGCGAAGTTCGAGATCGTGACCCGGACCGACGAAGCGCCGGCTCGCGACGCACGAGACGGCGCGACATGGCGCGTGGCCGCCGCCGTCGCGGTCGATCCCCCGGGTGGTCCGGCAAGCGTCACTGCCAGCACCAGGGCCAGCGTGGCGAGCGCGCCGAGCGGCGCGACCACCGTCGTGCCTGCTCGCCCGAGCCCCTCGAGCCGTCCGGGGTGCGTCGCCTGGCGCTCCCGGTCCCGCAGGACGCGCGCGGCGTAGCCTGTCAGCAGGACGAGGCCGGCGACCTCGAGCGCGCCGGCCACGACCCCGGCGGTCGTCCGGATCTCGTGGAAGCCGAACAGCCCTGTCCAGAGGCTGAGGACGTACCCGCCGAGCGTCGCCGCCGCGAAGCCACCACCAGCGAGAGCCACGGCCGGTGCTGCGGTGACGAGGCCAGCGAGGCCGAGCAGGACGGCGACGACGCACTGGAGAAGGAAGAGCCAGCCGATCGTCGGGATGTGCCGGTAGCCGGTCAGGTAGAGGTCCAGGTGGATGCCGCCTGTCGCGAGCAGCGTCGCGCTCCCGGCGAGCAGCGCCGCCCGGCGGGAGGCCGGGCCGAGGTGCTGCACCCCGCGACCCGCCGGCCCGTTGCCCGCCGGACCGGTTGCCATCCGCGCTCGCGCCGTCACGTCCGCGCCGCCGACTTGTCGTCCATGGCAGTACTACGGCGCCGCAGCCGACCTGGATGTCCGACAGCTCCGCCGCGCCCGCCCGTGGCGCGCACCCCGAGAGCCAGCTGCCCGCCGAGCAGCTACGATGGCAGCACCCGGCCTACGGCCGGGCTCAGCGCCGGCACCGACGCCGGCGGGGCCTTGGGACGTTGCGATCCAGCTGGCCTGCACCTTCTGCCGACTGGAGCCAACGTGCCCGTGACCTTCGCCGATCTCGGCGTCCCTTCCGACCTCGTCGACGCGCTCGGTGCGCGAGGCATCACCGAGGCCTTTCCCGTGCAGGCGGCCACGTTGCCGGACGCGCTTGCCCGCCGCGACGTGTGCGGCCGTGCGCCGACGGGCTCGGGCAAGACGCTCGCGTTCGGCCTCCCGCTCGTCGTGCGGCTCGCGAAGTCGAGCCCGAGGAGACCCCGCGGCCTCGTGCTCGTGCCGACGCGCGAGCTCGCCGCCCAGGTCGCGAAGGAGCTGACGGCGATCGCGGGCGCGCGCCGGCTTGCGGTCGCGTGCTTCTACGGGGGGACGGGCTACGACGCCCAGATCCGCGCGCTGCGGCGTGGAGTCGACGTCGCCGTGTGCTGCCCGGGCCGCCTCGAGGACCTCGTCGAGCGCGGCGCGCTGCAGCTCGACGAGGTCGAGCTGGCGGTCGTCGACGAGGCCGACCGGATGGCGGACATGGGCTTCCTCCCGGCGGTCCAGAGGATCCTCGACCTCGCGCGAGCCGACCGGCAGACCCTGCTGTTCTCGGCCACGCTCGACGGCGACGTCGAGGTCCTGACCCGCCGGTACCAGCGCGGGGCCGTGCGCCACGACGTCGGTGGCGTCGAGCGCGAGAGCGGTCCGGTCGACCACGTGTTCTGGCGGTCCGAGCGGGACGAGCGCGTGTCGCTGACCGTCGACGCCGTCGTCCGCCACGGCTCGGCGGTGGTGTTCTGCCGGACCCGCCACGGGGCGGACCGCCTGACCAAGCAGCTCGTAGCGGCCGGCATCGGTGCGGTCCCGATCCACGGGAGCCGTACCCAACGCCAGCGCGAGTCGGCGCTCGCGGCGTTCGCGAGCGGGCGGGCCCAGGCGCTCGTGGCGACGGACGTCGCGGCACGAGGCATCCACGTCGACGACGTGGCCTGCGTCGTGCACTACGACCCGCCGGCGGACGAGAAGGACTACGTGCACCGCTCGGGGCGTACCGGTCGCGCCGGGGCGCAGGGCACGGTCCTCAGCCTCGTCGTCGCCGACCAGGTCTCCGCGGTGCGCTCGCTGCAGAGGGCGCTCGGGTTCCCCCAGCGGCTCGACCGTCCGGCCGACCTGCTCGCTCCGGGAGCGGTTCGTGCCGCCGCGCCAGCTCCGCCTGCGGCGCCGCGAGCCGTCCCGGCGCCGAGCGCCGCTGCGGGCCCGGGCCGCACGACGGCGACGGTGAAGTGGTTCGACGAGCGGCGCGGCTACGGCTTCGCGGCTGCGGACACGGGCGGCCCGGACGTCTTCGTCCACAAGAGCCACCTCGTCGCCGGTGGTCGGCCCCTGCGCGAGGGCGACGTCGTCGAGCTGGGCGTCGGAGCTGGCCCGCGCGGCCTCGAGGCGAGCGAGGTCCGCCTGGTGAGCGCCGGTCGTCCGGTCGCGCCGGGCGCCGAGGGCCAGCGCTTGGCGCGCCGCCGTCCGACGGCCCGACCGGCGCGTGGCGAGGAGCGCCCACGCCGTCCGCGCCGCGCCGAGCGGGCGTCCTAGCCTGTCGGCTCACGAGGCCGTCACCGCCGGCCGGGGGTCCAGCGTCGCCGAACCTGCAGGGAGGAAGCCGTGGAGCAGCGTGCACTAGGTGGTCTCGGTCTCGTCGTCTCGGCGATGGGGCTCGGTTGCATGGGCATGAGCGAGTTCTACGGCCCTGGCGACGATGCCGAGTCGATCGCGGTGATCCACCGCGCGCTCGACCTCGGCGTCACGTTGCTCGACACGGCCGACATGTACGGTCCGTTCACCAACGAGAGGCTCGTCGGGCGGGCGATCGCGGACCGGCGCGACGAGGTCGTCCTCGCGACGAAGTTCGGCAACGAGAGGCGACCGGACGGGACCCGGGTCGGCGTGAACGGACGGCCCGAGTACGTCCGGTCGGCCTGCGACGCGTCGCTCGAGCGGCTCGGGGTCGAGCGCATCGACCTCTACTACCAGCACCGCGTCGACAAGACGGTGCCGATCGAGGAGACGGTCGGAGCGATGTCGGAGCTCGTGGCCGCCGGCAAGGTCGGCTACCTCGGGCTGTCCGAAGCCTCGCCGTCCACCTTGCGGCGGGCCCACGCGGTCCATCCGATCACCGCCTTGCAGACCGAGTACAGCCTGTGGACCCGTGACTGCGAGGACGAGGTCCTGCCGGCGGCGCGCGAGCTCGGCGTCGGCTTCGTCGCCTACAGCCCGCTCGGGCGGGGCTTTCTCACCGGCCGGTTCACCTCGCAGGAGGACATCCCCTCCGGCGACTTCCGCGCGGCGAACCCGCGGTTCGCCGGGGAGAACCTCGAGGCGAACCTCGCGCTCGTCTCCGCGGTCGAGGAGGTCGCCGCCTCGACGGGTTGCACGGCCGCGCAGGTCGCGCTCGCGTGGGTGCTCGCCCAGGGCGACGACATCGTGCCGATCCCGGGGACGAAGCGGCTCGGCTACCTCGACGACAACCTCGGGGCTCTCGGCGTCGTGCTCGACGAGTCGGACCTGGAGCTGCTCGACCGCCGGATACCGAAGGGGGCGACGGCGGGAGACCGGTACGCGGACATGAGCTCGATCGACAGGTAGGCCGATGCGTCCCGCCGGCTCGGCGCCGGCTCGTCCGGCCCCTCCCTCGCGCCGGCCTCGCCCCCGGGTGGTGGTGGTCGGGGCCGGCTTCGCCGGGCTGAACGCGACCCTCGCGCTGTGCGACGAGCCGGTCGACATCGCCCTCGTCGACCGGGACAACTACCACGGCTTCTGGCCGCTGCTCTACCAGGTGGCGACGGCCGGCCTCGGGCCGGACGACATCGCGCATCCCGTGCGGGCGATCTTCGCGGACCGGCACAACGTGAGCGTCCGGCTCGGGACGGTCGTCGGCATCGAGCTCGACGAGCGGCAGGTGCTGCTCGACCACGGCGAGGTGCTCGACTACGACTACCTCGTCGTCGCCGCCGGCAGCTCGACGAGCGACTTCGGGATCCCTGGCGTGAGCGAGCACGCCTTCCCCTTGAAGACCCTCCCGGAGGCGGTGCGCCTGCGCAACCACATCCTGACGGCATTCGAGCGCGCCGACGCCGACCGTGCGGCGGTGCCGGACGGCCTGCTGACCGTCGTCCTCGCAGGAGGCGGACCGACGGGGGTCGAGATGGCGGGCGCCATCTCCGAGCTCATCGGGACGAACCTCGCGCTCGACTTTCCCCACCTCGACGTCACCTCAGCCCGCGTCGTGCTCGTCGAGGCGACGGACCGGCTTCTCGGGGGCTTCTCGCCGCGGTCCCAGGACGAGGCGCTCGAGACGCTGCGCGCCAAGGGTGTCGAGGTGCTCCTCGGTGCTCCGCTCGCTCGGGTCACGGCGAGCGGCGTCGTCCTCGCGGACGGGTCCGAGATCGCGAGCCACACGGTGGTCTGGACCGCGGGCGTCCGGGCCAATCCGCTGGCGGACCTCCTGCCGGGCGAGAAGGCGAGGAACGGCACCGTCGTGGTGACGGCCGACCTCTCCCTTCCCGGCCACCCCGAGGTGTTCGCGGTCGGCGACGTCGCGGCTGCGGCCGGTCGATCGGGCGAGCCGCTCCCGCAGCTCGCCCAGGTGGCGATCCAGGGCGGTCGCCACGCCGCGCGTCAGGTCGCCGCGAGGCTCGCCGGCAAGCCGACGCGGCCGTTCCGCTACCACGACCACGGCATCATGGCCACGATCGGGCGGCAGTCGGCGGTCGCGGAGCTCCCGGGCGGTCTCAAGCTGCGGGGCTCGATGGGCTGGGCCGCGTGGCTCGCCGTCCACCTCGTGTTCCTCGTGGGCTTCAGGAACCGCCTCGTCGTCCTCGTCAACTGGGCGTGGAACTACCTGACCTGGGACCGGGCGAGCCGGGTGATCCTCGAGGACACCTCACGCCCGTAGGGGAGTGGTGTGATCGCGCTAGCCGAGGGTGGTGCACCTTGCGGGCGCGGTTGGATCCGTATGGCACTGTGCCAGGCTTCACAGATCCGTCACACTTGTCTCGGGCGGTGGCGGTCGAGGGCGAGTGCCCTGGCCGGACGGGATCGAGGCGAGGAGCGGTGCTGTGGTGGTTCGCGACGGCGGGGAACGAGAGCTCGGCGGGGCGCTCCGCACAGCCCGGGACCGGCCCGCGAGCTTCGGCGAGGTCGACGGCCGCGCCGTCTTTGTCCGTGAGGCGACGGACGGGGACGCAGCCGCCGTGGAGCGGCTCGTGGCGGCGCCGGCCGGAGCGCCTCAGCTGCACCTCGGTCGAGACGGGTCGGTGACCCTCGTCGCGCAGGCGGCGTCGGGGATCGTCGCCGTGGCGCAGTACCGCCCGATCGCCGGTTCGCCGCACGCGAGCGTCGTCGTCGCGGTCGCGCCGGTGAGCGAGCGCTCCGAGCTCGCCGTCTACCTGGTCGACCAGCTCGCCAACCACGCCTTCGCGCGCGGGGTCGAGCGGTTCGTCTCCGACCTGGGTGCTGCGAACGCGTCCGTTCTCGCCGTGTTCGTGCGCGCGGGGTTCGCGACGGAGATCAGCGTCGGAGACGGCGTCATGCACATGAGCTTCAGCGTCGACCCGGCCAGGCGCGACGCCGGCCACCCGACGGTGCGGGCGGTACCGGTCTGGCAGAGCCCGATCGGCGGGAGCCCGCGGGCCTGACGGCTCCGCGGACGCCACGGGACGGGGTCCGTGCCGCGGTCGGCTACTGTCCGGCGATGACCAGGAAGCTGAAGCGCGGCACCGAGTGGTCGACGACCTGGGCGCGCTGCCGGCGAGCTGCGCCCGAGGCCTTCGACGCCGGCGGGATCCGCAACCTCGTCGACGGCGAGTGGCGTGCGATCGGCCACGCGCGCGACCACGTGACGCCGGTCGACGGGTCGGTCATCGAGGGTCCGCCGCTCGTCAGCCACGACGAGGCCGTCGCGGCCGTCGCGGCTGCGGTCCGCCAGCACGCGGCCTGGGCAGCCGTCGACCTCGACGAGCGCCGGTCGCGCGTCGCGGCCGCGCTCGAGGCCATGGAGGCCGAGCGTGACCTCCTCGCGTTGCTCCTCGTCTGGGAGATCGGCAAGCCGTGGCGCCTCGCCGTGGCGGACGTCGACCGCTGCATCGGCGGGGTGCGCTGGTACCTCGGGCAGATCGACCGGCAGCTCCAGCTCGGCGGGCCGCGGCGCCCGCTGCCAGGTCCCGTCAGCAACATCGCCAGCTGGAACTATCCGATGAGCGTCCAGGTCCACGCAGAGCTCGTGCAGATGCTCGCCGGCAACGCCGTTATCGCGAAGACGCCGAGCCAGGGCGGCTTCCACTGCCTGACTCTCGCCCACGCCTTCATGGCGGCGGCGGGCCTTCCGGTGAGCCTCGTCTCCGGGCAGGGTCGGGAGCTCGGCGACGCCCTGATCCGCGGCGCGGGCATCGGCGCGCTCGCCTTCGTCGGCGGTCGGGCGAACGGACGGCTCGCGGCCACGTCGCTCGCCGACACCGGACGCCGGCACATGCTCGAGCAGGAGGGCCTGAACACCTGGGGGATCTGGGAGCTGAGCGAGTGGGACGCCCTCGCCGCCCACCTGCGCAAGGGGTTCGAGTACGGCAAGCAGCGCTGCACGGCCTACCCCCGCTACGTCGTGCAGCGCAAGCTGTTCGACCAGTTCCTCGCGGCGTACCTCCCGGTGATCGCCGACGTCCGGTTCGGGCATCCGCTCGGTGTCGAGGCCGACCACGACCCGCTCCCCGAGCTCGACTTCGGTCCCGTCATCCACGCGACGAAAGCCGCGGACCTGGCGGACCGCTACGTCGAGGCGGTCTCCGGTGGCGGGATCCCGCTCTACCGGGGACTGCGCGACCGCGACGGACTGTTCCTCGACGGCCAGGACGGCGAGGGCTCGAGAGCCGCCTACGTGGCACCCGCGTGCGTGCTGTCGCCCGCGCCGTCGTGGTCCCTCCGGCACTCCGAGCCGTTCGGCCCCCTCGACTCGGTCGTCGTCGTCGACACCGAGGCCGAGCTTCTCGCCGCCATGAACGCGAGCAACGGCGCCCTCGTCGCGTCGATCGCGACGGACGACCTCGTGTTCGCCGCCCGCGTGGCCGAGGAGCTCCAGGCCTTCAAGGTCGGTGTGAACCGCCCGCGCTCGAGGGGCGACCGCGAGGAGGTCTTCGGCGGGCGAGGGGCGTCCTGGAAGGGGGCGTTCGTCGGCGGCGACCTCCTTGTCCAGGCTGTGACCCAGAGCGCCGGGGACGGCGAGGAGCAGCTGTACGGCAACTTCCCGTCGTACTCGCTGTACCCGGTCACATGACCGGTCCGTTCGCTCACGAGGCCGTCTCCGACGAGATCGAGGAGATCGGCCAGGTTCTCGGCGAGGTGGAGGAGGCCCTCGCCCGGCTCGAGCGCGGCGACTACGGCCACTGCGAGGAGTGCGGCGAGACGGTCGAGCCGGCGGCCCTCGACGCAGACCCGCTCCTGCGGCACTGCGCGACGCACCGGCGTGCGGTGCAGCCCTGAGGCTGCACGCTCGCCGGTGGCACGCGTCGCAGGCGTACCGGCGCGTCAGGCCTTCTTCGTCGCCCAGAAGATCGTGTCGATTGCCGCGATCCCGTCGAGCAGCCGGTCCGCGACGGCGACGTCGTTGGTCTTCTTGGACTCGCCGGCCGCCTTCGTGGTCGTCCAGAACAGCTCGTGCAGCTCGGGATGCTTCTCGAGGTGCTCGGGCTTGAAGTAGTCCGTCCAGAGCACCCACAGGTGGTGCTTGACGAGCTCGGCGCGCTCCTCTTTGATCATGACGGCGCGCTGGCGGAACACGGGGTCGTCGGAGGCGTTGAACTTCTCCATGCAGGCCTTCACGGCGTCGGCCTCGATGCGAGCCTGGGCGGGGTCGTAGATGCCGCACGGCAGGTCGCAGTGCGCATGGGCCGTCTCGGGCTCACGGATCGTGTCGACGAGTGCGAACAGTCGCGAGGTGAAGGTCATCGGGGCTCTCCTTTGGTCGTCCTACTCGGCAGTCCCCGCCGGCCGGGTGTGCCCTTCCGGCAGCGGACGATGATCGACACTATCCCGGTGGCGGCCCGGCCGGCCCGCTGGGTGCCCGCCGCGTCCCTGGTCGCCGGCGCCCTCGCCGGCGCGTCCGTGTGGTGGTGGAGCCGGTGCGCGACGCGGGTCGTCGTCGACGGTCCGAGCATGCTCCCGACGCTCGAGCCGGCGGACCGCCTGCTCGTCGCCCGGCCGGTCCTCGGCTCCCGGCGGGTGCTCGGAGCCGGGGACCTCGCCGTCGTGCGCGACCCCGAGCGGGCCGACCGCCTCCTCGTCAAGCGGGTGACGGCGACGTCGCCCTCGGGCGTCGTCGTCTGCGGCGACAATCCCGGCGCGAGCCGTGACAGCCGGCACTTCGGGGAGGTTCCGGCCCGGCTCGTCGTCGGGAGGGCGTGGTACCGCTACGCGCCGGCCGCGTCTGCGGGCCGGCTGCGCCGAGGTCCCGCCGGTAGGCTTCGTCGCGGTGCAAGCGGGTGACGATCGACGTGCGTGCTCCGGCGACCGGCGTCCAGACGACAGCCCGAAAGACGGTGGTGACGCGACGCGCGGGGACGAGAGCGAGGAGCGCCTCGCTGCGCTCGGCCGCTTCATCCGCGAGCAGCGCGGCGTCACGAGCCTGTCCCTGCGCCGGCTCTCCGAGATCGCCGGCGTCTCGAACCCGTACCTGAGCCAGATCGAGCGCGGTCTGCGCAGGCCGTCGGCGCAGATCCTCCAGCAGCTCGCCCGCGGGCTGCGGATCTCGGCCGAGACGCTCTACGTCCAGGCGGGCATCCTCGACGACCGCGAACCAGACGACGACCTCGACAGGAGGATCCTCGCGGACCCGCACCTCAGCGAAGAGCAGCGGCAGGCTCTCGTCGCGGTCTACTGGTCGTTCCGGCACGGCCGTGACGGCGCCGCGCGGACCCCCGAGGGCGGCAGCGGCAGCTAGAGCCGGACGGTCCCGGCACGGCCGGTACGCTCCGTGAGGCATGCGCAAGCTCGCAGTCCTGTCCCTGCACACCTCGCCTCTCGCTCAGCCCGGCACGGGCGACGGGGGAGGGATGAACGTCTACGTGCGCGAGCTCTCGTCTGCGCTCGCACGAGCGGGCGTGGCCTGCGACGTGTTCACGAGGGCGGCGTCGCGCGACGTGCCCGAGTCGGTGGAGGTCGAGCCGGGTCTCGTCGTCCACCACATCGAGGCGGGGCCGCGACGGCCTGTCGAGAAGTCGCTGCTCCACCTCGTCGTCGAGGAGTTCGCGGACGGGGTCGGGCGGCGCCTCGAGAGCCTTGTGGCGAGCGGGGAACCGCCGGCCGACGCGCTCCACGCGAACTACTGGCTGTCCGGTGTCGCCGGCCACAGGCTGAAGCATCGGCTCGGCCTGCCCCTCGTGAGCACGTTCCACACCCTCGACAGGGTGAAGGCGGAGGTGTCCTCCGACGAGGTCGACCTCGCGGACCCCGACCGGCGAGCGCGCAGCGAGGCCGAGGTCATCGGCTGCTCCGACGCCGTCCTCGCGTCGTGCAGCGTCGAGGTCGACCAGCTCGTCGAGCTCTACGGCGCGGACCGCTCACGCGTCGAAGTCATCGCTCCCGGCGTCGACCACGCCTTCTTCTCTCCCGGTGACCGAGCGCAGGCGCGCCGGGCGACCGGTCTGTCCGCGGAGGGTCCGCTCCTCGTGTTCGTCGGTCGCATCCAGCCGCTGAAAGGCGTCGACGTCGCGGTCGAGGTCCTGGCCGAGCTCGACCGGCTCGGTGTCGCCGGCTCCCGGCTCGTCCTCGTCGGCGGTCCGAGCGGCCCGCTCGGGCCGGCGGAGATGGAACGGGTGATGGCGGCAGCCGAGGCGCGCGGGGTGGCCGAGCGGATCTCCCGGGTGCCCCCCCTGCCGCACGAGCTGTTGTCCGCGTACTACCGCGCCGCGGACTGCTGCCTCGTGCCGAGCCGCTCCGAGTCCTTCGGTCTCGTCGCGCTCGAGGCCGCGGCGTGTGGTACCCCGGTCGTCGCGTCCGCGGTCGGCGGGCTCACGACGCTCGTCGAGGACGGGACGACAGGGTTCCTCGTCGACCAGGGCCGCGCCGACGCCTTCGCCGCGCGCGTCGCGCAGCTCTGGGCCGATCCCGAGGCGGCGCGTGCGATGGGGCGTGCGGCGTCGCGCCACGCCCGCGCCTACACGTGGCCGATCGCGGCGGCCCGCCTCCGCCGGCTCTACGGCCAGCTCACGGCCCGTACGCTCGTCGACTGCGGTTGAGCTGCAGGTTCGTCGGCCCAAGGTCGGGACCAGACGGGCCGGCAGGTGCGGAGCGGCACCTGCGGCTCGCTAGCCTGAGGCGATGACACGCCTGCTCGTCATCGGTGGTGGCCGGATGGGTGCGGCGCTCCTCGGAGGGCTCGTCCGGAGCGGGTGGGCCCCGGCCGACGAGTGCGCCGTCGTCGAGCGACGTCCCGAGATCCGGGAGGTCCTGCGCACGCGCTTTCCCGGCGTCGCCGTGCACGAGGAGCCCGTCCCGTGCGACTCCGTCGTCCTCGCCGTCAAGCCGACGGACGCCGCGGCCGCGTGTGCCCAGCTCGCGCGGGCACCGAGGGCCCGTGTGCTGTCGGTGGTGGCGGGCGTCACGATCGAGCGGCTCGCCGGCTGGCTGTGGCCGGGGACGCCGATCGTCCGGGCCATGCCGAACACGCCCGCGCTGCTCGGCACGAGCGCCTCGGCGATAGCGGGGGGCCCGGCGGCGAGCGAGCAGGACCTCGTGTGGGCCGAGTCCGTGCTGTCGTCGATCGGTGTCGTCGTCCGGCTTCCCGAGCGCCTGCTCGACGCCGCGACGGGGCTCTCGGGATCCGGACCTGCGTATGTCTTCCTCGTCGCCGAGGCGCTCGTCGAGGCAGGCGTGCTCGAGGGTCTCGACCGCGAGGTCAGCAGGGTCCTCACCGTGCAGACGATCCTCGGCGCCGCCCGGATGCTCGCCGAGAGCGGCGAGTCGGCCGAGGTCCTGCGGGCGGCCGTCACCTCGCCCGGGGGCACGACGGCCGCCGCCCTGCGAGTCCTCGAGTCGCGCGCCGTGCGGGCGGCCTTCCTCGACGCCGTGAGCGCCTCGACCGCGCGCTCCCGCACGCTCGGCGACGGCCTCTGACGTCGTCTCGGGTGGATGGGCCCCGTGCGGCCACCACTTTCCCGGGCAGCCGCTCGCGCCTACAGTCGTAGCGGCGGAGAGGGGTGATACCACTGGTCGTCCACTACACAGGATCGCAGTTCCTCACCGTGACCGAGGTCGCGAGCGCGCTGCGGATCTCCAACATGACGGTCTACCGGCTCATCAGCTCGGGTCAGCTGCCGGCGATCCGCGTCGGGCGCTCGTACCGGCTGCGGGTCGAGGATGTCGATCGCTACCTGGCGGCCCGGTTCACCGAGGCGGGCTGAGCGGGCGGACGGCGCGCCGGGTGGACAGCGACCGTCCGTCACGGGCGACGGCGCGGCGGGCGCGCATACCCGAGCCGACCGTGGCACGACTTCCGCAGTACCGCCGGCTCCTCGAGGTCCTGGACGCCCGCAAGGTGGTCACCGTGTCGTCCGTCGAGCTGGCGGAGGCAGCGGGCGTCAACGCGGCGACGCTGCGTCGTGACCTCTCCTGCCTCGGCACGTGTGGGACGCCGGGCACCGGCTACGACGTGCCGCGACTGCGCGAGATGGTCGACAGGGCGCTCGCGCTCGGTCGCGACTGGCCCGTCGTCATCGCAGGAGCGGGGTATCTCGGGCACGCCCTCGCCCGGTCCCGCGGCTTCAACTCCGGCGGGCTGCGTGTCGCCGCGCTCGTCGACATCGACCCGCTCCAGGTCGGCACCGTGGTCGACGGCATCCCGGTGTCGCACCTCGACGACCTCGACGACCTGGTCCACCGCCACCGCACGACCCTCGGCGTCGTCGCGACGCCGGCGAACGCCGCCGGCGACGTCGTGCGGCGCTTCGCGGCGGCAGGTGTGCGCGCGGTCCTCAACTTCGCGCCCGGCTTCGTCGCCGCGCCCTCGGGGGTGACCGTCCGCAACGTCGACCTCGGTGCCGAGCTCCAGGTCCTCACGTTCTACGCGGCGCGTTCGGCCCCGTCGGTGGAGGTGGCGGGCGGCCCACCGGGCTGAGCGAGCGTCCCGGTGCGGGCCGGAGGTGCCGGGGCGCTCCCGGCACCACGTCGTCGCGGTCCTCCCCGGCGCGCAGGCCGCCGCCCCCTCGAGCGGCGTTAGCCTGCAGGCGGTCAGGAGGTGGTCGTTGGTGTCTGTCGTGGTCGTCGGTCTCCACGAGCGCGACGCGCCCCTCGACGTGCTCGAGTGCGTCGCGGTCGCCGACCGCGACCTGCCGAAGGCGCTGTCGCGGCTTTGCGACAGTCCGCACCTGTCCGAAGCCGTCGTCCTCTCGACCTGTATGCGGACGGAGGTCTACGCCGTCCTCGAGCGGTTCCACGACGGGCTCGCAGACATCAACGCGTTCTTCCACTCCCGGGCAGCGACGTCGCACGGAGCCGGGTCGGCCATCGAGGACGGCCTCAGCGTGGCCTACGACGACGCCGCCGCACGGCACCTGTTCGAGGTCGCCGCGGGGGCCGACTCGGCGGTCCTCGGCGAAGGGGAGATCCTGCGGCAGGTCCGGCGAGCCGCGGAGCAGGCCCGTGCAGAGCGGGCGGCTGGTCCGGTGCTCGGCGGCCTGTTTCGCCACGCGCTCGAGGTCGGCAAGCGCGTGCGCACCGAGACGGCCATCGCGCGCGGCGTCACCTCCCTCGCGCACGTCGCCGTCGCGCTCGTGACGGAGCGCAACGGCGGGACGCTCGAGGGACTGCGGGTCGTCGTCGTCGGAGCGGGCGAGATGGGGGAGAGCCTCGCCGCGGCCCTGTCCGACGCGCCCGGTCGGGCCGAGGTCGTCGTCCTCGCCCGCGACGGTGCGCGGGCCCAGCCCGTCGCGGAGGCGGCTGGCGGCCGTGCCGGCGACCTGCGAGCGCTCGCATCCGAGCTGGCGCATGCCGACGTCCTGCTCACGGCGACGAGTGCCGACGCGCCGCTGCTCGACGTCGCCACGACGGCGTCCCTCCTCGGTCCACGCGGGAGCCGTCCGCTGCTCGTCGTCGACGCCGCCGTTCCCCGCGACGTCGAGCCCGGCGTGCGGGACCTGGCGGGCGTGACCCTGCTCGACCTCGACGACCTCCGCGCGCATGCCGAGTCCCAGATGCAGGCGCGCCGCGGTGAGCTCGACCGTGTGCGGGAGATCGTCGACGAGGAGCTCGAGCGCTACCGGACCGGTGTCCTCGCGCGATCCGTCGCGCCCGTCGTCGCGTCGCTGCGTGCCGCTTGCGAGCAGGTGAGGGTCGAGGAGCTCGCCCGCATCGGCTCGCGGCTCGACCGGCTCGACGCGGACGACCGCGCGGCGATCGAGGCCTTCTCGCGCCGGCTCGTCGCGAAGCTCCTCCACGAGCCGACCGTGCAGGTCAAGTCCGCAGCGGGCTCGGCTCGTGGCGAGCGCCTCGCCGAGGCGCTCCGCCAGCTGTTCGCCCTCTAGGAGCCGGGATGGCACGGGGTTCTGCACGGAGCACGCGCGATGGCCTGCCGTGGTGAGCTCGAGGCGGGTGCGCCTCGCGACCCGAGGGAGCGAGCTCGCTCTCGTCCAGGCGCGACGTGTCGGCGAGCTCCTGCGCCGGCTCGACGCGGACCTCGAGGTCGAGCTCGTGGTCGTCGAGACGACCGGCGACCGGCGCGGCGACGTCCCGCTCGGCAGCTTCGCCGGTCAGGGCGTCTTCGTCGTGGAGGTCGAGCGCGCCGTGCTCGACGGCCGCGCGGATGTCGCCGTGCACTCCGCGAAGGACCTCCCCTCGACGGATCCGGCCGCCGGTCTCGTGCTCGCGTGCGTCCCGGACCGGTCGGACCCCCGCGACGTCCTCGTCGGTCGCTCGCTCGAGGACCTCGCCCCCGGCGCGACCGTCGCGACGGGTGCACCCCGCCGCCGGGCGCAGCTCGCGCACGTCCGACCGGACCTGCACTTCTCCGAGTTGCGCGGCAACATCGCGACCCGCCTCGGCAAGGTGCCCGACGGGGGCGCCGTCGTCGTCGCCCTCGCGGCACTGCGTCGCCTCGGCCTCGAGCACCGGGCCGACGAGGTGCTGCCTGTCTCGGTCGTGCTGCCCCAGGTCGGCCAGGGAGCCCTCGCCCTGCGCTGCCGCGAGGACGACGCCGAGCTGCGGGAGCTCCTCGGCCGGATCGATCTCACCGGTCCCCACCGGTGCGTCCTCGCCGAGCGGGCGTTCCTCGCGCGCCTCGGTGGCGGCTGCGACGCGCCCGTCGCGGCCTTGGCGACGACGTCGGGGAGCGGCGACCCGGGCGGCCCGGTCACGCTCGACGCCCTCGTCGCGAGCATCGACGGCGGCTCGGTCCGACGACGCCGTTCGGTCGGCGAGGACCCCGTCGCGCTCGGCACCGCCGTCGCCGAGGAGATCCTCGCGCTCGACGGCGGGGCGCCCGTCGTGCGGGACGGCCCCGGCGTGAGCCGGACGGCGCCACCCGACGTCGACGCGCCGTGACCGTCTACCTGGTCGGTGCCGGTCCCGGCGATCCCGGTCTGCTCACGGTGCGTGGGGCCGAGCTGCTCCGCTCGGCCGAGGTCGTCGTGCACGACCGCCTGATCGGCCCGCGCATCCTCGATCTCGCGCCGCCGACGGCGCGCCTCGTCGACGTCGGCAAGTCCGCAGGCTCGGCCCCGACGAGCCAGGAGGAGACGAACGCGCTCCTCGTCGCGCTCGGGCGCGAAGCTCGGGTGGTCGTACGCCTGAAGGGCGGCGATCCCTACGTGTTCGGCCGAGGGGGCGAGGAAGCGATCGCTCTCGCTGCGGCCGAGGTCGACTACGAGGTCGTCCCCGGCGTGTCGGCGGCGACCGCCGTCGCCGCGTGCGCCGGGGTCCCGCTCACCCACCGTGGGGTCGCGAGCGGCTTTGCGGTCGTGAGCGGCCACGACGTGTCGAGCACCGGACCGGGCGTGGACTGGGGGCGGCTCGCCGAGGCGAGGTGCACGGTCGTGGTGCTGATGGGCGCAGCGCAGCGGGCGCTCGTCGCCGGTCGCCTGCTGTCGGCGGGTCGGGCGCCCTCGACCCCGGTGCTCGTCGTCGAGCGAGGATCGTCGCCGCAGCAGCGGTCGGTCCGGACGACGCTCGGCGAGCTCGACGCGGTCGACGTCGAGAGCCCGGCCACGATCGTCGTCGGGGAGGTCGCGGCTCTGCGCCTCGCCTCCTACGAGGACCGCCCGCTTGCCGGCTGGCGCGTCGTGGTGACCCGGGCGGCGTCGAGCAGCGCCCCGCTCGTCGCGCTGCTCGAACGCGCAGGAGCGAGCGTCGTCGAGCTCCCGGTCGTCGAGATCCGCGACCCCGAGGACGGCGGGGCCGCGCTGCGCGCCGCAGCAGACCGGCTCGCCGTCTACGACTGGGTGGTCGTCACGTCTGCAAACGGTGCGGAGAGGCTGCTCGGCTTGATCCGCGATGCCCGCAGCCTCGGCCGCGCACGCGTCGCGGCAGTCGGACCGGCGACCGCCGCCGCCGTGCGCCGTGCCGGTATCGTCCCCGATCTCGTCCCCGACCGCTTCGTCGCCGAAGGGCTCGTCGACGCGTTCCGTGCACTCGACGTGCGCGCGTCCGGACGACCCGGCCGGGTCCTGCTCGCCCAGGCAGCGGCCGCCCGGCCGGTCGTCGCCGACGGCCTCGCGGCTCTCGGTTGGGACGTCGACGCCGTCGTCGCGTACCAGAGCGCGCGCGCGACGCCGGGCCGCGCGGCCCTCGACGAGGTCGCCCGGGCAGACGCCGTCGTGTTCACGTCGGCCTCGACCGTCGAAGGCTTCCTCGAGGTTGTGGACCGCAAGGGCGTGCCGCCGGTCGTCGCGTCGATCGGTCCGGTCACGACCGCTGCGGCGGAGTCGGCGGGGATCCGCGTTTGCGTCGAGGCCGGGCACCACACGGTCGCCGGCGTCGTCGATGCCCTCTCGGCGTTCGCGTCCTCGTCGGGGCGTTAGGCTCGCAAGCCGTGGGCTACCCTGTCCGGCGCATGCGCCGACTGCGTCGCACGTCGGCGCTGCGCCGGCTGGTCGCGGAGACGCGCCTCGACGTCGCGGACCTCGTCGCCCCGCTCTTCGTGCGCGAGGGTCTCGCCGAGCCGCGTCCGATCGCCACGCTTCCCGGCGTCGTCCAGCACAGCCGCGCGTCGCTCGTCGCGGAGGCCCGCCGGCTCGTGTCCCTCGGCATCCCGGCCCTCGTGCTGTTCGGGGTGCCTGAGCACAAGGACCCGGCCGGGTCGGGGGCGTCGGACCCCGACGGCGTCGTCGAGGTGGCGGTGCGCGATCTTCGCGACGCCTTCGGCGACGACGTCGTGCTCGTGCCGGACCTGTGCCTCGACGAGTACACCGACCACGGACACTGCGGGCTGATCGGCCGGCGCGGCGAGGTCGACAACGACGCGACCCTCGAGCGCTACGCCGAGGTCGCGCTCGCCCAGGCCGCGGCGGGTGCCGACCTCGTCGCGCCGAGCGGCATGATGGACGGCCAGGTCGGCGCGATCCGCGCGGCCCTGGACTCGGCGGGGCACGACGATGTCGGGATCCTCGCGTACGGCGCGAAGTACGCCTCTGCGTTGTACGGGCCGTTCCGGGACGCCGTCGACGTCGAGATCGCAGGGGGCGGGGACCGCCGCAGCTACCAGCAGGACCCCGCGAACGGACGTGAGTCCCTCGCCGAGCTGCGCCTCGACGTCGAGGAAGGCGCCGACATCGTGATGGTCAAGCCGGCGGTCACCTCGCTCGACGTGATCGCCGAGGCTCGCCGCGAGCTCGACGTCCCGGTCGCGGCCTACCAGGTGAGCGGCGAGTACGCGATGATCTGCGCGGCGGCCGAGCGAGGGATGCTGGACCGGGACGCGGTCGTCCTCGAGACCCTCGGTGCCATCCGCCGGGCAGGAGCGGACATCATCCTCACCTACTTCGCCCGCGAGGTCGCCGAGATCCTCGGCGGCGAGCGGGCGACCGAGGCGTGAGCGGCGCCGGGGGCGACCGGGCGCCGCTCCCGGGGCACGCCGGCGAGCGCAGCCGGGAGCTCTACGTCCGGGCGACCGCGGTGCTGCCGGGCGGCGTCGACTCCCCGGTCCGCGCGTTCGGGGCGGTCGGCGGGACGCCCTGGTTCGTCGACCGCGCGGAGGGCGCGTACGTCGTCGACGTGGACGGTCGTCGCTACCTCGACTACGTGCAGTCCTGGGGCGCGTCCATCCTCGGTCACGCGCACCCGGCGCTCGTGGCCGCGGTCCGCGACGCGGCGTCACGCGGCACGACCTTCGGAGCGCCGACGGCGGGCGAGGTCGAGCTCGCGGAGCGGGTGACCGCGGCGGTGCCGGGCTGCGAGATGGTCCGCTTCGTCTCCTCGGGGACCGAGGCGGTCATGACCGCCGTCCGCCTCGCGCGCGGTGCGACAGGTCGGGACAGGATCGTCATCTTCTCCGGCTGCTACCACGGCCACTCCGACGCCCTCCTCGCCGCCGGCGGAAGCGGCCTCGCGACCTTCGGGCTGCCGTCGTCGGCGGGCGTTCCGGCGCATGCCGTCGCCGACACCGTCGTCGTTCCGTACAACGTCGTACCCGAGCTCGACGAGAGGGTCGCCTGCGTGGTGGTCGAGCCGGTCGCGGCGAACATGGGGCTCGTCGCACCGGAGGCCGGCTTCCTCGCCGGCCTGCGCGCCGCGTGCGACGACGTGGGCGCGCTGCTCGTGTTCGACGAGGTGATCACCGGCTTCCGGCTCGGCCGGTCCGGTGCGAGCGGGTTGTACGGTGTCTCCCCGGACCTGTGGTGCTTCGGCAAGGTCGTCGGCGGCGGGCTTCCGCTCGCGGCCCTCGGCGGCGCACGAGCCCTGATGGAGAACCTCGCCCCGCTCGGTCCGGTGTACCAGGCGGGGACGCTCTCGGGCAATCCTCTCGCCACGGCCGCCGGTGCCGCCGCCCTCGACCTGCTGGTGCCCGACGTCTACCGGGAGCTCGGCGCCAAGGTCGCGACCCTCGGCGCGGGGCTGGCGGACGCCTTCGCGTCGGTCGGCATCGCAGCCCAGGTTCCCGTCGTCGGCACACTGTTCGGGATCTTCTTCTCGGCCGAGCCGGTGCGTGACCACGCGGGCGCTCGCAAGGCAGCCGCAACCGACAGCTACCGGGCGTTTTTCAACGCGATGGCTGCGCGCAACGTGGCTCTCGCCCCGAGCCCGTACGAGGTCGCCTTCACGTCGCTCGCGCACGGCGACGAGGAGATCGCGACCACCGTGGCCGCGGCGCGAAGCGCTGCGGCCGAGATGGCGCGCGCCTGAGCTGCGCGGGCCGGAGCCTCAGCCGGCGCGCCGCACGAGGGCGGCGACGCTCCGGTAGGCCGCCTCGGCCGGCCCGAGCTCGTCGTCGCGGACCAGGTTCGACATGATCGTGAGCACGTGCTCCATGAGCGGCCTCGAGTACATGCCCGTCCCGACGAACAGCCGCATCAGCTCGCCGCGACCCATCAGCTTCATGAACGCGCTGCCGACCTTGTAGTAGAGCCCGTAGATCTCCGACAGGCGGTCGTCATAGCTCGACAGGTGCGCCGGGTCGGACCCGACGATGGCTTCGGCGATCGTCGCCGCGGCGAGCCGGCCGGTCTCGTAGCCGTAGGCGATGCCCTCGCCGTTGAAGGGATTGATCGACCCGCCTGCGTCGCCAGCGAGCAGGTAGTCCGGCCCGACGTGCGGGCCGACGGACAGCCCCATCGGGAGCCGTCCTCCCGTGGGCGGTCCGAGCGACGAGGCGGGGGACAGGCACCAGGACTCGGGCGCGTAGGCGACGAAGGACTCCATGAGCTTGGTGGTGTTGAGCTGCTTCCAGCCCGCGAAGGTCGAGAGGACGCCGATGCCGACGTTGACGCGTCCGTCCCCGAGCGGGAAGATCCAGCCGTAGCCTGGCACGACGTTGCCGGCGTTGTCCCGGATGTCGAGGTGGGACTCGATGAAGGTCTCCGCGTGCCGGGGCGACTCGTAGTAGCCCCGTATGGCCATGCCGAGAGGGATCGACTTGTCCCGTGTGACGCCGAGCGCGCGCCCGAAGCGGGAGTTCGCACCGTCGGCGACGACCACGTAGCGGGCGGACACCTCGCTGCGCGAGCCGCTGTCGTGGTCGAGCACGACCGCCCCGCCCGCCGGGCCGCCGGCACCGGCGCCCGCGCCGAGCGGCGCGACGGCTTCCGCACCCTGCCAGAGCGTGGCTCCAGCGGCCTGCGCCCTCGCCGCGACGAGCGCGTCGAGGTCCGCTCGTGTCACCACGTAGCCGTGGGAGGGGAAGGCGGGATGCGTCGGCCACGCAAGCTCGAGCTCCTTGCCGAACGCGAGCGCGCGCAGCCCGTCGTAGCGGTGGTGCCGCCGAAGGCTCTCGCCGAGGCCCATGTCCTCGAGCTGGCGGACTGAGCGCGGCGTGAGGCCGTCGCCGCAGGTCTTCACCCTCGGGAAGTGCTTCTTCTCGACGACGAGGACGTCGTAGCCTGCGTCTGCGAGCCAGTACGCCGCTGCCGAGCCGGAGGGGCCTGCGCCGACGACGAGCACGTCGCACCTGAGCGTCCGCGGCCGTGGCGGTGTGGGGCGTGCGGACGCCGAGGTGCCGGTCACGCCACGACACTACCGGTGGCGGTCGGTGGTCGGCGCCTAGACCGCCAGACGGGCGGATATGCCCGCGACGGGGGAGCCGTGGTAGAACCGTTGGCGTATGGGAAGCCTCGACAGCTACCTCCCGATCTTCGTGCTGTTCGTCCTCGCCCTCGCGTTCGCGGGCATCTCGATCCTCGCGTCCAAGCTGCTGGCGCCGAAGCGGCCGACCTCGGCGAAAGAGGCGCCCTACGAGTGCGGCATCGTGCCTGCGAACGAGCCGCCGCAACGCTTTCCCGTCCGCTTCTACCTCGTCGCCATGATCTTCGTGATCTTCGACATCGAGGTGATCTTCCTGTTCCCGTGGGCAGTCGTGTTCAACCAGCTCGGACGCTTCGGCCTGGTCGAGATCATCGTCTTCGCCGCGGCGGCGTTCTTCTCGCTGTTGTACCTCGTCGCCAACGGAGCTCTCGACTGGGGCCCGGTGCGCCGCGTGCGACCGATCGTCGCCGTCGAGGCCCGCACGACGAGCTCGACCGTCCGCCGCGTCGGGCCCGGCACCGGCGAAGCAGCGTAGGGAGCGTCATGGCATCCTGGACCGGGCTCGAGTCGCTCAACCACAACTTCCTGACGGGCAAGCTCGAGGACTTCGTCAAATGGTCACGAGAGCATTCGATGTGGCCGGCGACGTTCGGCCTCGCCTGCTGCGCGATCGAGATGATGGCGGCGGGGGCGGCCGACTTCGACCTCGCCCGCTTCGGCATGGAGGTGTTCCAGCCGTCGCCGCGGCAGGCGGACCTCATGATCGTCGCCGGACGCGTCTCGCAGAAGATGGCACCCGTGCTCCGCCAGGTCTACGACCAGATGGTGGAGCCGAAGTGGGTCATCTCGATGGGCGTGTGCGCGTCGACGGGGGGCATGTTCAACAACTACGCGATCGTCCAGGGCGTCGACCAGGTCGTTCCCGTGGACGTCTACGCACCGGGCTGCCCTCCGAGCCCGCAGACCCTGATGCACGCGATCTTGACCCTGCACGAGAAGGTGCGGACGGGGGAGATCACGCGCCGGCGCGCCGTGGCCGGTGCCGGCGCGGGTGTCGACCTCGCCGCCGAGGTGCCGGGATGGACGCAACCTCTCGAGCGTCCCGTCCACCTCGGGACGCCGCGCTGATGGTCGACGAGAGCGTGCCGGGAGCCGCCGCGCCCCTCGGCGGCGCCGCGCCCCGACCGCTCGCGGCCGAGCTCGCCGAGCTCGCCGACGTGCCCACCGCGTTCTTCCGTGGCGACGAGGTCGTGTTCTGCGCGCGCGAGCGCTACGTGGCGGTGGTCTCCGCGCTGAAGGATGCAGGCTTCGTGACGTGCTCGGACCTGTGCGCCGTCGACTACCTGACGCATATGGACCGGGCGCTTCCCCCCGCCGTCGTCGGCGAGCGGTTCGAGATCGTGGTCAACCTCTTGAGCCACAGCCGCCGGCGCTACGTCCGCGTGCGCGTCCAGGTCCCTGCCGACGACGCGGTGGTGCCGACGCTGTTCTACCTCTACCCGGGCGTCGAGAACATGGAGCGCGAGGCGTACGACCTGTTCGGCATCGTCTTCACCGACCACCCGGACATGACGAGGATCTTGATGCCTCAGGACTGGGAAGGCCACCCGTTGCGCAAGGACTACGGAGTCGGGCGCGTCCCGGTCCAGTTCAAAGAGGCCCCGGGCCCGCGATGAGCGACGAGATGGACACCCGGGTCGCCGGGTCGAGCTGGATCCCGGACGCGGGCGGCGACCGAGACCCCGAGCGGCCGGGCACGAGCGACGGCGCCGGGAGCGCGGGCGAGGACGGGGACGTCGGCGAGGAGGAGCTCGAGAGGCTCTTCGAGGCCGAGACGAGCGAAGGGGACCAGGAGCTCGCCCTCGTCGGGGAGACCGACGAGATCGAGCTGCTGATCGAGCGTGGCGCGGTGCTGCGCCTGCCCGAGGACGCGGCTGTCGCGGTGGACCCCGCAGGTGCGGGAGGCGCCGCCGACGCGCACTTCGGCGACGGCGAGACGATGATCATCAACCTCGGGCCGCAGCACCCCTCGACGCACGGGGTGCTCCGGGTGATGCTCGAGCTTCAGGGCGAGACGGTGCTGCGCTCGAAGCCCGTTGTCGGCTACTTGCACACGGGCATGGAGAAGACCGCCGAGGAGCTCACCTACGTCCAGGGCGCGACGAACGTCACGCGTATGGACTACCTCTCCCCGCTCAACAACGAGCTCGCGTGGAGCCTCGCGGTCGAGAAGCTGCTCGACGTGGAGCTACCGGCCCGTGCGACCTGGATCCGGATGCTCATGTCCGAGCTCAACCGGATCTCCTCCCACGTCATGTGGGCCGCCACGAACGGAATGGACCTGGCCTCGACGACGATGATGATCTTCGGCTTCCGCGAGCGCGAGATGATCCTGTCGTTCTTCGAGAAGACCACCGGCCTGCGGATGAACCACAACTACATCCGGCCGGGTGGGGTCGCGGCGGACCTGCCGGACGGCTGGGAGGACGACGTCTCGGTGATCGTCGACACGATCGCCGGTCGTCTGGACGAGTACGACGAGCTCTTGACGGGACAGCCGATCTTCCGCGAGCGGACCGAGGGCGTCGGGATCATCGGCCCTGACCTCGCCCTCGCGATGTCGGCGACCGGGCCGATCCTGCGCGCCGCAGGCGTGCCGTGGGACCTCCGCAAGTCGATCCCGTACCTCGCCTACGACGAGGTCGACTTCGACGTGATCGTCGGCACCGTCGGCGACACCTTCGACCGGTACGCGGTCCGGCTGAACGAGGTGCGCGAGTCCATACGGATCGTCCGCCAGGTGGTCGAGAAGATGCCGGGCGGGGACTACAAGGTCCAGGACAAGAAGATCACCCCACCGCCGCGCGCCCGCATCGACGAGTCGATGGAGGCACTCATCCACCACTTCAAGCTCTACACCCGCGGCTTCGAGCCCCCGGCCGGCGAGGTCTACGCGTCGATCGAGTCGCCCCGCGGCGAGCTCGGCTGCTACATCGTCTCGAACGGGTCGAACAAGCCGTACCGGATGCACTGGCGTGGCCCGAGCTTCGTCAACTTGCAGAGTGTCCCCGCGCTGCTGCGCGGCAGCCTGCTCGCCGACGCGATCGCCATCCTCTCCTCGGTCGACCCGGTGCTCGGCGAGGTGGACCGCTGATGGCGCGCCTCAACGAGGAGAACCTCGAACGTGCGCGGCGCCTCGTGGCCGTCTACCCCGAGCCCCGGTCCGCGCTCATCCCGCTGTGCCATCTCGCCCAGGCCCAGGACGGCTGGCTCACGCCGGAGGCGATGGAGGACATCGCAGGGCTCGTCGGCGTCACCCCGGCCGAGGTGCACGGCACCGCCACGTTCTACGACATGCTCCACACCGAGCCCGTCGGTCGCCACGTCGTCGCCGTCTGCACGAACATCGCCTGCATGCTCGCCGGGGCCTACGAGCTGCTCGAGCACGCCGAGGACCGTCTCGGGGTGAGCGTCGGCCAGACGACGGGCGACGGCGAGTTCACCCTCGAGGAGGCCGAGTGCCTCGCCGGGTGCGACGCCGCACCGTGCGTCCAGGTCAACCACCGCTTCGTCGGGCCCCTCGACCCGGACGGTTTCGACGAGCTCGTCGAGGACCTCCGCTCGGGAGCGCGCGCCGACGAGGTGCCCCGGCACGGGATCTTGTGCCGCGTCGAGCGGACGGTCGGGCTCCTCGCCACGGATCCGACCGGCGAGGCCGAGCGGCACGGTGACCCGGCGGCAGGAGGGACAGCACCGTGATCACCGAGGCCGCACCCATCGTCACGAGCCGGATGGGCTACGACGACTCCTACACTCTCGAGCGCTATCTCGCGACCGGTGGCTACGACGGCCTGCGGCGTGCGATCGCGCTCGGTCCGGACGCCGTGCGGGAGGAGGTCGACAAGGCGAGCCTTCTCGGGCGTGGCGGAGCAGGCTTCCCCGCGGGGCGCAAGTGGTCCATGCTCCGCAAGGCCGACACGTCGTACCTCGTCGTGAACGGCGACGAGAGCGAGCCCGCGACGTTCAAGGACCACCTGCTCGTCGAGCGCGATCCGCACCAGGTCATCGAAGGCGCCGTCATAGCGGCCTTCGCGTTGGGCGTCAGCCAGGCTTTCGTCTTCTGCCGTGGCGAGTTCGCCCTCGGTCTCGAGCGTCTCCAGCAGGCCTGCAACGACGCGTACGCCCACGGAGCGCTCGGGTCCCGGATCTTCGGCTCGGACTTCTCGCTCGACCTCGTGGTCCACCCGGGAGCCGGCGCCTACATCTGCGGCGAGGAGACGGCCCTGCTCGAGAGCCTCGAGGGCAAGCGGGGCTTCCCGCGCATCAAGCCGCCGTACTTCCCGGCGGCGATCGGCCTCTACGGTGCCCCGACCGTCGTCAACAACATCGAGACGGTCTCGAACCTTCCGTGGATCGTGTTGAACGGAGGCGCCGCGTTCGCTGCGCTCGGCCAAGGCTCCTCGACCGGTACGCGGCTGTTCGCCCTGTCCGGACGCGTCGAGCGGCCGGGCTGGTACGAGCTCGAGATGTCGAAGACCACCTTCCGTGACCTGATCTACGACCCCGCGCTCGGCGGCGGCATCCGCGACGGTGGCGAGCTGAAGGCCTTCATCCCCGGTGGGGTGTCGGCTCCGTGGTTCGGCCCCGACCAGGTCGACCTCGGTCTCGACCAGGACGCGGTCGGTCGAGCCGGGTCGATGCTCGGCTCCGGCTCGGTCGTCGTCATGGACGACACGACCTGCGCGGTGCGCGCGGCGTGGCGGATCACTCGCTTTTTCGCCCGTGAGTCCTGCGGCCAGTGCACGCCCTGCCGCGAGGGCAGCGGTTGGATCGAGAAGATCATGCGCCGCATCGAGGAGGGCAATGGCCGGGAGGCGGACCTCGACTTGTTGATGGATGCGTGTGACAACATAGCCCCCGGGGTGTCCTGGCCACCGCAGCAGACCACCATCTGCGTCCTCGGACCCTCGATCCCGTCGTCGGTCGCGTCCGGCATCCGCATGTTCCGCGACGAGTTCCTGCGCCACGTGAAAGACGGCGTGTGCCCGATGCGGGCCGCCCGATGAGCGCCCCCGAGCCGGTGCACGTCGTCGTGGACGGGCACGCGGTCGAGGCGGAGCCCGGCGAGCTCGTCATCGAGGCCGCGGAGCGGGCCGGTGTCTACATCCCGAGGTTCTGCTACCACCCTCGGATGGAGCCCGTCGGGATGTGCCGTATGTGCCTCGTCGAGGTCTCGGGGCCTCGCGGGTTCAGCTTGCAGCCGGCCTGCTACCTGCGAGTCGCCGAAGGTCAGGAGGTGGTCACGGGCTCGCCGAAGGCGCGCAAGGCCCAGGAGGGAGTGCTCGAGTTCCTCCTCGTCAACCACCCGCTCGACTGCCCTGTGTGCGACAAGGGCGGCGAGTGCCCGCTGCAGGACCAGGCGCTGTCCCACGGCCCCGGCGAGAGCCGCTTCGTCGAGGAGAAGCGGCACTGGGCCAAGCCGATCGCGATCGGTCCGCTCGTCTACCTCGACCGCGAGCGCTGCATCCAGTGCGCGCGCTGCACCCGCTTCGCGGACGAGATCGCCGGGGACGCGTCGATCGACTTCGCCTTCCGGGGCCCGAGCATCGAGGTGTCCCCCTTCCCGGACCGCCCCTTCAGCTCGTACTTCAGCGGCAACACCGTCCAGATCTGCCCGGTCGGCGCCTTGACGGCCCCGGCGTACCGCTTCAAGTCGCGCCCGTGGGACCTCGAGCAGGTCGAGACGACGTGCACGACCTGCTCGGTCGGTTGCCGGATCGTCGCGCAGTCGTCCGCCGGGGCGCTCGTGCGCTACCTCGGCGTCGACGCCGACCCGGTCAACCAGAGCTGGCTGTGCGACAAGGGCCGGTACGGCTTCGAGGCCGTGAACGCGCCCGACCGCCTGCGCAACCCGCTCGTGCGCCGCGACGGCACGATGGTCCCGGCCCGCTGGCACGAGGCCCTCGGCGAGGTCGCCGCAGGCGTCCGCCACGCGCACGGCACCGGAGGCGGAGCGGCGATCGGGGTCGTCGGCGGCGCGCGCCTGAGCAACGAGGACGCGTACGCCTGGTCCAAGCTCGCACGGGTCGTCCTGCAGACCGACTCCGTCGACGCCCAGCTCGGCGACGGCCTGCCCGCCGAGCTCGTGCTCGGTCTCCCTCGCGCCACGATCGACGAGGCGTCCTCGGCGCGTGTCCTGCTCGTGCTCTCGGGCGACCTCCGCGACGAGCTCCCCGTTCTCTACCTGCGACTTCGTGCCGCGGTCGGCCGGGGTAGCGCGCTCGTGGAGTGCTCGCCGCTGGCGGGCTCGACCAGCACGCTCGCGACGTTGCGGCTCGCGCACCGGCCTGGCGAGGTTGCGCAGCTCGTCGCCGCACTCGTCTCGCACGACGCGGCGACGGACGTCGCGGGCGTCTCGGCGGACGAGCTGCGCCGGGCTCGCGACGTTCTCGACGCGGGCGACTCCGGTCGACGGGGAAGCGGCGTCGTCGTCGTGCTCGGGCGCCCGTCGCTCGCCGAGAGCGCGGACGGAATCGCCGCGGCGGCCGCCCTCCTGCGCGCGGCACTGCCCGCCGCGCGCTTCTTGCCGGCCCTGCGCAGGTCGAACGTCTTCGGCGCGCTCGACATGGGTCTCGCACCCGGGGTCCTCCCGGGCCGGGTCGTCGCCGCGGAGGCGGCGAGCTGGTTCGCCGACGCGTGGGGCGCGCCCCTGCCCGCCGAGCGCGGGCGCGATGCGGCGGGCATCCTCGCTGCCGCTGCGGCGGGCGACCTGAAGATGCTCGTGCTCCTCGGCGCCGACCCGTTGGCCGACTTCCCGGACCGTGAGCTCGCGAAGGCTGCCCTCGAAGGCGTGCCGTTCCTCGTCGCGCTCGGGACGCACCCCGACGCGTCGTCGGCGTACGCCGACGTCGTCCTGCCAGTGTCCGGCGACGCCGAGCGCTCCGGCACGACGACGAACCTCGAGGGTCGCGTCAGCCGACTTGCGGCCAAGGTCATCCCGCCTGGCACGGCGTGGCCGGCCTGGACCGTCGCCTCCGAGCTCGCGCGGCGCCTCGAAGCCGACCTCGGCTTCGACAACCTCGAGTCGATCTCCGAGGAGATCGAGCGAGTCGCCCCGGCCTACCGCGGTGTCTCGCCCGAGCTCCTCGCGCGCCCCGGTGGTCGCGACGGCCTCGTCGTCCCGCTCGGCGCCGTGCCGGTCGAGATCGGCAGGCGTGCCGCCGCCCGCCGGCTCGACCCGATGGCGACGCCGGGCATCACGGCGACCGACGAGCAGGGTGCGCCGCTGCGTGTCGGTGCCGCGGTCCCGCTCGGCGGTGCAGGCGACGACGCCGTCCGGAGTGGCGACGGCGCCCCCCCGCGCCCTGGCCTGCTCGAGTGGGTCCCGACGCCGGCGGTCGCGACCGCGCCACGACTGGACGCCTACTCGTACAGGCTCGTCGTCCGGCGGTCGCTCTACGACGGCGGCACCCTCGTCGGCGCGAGCCCGTCGCTCGCGCCGCTCGCCGTCCAGGACGTGCTCGCCGTCCACCCGGCCGAGCTCGCACGACTTGGCGTTGCTCCCGGGGAGATGCTCAAAGTGCGCGCGGGGGGTCGAGAGGCGGAGGTCGGGACCGTCGCCGACGACACGCTCGAGCGTCATGTTGTCGCCCTGCCAGCAAATCCCGGCCGCGCCCGCTCGGACGACGGGACGGCGGCACCGTCGGCCGCCTCGCTCCTCGTCGAGGCGGGCGCAAGCGTGACCGACGTGCGACTGGAGACGATCATCTGATGCCAGACCCGCTCTTCGCGCACGGCGTCGGGCTCGCCGTCATCGTCATCGTCGTCGTCAAGGCCGTCGTCGCGTTCGCGGCGCTGCTCGTTGCGACGATGCTGATGGTCTGGTTCGAGCGCAAGGTCATCTCCGACATGCAGGACCGGATCGGTCCGAACAGGGCCGGACCGTTCGGGCTGCTGCAGTCGCTCGCCGACGGGACGAAGCTCTTCTTCAAAGAAGACCTTCTCCCGGACCGGGCCGACCGGTTCGTGTTCCGGCTCGCGCCGCTGCTCGCCGTCGTGCCCGCGTTCTTGATGTTCGCGATCGTTCCCGTCGGGGGCGTGGTCACGATCGCACACCACGTGGTGGAGCTGCAGGTCGCCGACCCGCCGATGGGTATCTTGTTCCTCCTCGCCCTGAGCTCGGTCGCGGTGTACGGGACGATGCTCGCCGGGTGGTCGTCGGGCTCGAAGTACCCGCTTCTCGGCTCGATCCGTGCGTCCGCGCAGATGATCTCCTACGAGGCGGCGCTCGGGCTGACGGTCGTGACCGTCGTGCTCGAGTCGCACTCGCTGTCGACGCGCGCCATCGTCGAGTCCCAGGCGCACCACTTCTGGCAGTGGAACGTCCTGCGACTCGGCATCGTGCCCTTCGTGATCTTCCTCATCGCGTCGACGGCCGAGATGAACCGCCCGCCCTTCGACCTCGCAGAAGGGGAGTCTGAGCTCGGCGGTGGGTTCAACACCGAGTACTCGTCGCTGCGCTTCGCGCTCTTCTACCTCGCCGAGTTCATGAACACGATCACCATGTCGGCCGTCGCGGTGACGCTGTTCTTCGGCGGTCCGGACGGTCCCGGCTTCCACTTCCTCACGTGGCTGTGGCCGATCGCGTGGTTCGTCGGCAAGACGGTTGTCTTCTGCTACGTCCAGGTCTGGATCCGCGCCTCGTTGCCCCGGATGCGCTACGACCAGCTGATGGACCTGGGCTGGAAGCGCCTCATCCCGCTCTCGCTCGGCTGGCTGCTCGTCGTCGCAGGCGTTATCGTGTCCGTGGCCTGGGGCTTTGCCTTGCTCGGGGCGGGAGCTGTCGGTGCCGGGCTGCTCTACCAGGCCGTCCGCGTGGGCAGGCGGCGCCAGGACGGCGTCGCGGCCGTGACGGGCGGGGGTCGTGTCGCTGGCATGCCGAGACTGGTGGGAACACTCGACCCCGAGAAGTCCGGGAGCTGACCGATGGGCATGTTCGACGATCTCCGCTTCTTCGGCGGCTTCAAGGTGACGCTCAAGCAGGTCCTCGAGCCACGCGTGACGCGCCAGTACCCGAAGGAGAAGCAGCCGAAGCCGCCCCGCGCGCACGGTCGCCACGTCCTCAACCGGTACGAGGACGGTATGGAGAAGTGCATCGGCTGCGAGCTCTGCGCGGCCGTGTGCCCCGCCGACTGCATCTACGTCCGCGGCGCGGACAATGACCCGGACGCTCCGACCTCCCCCGGTGAGCGCTACGGCTTCGTCTACGAGATCAACTACCTCCGGTGCATCCACTGCGACCTCTGCGTCGAGGCGTGCCCGACCGAGGCGATCACGGAGTCGAAGCTCTTCGAGTTCTCCTTCACGAGCCGGGCCGACGCGATCTACACGAAGAACGAGCTCGTCGTCGACGACGACGGCATGCCGAAGCACCTGCCCTGGGAGGACTGGCGCGAGGGCGAGGACCAGCACAGCTCGGGATGGATGCGCGCGACGGCGGCGAACGGGGCGGCGCAGTACGAGGGCGAGGTCCAGTGGTCCGGGGAGCTCGGCTACGGCGTGCGCCCGCCCGAGGCGGGCCAGAGCGGGCGGCGCGACGACGAGGCGACCGGCAACATCTCCGTGCGGACGGCGTCACGCAACAAGATCCCGATCCGGCTCGGCGGGAGGGTCCGGTGACGGGCGGCGACGTCCTGGCGGCGGCGACGATCCCCGACGCCCTCACGTTCGCCATCGCCGCCGTGATCTGCGTCGTGGGCGCTCTCGGGGTCGTCTTGATGCGCAACCCCGTCCATGCGGCTCTCTCCCTCGTCATGACGCTGTTCGGCGTCGCGGTGCTCTTCGTCGAGGAGAACGCCCAGTTCCTCGCGGCCATCCAGGTGATCGTCTACACCGGCGCGATCGTCGTGCTCTTCCTCTTCGTCATCATGCTCCTCGGTGTCGATCGCCAAGAGCGCGTGCTCGCGGACGTGTTCCGCGGTCAACGTCTCGTCGCCCTGCTCCTCGGCTGCATGGTGCTGGCCGAGGTCATCCTCCTCGCGCACAGCAGGTGGACGACGGGCGCACACTCGGTGTCGGGCAAGCTCAACAGCTCGCAGTCGAACGTCGAGGTGCTCGGTCGCGCGATCTTCACCACCTACCTCGTTCCCTTCGAGGTGACCTCGGCGCTCCTTGTCGTCGCGGTCGTCGGTGCCGTCGTGCTCGCCCGGCGCCCGGACCGGCGTGCCGGCGAGCCGGCAGGTCCCGAACCCGACGGCGAGCTGGCCGGCGAGCCGGGAGGTCGGCACGACGGCGCGAGCGCCCGTGCCGACGTCGCCGGCGAGGGCGACGGCGAGGACGACGGCGTCGAGGTTGCCGTCCACGAGGAGGTCGGTTCGAGGTGAGCGTCGACGCCAGCTGGTACCTGACCCTTGCCGCGGTCTTGTTCACGATCGGGGCGGTGGGCCTCCTCGTCCGTCGCAACGTGCTCGTCATGTTCATGTGCATCGA
>DAHWHN010000068.1 GCA_027335685.1 Acidimicrobiaceae bacterium
GCGGCCGCCGGCCGGGCCACGTCGGGCGAGCACGCCGCGGGCGAGCGCGCACGCGGCGATCGTCTTCGCGTCGAGGAGCAGGCCGCGCGCCACGAGGTCGTCGACCTCGTCGAGCGCGAACCGCTCGACGGTCATGTGGTCCTCCTCGATGCCCTGGGCCGACGTCTCGACCGCGGAGAGGCCCTCGGCGAGAAAGCAGTGGGTCGTCTCGTCCGTGAAGCCGGGCGAGTTGAAGAACGTCCCGAGCGGCGTCCAGCGTGACGCAGCGAGGCCGACCTCCTCGGCCAGCTCGCGCGCGGCGCAGGCGGCCGGTTCCTCGCCCGGGACGTCCATCTTCCCGGCGGGGATCTCGAGCAGGAGCTGGTCGACGGCTGCACGGTACTGACGCACGGCGACGACCGTGGACGCCTCGTCGAGCGCGACCACGCACACCGCGCCTGGGTGGCGGACGATGTCCCGCTCGAAGGTGAAGCCGTCGGGTCCGACGTAGGTCCCGGTCGCCACGGCGAGGAAGCCGAGCTCGAGCCGGGTGCGCTCGCCGATCCTGCGGAACGACGGGGGCTCAGGAGGCATCGGCACCGAGCTCGAACAGATGCGGAGCGCGGGCCCGGGCGCGTTCGAGGCCCGCGGCGACAAGGCCGCGAAAAAGCGGGTGGGGGCGGTCGGGGCGGCTCTTGAACTCCGGGTGCGCCTGCGTGCCGATCCAGAAGGGGTGGGACGGGAGCTCGATGAACTCGACGAGCAGGCCGTCGGGCGACGACCCGGAGCAGACGAGACCTGCCTGCTCGAGACGCTCGCGGTAGCGGGGGTTCACCTCGTAGCGGTGGCGGTGCCGCTCGGTCACCGTCGTGTCGCCGTAGAGCTCGGCGACCTGCGAGCCCGCCCGCAGCCGGGCGACGTAGGCGCCGAGGCGCATCGAGCCTCCGAGGTCGACGACGTCGGCCTGGTCGTCCATCAAGTCGATGACCCGGTGCGCGCACGCGCCGTCGAACTCGCTCGAGTTCGCCCCCTCGAGCCCCGCGACGCCCCGCGCGAAGTCGATGACCATGACCTGGAGGCCGAGGCACAGACCGAGGCAGGGCAGGCCGTGCTCCCGCGCGTAGGTCGCCGCGGCGATCTTGCCCTCGACGCCGCGCTCGCCGAACCCGCCGGGTATGACGATCGCGTCGAGGTCGCCGAGGTGCGCCTCCGCGAGCATGCCGGTCACCTCGCTCGCCTGGACCCACTCGATCGCGACCTGCACGCCGTGGTGGAAGCCCGCGTGGCGCAGCGCCTCGGTCACCGACAGGTACGCGTCGGGCAGGTCGACGTACTTGCCGATCACACCGACGCGCACGGTCTCGGTGGCGGACAGGACCCGGGAGACAAAGGCCTCCCAGGAGCTCAGGTCGATCTCGCGGCCCGGCCCGTCGAGGCGGAGGATCGAGCAGACCGTGTCGTCGAAGCCCTCCTCGTGGAGAAGGAGCGGGATCTCGTAGATGCTCTTCGCGTCGACGGCGGACACGACCGCGTCGATCGACACGTCGCAAAGCAGGGAGATCTTCCGCTTCAGCTGCTCGGATATCGGGTGGTCGCTCCGGCAGACGATGACATCGGGCTGGATGCCGCGGCTGCGTAGCTCCGTGACGGAGTGCTGCGTCGGCTTCGTCTTCTGCTCCCCGGACGGCGCGAGGTAGGGCACGAGCGTGAGGTGGACGTAGCAGACGTTCTCCCGGCCGACCTCCCGGCGGAACTGCCGTATGGCCTCGAGGAACGGCACGATCTCGATGTCGCCGACCGTGCCGCCCACCTCGACGATGACGACGTCGACGTCTTTCACGGCAGTCTCGAGGCGGCGGATGCGCTCTTTGATCTCGTCGGTGATGTGGGGGATCACCTGGACCGTCTTGCCGAGGTAGTCGCCGCGGCGCTCCTTCTGGATGACCGCCGAGTAGATCTGGCCCGTCGTCGCGTTCGAGCTCCGGTGGAGGTTCTCGTCGATGAACCGCTCGTAGTGCCCGAGGTCGAGGTCGGTCTCCCCGCCGTCCTCTGTGACGAAGACCTCCCCGTGCTCGAACGGGTTCATCGTGCCGGGGTCGAAGTTGATGTAGGGGTCGAGCTTGCACATCGTCACCCGCAGGTTGCGCGACTTGAGCAGGCGGCCAAGCGACGACGCCGTCAGGCCCTTGCCGAGCGAGCTCGACACGCCTCCGGTCACGAACACGAACTTGGCCACGGTCTCCTCCGGTGATCGCCCCGGCCACGCTACAGGCACGGCGCCGCCGGAGCAGCGACCACCTGGGACCGGCCGTCCCGGTCGCAGGTGGCGCGGGCGTGACGGCTCAGGCGCGCCCTGCGGCGACGAGGATCTCCGCGGCGTGCCGGCGGGCCGTCACGCTGTCGGGATGCCCCGAGAGCATGCGCGCGAGCTCCGCGAGCCGCTCCTCGCCCTCGACGGCGCGGGCGGTCGTCACGCTCCGCCCGCCGTCGAGGACCTTGGCCACCGCGATCTGGCTGTCGGCGTACGCGGCGACCTGGGCGAGATGCGTGACGACGAGCACCTGGCGCTCGTGCGCGAGCTCGGCGAGCGCGCGTCCGACGGCGAGGGCCGCGGCACCACCGATGCCGGCGTCGACCTCGTCGAACACGAGCGTCGGCGGTCCCGTCGTGAGGACCAGCCTCACGGCGAGCATCGTGCGCGCCAGCTCCCCGCCCGACGCCGACCGCGCGAGCGGCTGGAACGGCTCGCCGGGGTTCGAGGCGAGCAGGAGCTCGACATCGTCGGCCGGACCGGTCTCGGCGAGCGCGACCTCGAGGCGGGCGCCCGGCAGGGCCAGGTCCGCGAAGTGCCGCTCGACCTGGCGGGCCAACGCCGGCGCGGCGCGGCGCCGCGCCGAACCGACCGTGCTCTCGGCGAGCTCCAGCTCGCGGGCAAGGACGGCACGGCGCGCCACGAGCGCCGACCGCGTCTCGTCGGCCGCCGCGAGCTCGCCGGCGCGCCGGCGCGCCCCGTCTGCGAAGACGAGCACGTCGCCGAGGCTCTCGCCGTGCTTGCGGACGACGCGGCGCAACCGCTCGCGCCGCTCGCGGATCCACGCGAGACGCCCCGGGTCCTCCTCGACGACCTCCGACGCGCGACGTAGCTCGGTCGCGACGTCCTCCAGCTCGGCGAGCAGCGACCGTAGGCGCGCCGCGTGCGCTGCGAGCGGTCCGTGGTGCTCGAGCAGGCGCAACGCCGCGCCAGCCCGCTCGGCGGCTCCCGCCGGCACCTCGGCGACAAGCTCGCCGTGCGCCGCGACGAGCGCCTCGCGCAGCGCGGTCGCGTTCGCGAGCAGTAGCTCCTGCTCCGCGAGCATCTCGTCCTCGTCGGCGGACACGATCTCGAGCCCGTCGCTCTCGGCGAGCTCGTAGGCAAGCAGGTCGAGCTCGCGCGCCCGCATGGCGTCGTCACCACCGAGCGCGTCGACCTGCGCGTCGATCTCCGCGATCTCACGGCGCAGGGCGCGGACCGGGCCGAGGTCGACGCCGGCAAAGCGGTCGAGAGCCTGGCGCTGGGCAGACGGCCGGAGCAGGGACTGGTGCTCGTGCTGGCCGTAGAGGTCGACGAGGGCGCTCCCGGCCGCGGCGAGCTGCGCGGCCGAGGCCATGCGGCCGTCGACGAAGCCCCGGGAGCGACCGCTCGCCGGGACGGCGCGGGCGAGGACCACCTCGGCGCCCGAGTCGTCGACGAACCGGCCTTCGACGAGGGCCTCGTGCGCGCCGGCGCGCACGGCGGCACCGTCTGCCCGACCACCGAGCAGTAGCGACAGGGCGTCGACGACGAGCGTCTTGCCCGCACCGGTCTCGCCCGTCAGCGCGGTCAGCCCGGGGCCGAGGACGACGTCGAGATCCGCGATGACACCAAGCTCCTGGACGCGTAGCTCGACGAGCATGTCCTGGCCTCCCCTCGCTTCGAGCGCGCGGCCGTGCGGCTCAGCGGTCCGCCAGCCCGAACTTGCCCCGCAAGATCGCGTGGAAGTCGCGCTGACCGAACCGCACGATACGGGCCGCCTGCGCGCCGGCCGACACGAGGACGGACTGGTCGAGGGCGAGCGGCACGACGATCGAGCCGTCGACGGAGAGCACGGCACGCCGGCCGTCGAGCAGGTCGAGCCGGACTGCCTCGTCCGGCTCGAGCACGAGCGACCGGTCGAACAGCATGTGCGGCGAGATCGGGGTGAGGATCATGGCCCGCAGGTGCGGGGAGACGATCGGCCCACGCGCCGACAGGTTGTACGCGGTCGATCCTGTCGGGGTCGCGACGATGATGCCGTCGGCCGCATAGGTGAGGAACGGGCGACCCGCGATGGAGACGGCGACGTGGATCGTATGCCCGGGCGCCTGCCGCTCGAGGGTCACCTCGTTCAGCGCGACGAGGCGGCTCGGGTCCGCACCCGCGCCGACGATCTCCACCTCGAGGGTCATCCGCTGCTCGACCGCGTAGTCGCCTGCGACGAGCCGCGAGAAGGCCTGGTCGATCCCCTCGGGCTCGACCTGGGTCAGGTAGCCGAGGTTGCCGAAGTTCACCCCGAGGACCGGCACCTCGAACTCGAGGACCAGCTGGACGGTCCGCAGCATCGTCCCGTCGCCGCCGAGGCTGACCGCGAACGCGAGCCGGCCCCCCGCGAGGCCGGACTGCCCGTCGCCGTCGTCGACCACGACCGTCCAGCCTTTCGCCTCCCACCAGGAGCGCGCGCGCGCGGCGAGCTCCTTGGCGGCAGGACGTGTCGGGTTGACGACGAGCGCCACGGCCCGCGAGAAGGGATCTGCCACAGCGCCATCCTCGCGGCCGACGGGGGGCGCCGCAACGCCCGATCGCCTCCGGTCCGGCCTCGGCGGGCCCTCCGGGCCTCGCCGAGCCTGGTCAGCTCGCCGGTCGAGCGGGCCGTGCCGGACGACTGGGAGCCGCGGGCCCGCCGCCGGCGCCGCGGACCCTTGCAGGGCCCGACGCGGCGCGGCGCGAGTCCGCTCGCTCCGTCGTGGCTGGCTCCTGTCTCGCCGCAGGCGCCGACCGGCCGGCCGCGGCTGCACCGTTGCGGCTCGCGCCCGACGGCCGCGACCTGCCCGAGGCACCGGCCGTCGCCCGCGCTCCCGCGGCATCCTTCGCGGTCCTGCCCGGCCCCGCAGCCTTCGTGGACCCTGCTGCCTTCGTGGACCCTGCTGCCTTCGTGGGCCGGGCCGCTGTCCGCGAGCCGGTGGCTCCCGGCTGCACCGTCGCTCGCCGCGTCCGTGGCGCCGCAGGCGCCGCCACGTGGCTCACCGGTTGCGGAGCCGTCGTCGAAGCCGGAGCCGGGTCGACGAGCGGACCTGCCGGCGCGGACGAGGGCGGCGCGGACGAGGTCCGGCGCTGGGCACCCCTGCGTTCGCCGAGCACGTCGCCGAGCAGGGACCCGACTCGGTCGGCAAGGTCTGCGAGGTCCGATCTCCCCCGGGCAGCGAGCGCACGCAGCATCTCCTCACGGCGCCTGGCAGCCCGGGCTGCGACCTCCTTGCGGACTTCGGCGAGCACGTACTCCGTCAGCTGCTCTGCGCCGCGACGCGAGCGTGCAGCGATCTCTTCGAGCAGGTCCTCGACGAGCTCACGGCTGGTCGAGGCGCCACCGACGAGGTCGCGCAGGACGTTCTCGAGCTCGCGCCGCGCCGAGCGCTGGCGCGGGGGCTCGGGTGCGGCCGGCGGCGGCGAGCCGATCTCGAGGTACTGCCTGATCGTCTCCTTGAGTCGCTCGCTCGGCGTCATGGCGACAGGATAGCTCGCGCGCTTGCAGCTGCAAGCGCGCGAGCGCGGTGCAGCGCCGGCTAGCGGTCGGTCGCCCCCGACGCCGGCCCGCCGTCGCGTGCAGCGGGACCCTCCACGTCGAGCCGGCCGTCGAGCAGCTGGTCGACGAGCTCGCCGACGTCGCGAGCCTCGACGTCCGGCTCGGGGTCGAGCGGGCCGTGCCCCGCCGCGGTGACACCCGAGAGCACGAGCGCGAAGCGCGCCCCGAGCCCTCGGGCGAGCGCCCCGTCGGTCGAAGCGCGGTCGCCGACCACGACGTCGACGGTCCCGAGCCGCTCCCTCGCCAGCTCGATCGAGGCCGGATGGGGCTTGCCGGCGACGACGGGCGACGTGCCGGATGCGTACGCGACGGCAGCGAGGATCGCCCCGCCGCCCGCGAGGGGTCCGTCGGGCGTCGGGAACGTCGCGTCGTCGTTCGTCCCGACAAGGCGCGCGCCGGCTCGGACGGCCCGGACCGCCGCTGCCAGGCGCGCGGCGTCGAGCGAGAAGTCGATGCCGACGACGACGACGTCGGCGACGTCGCCGGGACGGGCGTCGCTCGCGTCGAGGACCTCGACGCCGCGCGCGCCGAGCGACTCGGCGATGCCCGGGCCGCCGAGGACGAGTGCTCGCTCGCCCGGCTCGCAGAGCAGCGCCGCAGCCTCGGCCGAGCTCAGCACGTCGTCGTGGTCCACCTCGTGCCCGGCGCGCCGGAGCTTCGCGAGCTGGTCGTGCCGGCGGGGAGACGAGTTGTTCGTGAAGTACGCGACGCGCCGCCCGGATGCGACGAGGCGCGTGATCGCCGCGGCCGAGCCTGCGATCGGCTCGTCGCCGAGCCAGACGACGCCGTCGAGGTCGAACAGCCAGCATGGCGGGGTCACCGGTCGCGCGATCCGATCGACGCGCTGCCCACACCACGATCTTGCCACGCCAGCGAGCTCCCGGCCGCGAGCAGGGCTGGGAGCGGGTCGTCCCGGGCATGGTCGGGCGGGTGCGCGCCTTCGCCGTCGAGTCCTGCATCCTCTCTGTGCTACGCAGGGGGTATGCCACGTTTCGAGCCCTTCGCCGGACTGCGCTACGACCCCGAGATGGCCCCGCTCGCCGAGGTCATCGCCCCGCCCTACGACGTCGTCGGTCCGGCCGAGCGCGAGCGGCTCGCCGCCCGCAGCGCCTACAACTCGATCCACCTCGAGCTCCCCGTGCCCGACGGCGAGCGCGGGCTCGACCGCTACGAGCACGCGGCCGCGCTTCTCTCGAGCTGGGAGCACGAGGGTGTCCTGCGACGCGACGATGCGCCCGCGTTCTACGTCTACACCATGCGCTTTCGCGGCGAGGACGGGAGCGCGCTCTCGACGACCGGCGTCATCGGGGCGCTCCGGCTCGACGAGGCGGGGGGCGGCGAGGTCCTGCCGCACGAGCGGACGATGCCGAAGCCGAAGGGCGACCGGCTCGACCTGCTGCGCGCGTGCCAGGCCAACCTCTCGCCGATCTGGGGGCTCTCGCTCACGTCCGGACTCGCCGCCGCCTGCACCGCCGCGACGCGAGGCGTCCCGGCGCCGGTGTCCGCGGCCGACGACGACGGGGTCGTCCACGAGCTCTGGCCGGTCAGCGACCCGGAGGCGATCGCCGCCATGGTCGCCATCGTCGCGGCGACGCCCGTCGTCATCGCCGACGGCCACCACCGCTACGAGACCGCCACCTTCTACCAGTCCGAGCGGCGACGCGCGAATGGCGACGTCGCGGGCGCCTACGACGCCGTCATGGCGTTCGTCGTCGAGCTGAGCCCCGCCGAGCTCGTCGTCCAGGCCATCCACCGGCTCGTCTCGGGGCTTCCCGAGGAGCTGGACGTCCTCGAGGCACTCGAGGCCCACGTCGAGGTCCTGGAGGGTCCCGCCGACCCCGCTGGCCTGCCCGCCGAGATGGCGCGGGTCGGGGCGATCGGTCTCGTCACACGGCGGGGCAACTACGTGCTGCGCCCGCGTCCGGCGCTCGTCGAGGCGGCCGAGGCGGACCTCGACTCGAGCCGCCTCGACGTCGCGCTCGCGAGCCTGCCTGCACACGAGATCGTCTACCAGCACGGCGCACGGGCAGTCGTCGACGCGGTCGCAGACGGCACGGCGCAGTTGGGCTTCCTCCTGCGCCCTGCGACGGTCGAGCAGATCGCGGACACCGCGCACAGCGGCCGGAGGATGCCGCCGAAGACGACGTTCTTCCACCCCAAGCCCCGGACCGGGCTCGTGCTGCGCTCCGTCGCGAACTGACCAGCCGTCCACGCCGGACGGGCCGACGGGTCGACGGGCCGACGGGAGAGCAACGCCCGCCGCCCGACGCCCAACGCCCGCCGCCCGCCGCCCGCCGCCCGATCGGGACGCTGACCTCAACGTCGACGTGTAACAAGTCGCTAGTAGACACCATGGCGACGACGCGCACCTCGGTCGAGCTGGCCAAGCGGCAACGGGGCCACGACAGGCGCTCGGAGCAGCCGCCGACCGCGCCCGCGCCCGCGGCGATCAGCGACAACCAGGTGGCCCTCGCGCGACTGGCCCTCGTGGTCACGGTGCTCGCGTGGGTTGCCTACACCGTGACATGGGTCTTCGACGACCTGCTCGACCCGGCAGCCTCCGGCGCGGTCGCGCGGCCTGGCTCGACGGCCTCGCCGAGACCGAGGAGATCGTCGACCACACCGACGCCTTCTTCGCCAACGACATCCTCGGACGCCTCGCCAGCCAGCTCGACTCGATCGCCAGGGCTCTCCTGGCCGCAGCGGACGACGGTGCCCTCCTGCCCCACACCCGCGTCCGCCAGCTCTACCGCCGCCTTGCGTGGACGTTCCACGCCGAGCTGTCGAGCTTCGAGCGCAAGCGGTACGTCTCGCTCTCCCACGAGCCCAACAAGGCGATGAACCTCAACAGCTATATCGGCCTCATGGGTGGCAGCTACCGGGAGGTGCGCTCGCCGGCGGGCACGGCGCTCGTCCCCGCCGGGCCGACTACTGCCGAGCTCAGCGTCCCCGACCCCGATTTCGTCCTCACGCTCGACGCCGACAGCGTCGTGCTGCCGGAGTACTGCCTGCGCCTGGTCCACCTGCTCAGCCAGGGCGAGCAGCGCCGCGCGGCGATCGCTCAGACGCCCTACAGCGCGTTCCCCGGGTCGGCGACACGCCTCGAGCGCATCGCAGGCGGGACCACGGACATCCAGCACATCGTCCACCAGGGGCTTACCTACTACGACGCGACCTTCTGGGTCGGGGCGAACGCCGTGATCCGCAAGGCGGCGCTCGACGGGATCGCCACGACGTCCTACGTCGGCGACTACGAGATCCGCTCCTACATCAAGGACCGGACCGTGATCGAGGACACCGAGTCGACCATCGACCTCGCTGCGAACGGCTGGGCGCTCGTCAACTACCCGGAGCGGCTGAGCTACAGCGCCACGCCTCCGGACTTCGGCTCGCTGTGCATCCAGCGCCGGCGCTGGGCCAACGGAGGACTGCTCATCTTGCCGAAGCTCCGGCTCAAGCGGCGGACCCAAAAGGCCAACGGCGAGCGCGTGCGCTTCGGCGACACGTTCCTGCGCTGGAACTACATGGCCTCGATCTCCTGGGGCTCGGTGAGCCTGCTCGTGCTGCTCGTGTTCCCCTTCGGCGCGACGCTCATCAGCCCCCTGCTCGGCCTCGTCGCGCTCCCGTACTTCCTTGCCATGGCTGCGGACCTGCGCGCCTGCGGCTACAAGCGGATGGACATCTTCCGCGTCTACGGCTTCAACCTGCTCCTGCTCCCCGTCAACCTCGCCGGCACCGCCTCGTCGCTCGTGCAGGCGATCACGGCCTCGAGGAGCGCGTTCGCCCGCACGCCGAAGGTGCGCAACCGCACGGTCGCGCCGGCGCTGTTCGTGGTCTCGCCCTACGTCATGGTCGCCTTGGCCGGCTACACCCTCGACGACGCCTACCGTCACGGCAGGGTCGAGAACATGGCCTACGCGGCGCTCAACGTGGCTCTCCTTCTCTACGCGATCGTGGCCTTCATCGGCATCCGCGCGAGCATCGAGGACATCTGGGTCCACGCGAAGACCCTCCTCTACGCGCCCGAGCAGCCCCGCCGGGCGCGCCGTTCTGCGCAGCAGGCACCGGCGCCCCCCGCGGACTGGCGCTTCGTCCTCCAACTCGGCCCGGGCGACCCCGGGCACTGGCCGCGATCGGCCATGGCCGCCGTCCCCCGCCTGCGCTCCTGGTCCGACGCAGGCTTCGAAGCCCATGCATTTCGCACCGTGTTCCAGCCCGTCGTCGACCTCCGCTCGGGCGCGACGGTCGGCTACGAGGCGCTCACCCGCTTCGACGACGGGGTGTCGGCCGAGCACCGGATCGCAGCCGAGGTCGCCGCCGGCAACACCGATGCCCTCGAAGGCGTTCTCGCCCGCGCGGCGCTGTCGTCGAGCACCAGCCTGCCCGCGGACGCGTGGCTCGCGATCAAGGTCTCCACACGCTTGCTCGGCACCGACACGACGCTCGGCCGGGAGCTCGAGCGCTCCGAGCGCACGGTGGTGCTCGAGATCACGGAGCCGACGACCTCCGACCCCGGCCGCGACCTCCGTCGCCTGCGCTCCGACCCGAGCCCGGGCATCCGCCTCGCGATCGATCGAGCCGGGACGGGGCACAAGACGCTCAGCCTGCTCGCCGAGATCCGGCCCGACTTCGTCAAGCTAGACCGGGCCAGCCTCACCGGGATCGCGGCCGACCGTGCTCTGCAGGTCCAGGTCGCGACCGTCGTCCACCTCGCCGACGAGTACGGCTGCCTCGTCATCGCGTCCGGGATCGAGGACGACGCGCAACTCGAGGCGTTGCGGGCCTGCGGCGTCCATTGCGGGCAGGGCTACCTGCTCGGCCGCCCGGGGGAGCTCGTCGGTGCGTGACGATCGGGCACCGCGTCCTGGTGCGACCGAGCTCCCGGAGGGCGACGAGACGGTGCGGCACATCTCGCCCTACCGCGTGCTCTCCCTCGTCGCGGTTCTCGCCGCCGGCGCCTACGGCGGCGTCGCCTGGACCCGCGCCGCGCTCGGTGCCAAGCCGAGCAGCACGGCCTCGTGGTTCGCCCCCTACGTCGACACCACCGCCACCCCGACGTACCCGTTCCAGTCGGCGGTCGCCAACCCGGCACGCCAGAGCATCCTCGGCTTCGTCGTCGCGCAGACGCGCGCGTCCTGCACCCCGAGCTGGGGAGGCGCCTACACCCTCGCCCAAGCCGACCAGGAGCTCCAGCTCGGAACGCGCATCGCGCAGCTCGGCCAGAACGGCGCCGGCGCGATCGTCTCGTTCGGAGGACAGGCGAACACCCCGCTCGAGGTCGCCTGCCGCACGACTGGGTCGCTCGTGCGCGCCTACGCGTCGGTCGTCGACCGCTACGACCTGCACACGGTCGACCTCGACGTCGAAGGTGCGGCGCTCGCTGATCCGGCTGCCAACCGGCGCGACGCCGCGGCGGTGCGCTCCCTGCAGCTCGCGGCGCGCCGTCGGCACCGCGAGCTCGCAGTCTGGCTCACCTTGCCCGTAGAGCCCGACGGGCTCCAGCGCAACGGCCTCGAGGTGCTCGACGCCATGCTCGCCGCCCGCGTCGAGCTCGCAGGCCTGAACGCCATGTCGATGGACTTCTCGAGCCCTCCGCCCCCGGGCACGTCGATGCTCGGCCTCGTCGAGGACTCGCTCGACTCGGCCGACGCACAGCTGGCAGCCGCGTTCCAGCGTGCCGGGGTCCGCTCGAGCCCCGCGCGTGCCTGGCACCAACTGGGCACGACGGTCATGATCGGCCAGAACGACGAGAGCGGCGAGCGGTTCACGACCGCCGACGCGACGGGCCTCGTCGCGTTCGCGCGGCGCGTGGGTCTCGAGCGCATCTCGATGTGGTCGCTCAACCGCGACAGCCAGTGCGGGTCGGTCTTCTCCGAGACCGGGGTCAGCTCGAACGTCTGCAGCGGGACGCCGCAGTCGAGCCTGCAGTTCTCGCATATCTTCGCACGGCTCGCCGGAGTCGCGCCGGCCGTCTCGGCCGGTGGCCGGTTCACGACCTTGCCGCCCCAGCCCGACACCAACCCGGCGAACGCCCCGTTTCCCCTCTGGTCAGCTGACGAGCCCTACCCGCAGGGCTACAAGGTCGTCCAGGACGGCGAGATCTACCAGGCGCAGTGGTACAACTCGAACCAGGATCCGAGCGCGCAGCTCCAGACGGGTGCAACGGGTCCCTGGCTGCTCATCGGGCCCGTCTTGCCGAGCGACCACGCGCCACGCATCCCGACGCTCCTGCCCGGCACCTACCCCACGTGGTCGTCGAGCGCCACCTACCGCGGCGGGCAGCGGGTCATGCTCGACGGTCTCGGCTACGTCGCGAAGTGGGACAACGAAGGCGCCTCGCCCGCAGGCGCTGCGACCGACCCGGCGGCCTCACCCTGGAGGCCGCTCTTCACGATTCCCGGCGAGCCCGCTCAATAGCCTCCGGCCGGCTCGCCGGGCCACACGAACAGCGGGGTCCACGGCGAGCCGAGCGGGTCGTCGAGCTCGCCGGCGG
>DAHWHN010000079.1 GCA_027335685.1 Acidimicrobiaceae bacterium
GCAAGGGTTGCTTTCTGGACGATCTGGTTCGCCTCGCGCGGGTTCTCCTCGAGCCACTCCGCGAGCTTCTCGTTCGTCGTCCTCTCGACGAGCGACCGTACCGAGACGTTGCCGAGCTTGGCCTTGGTCTGGCCCTCGAACTGCGGTTCGCGGAGCCGCACCGAGACGATGGCCGTCAGCCCTTCGCGGATGTCCTCGCCGGCGAGGTTGGGCTCGGACTCCTTCACGAGGTTGCGGGCGCGCGCGTAGCGGTTGACGACGTTCGTGAGGGATTTCTTGAGCCCCTCTTCGTGCATGCCGCCCTCGACAGTGGCGATGCCGTTCGCGAAGGAGTGGATGCTCTCGTAGTAGCTCGTGTTCCACTGGAGCGCGAGCTCGGCCTCCTGGTCGTCCTCGGACTGTTCGAAGTAGGCGCCCTTGCGGAACCGCGGCTCCTTCGTCTCCTTGAGGTGCCGGACGAAGTCCTCGATGCCACCGGTGTAGCGGAAGGCCTCCTCGTGCTCGTGGCCGGGGCGCTCGTCACGGAAGCGGATCTCGAGGCCGCGCTGGAGGAACGCCATCATCTGGAGGCGCTCGAGGATCGTCTGGGCGCGGAAGTCCGTCTCCTCGAAGATCGTGCCGTCAGGCCAGAACGTCACCGTCGTTCCCGTGCGGCCCTTCGGTGCAGGACCGGTGACCGCGAGCGGGCCGGTGGGCCGGCCGCCGTCGACGAAGACCATCTCGTGGTGGAGCCCGCCCCGGTCGATCCCGAGCTCGAGCCGGCGCGAGAGCGCGTTGACGACCGACACGCCCACACCGTGGAGCCCGCCGGAGACCTTGTAGCCGGACCCGCCGAACTTCCCTCCGGCGTGCAGGACCGTGAGGACGACCTCCGCGGCGGACTTGCTCGGGTCGCTCGGGTAGGGGTCGACGGGAATGCCGCGGCCGTTGTCCTGCACACGACAGGCGCCGTCGGCGAGGATGGACACGTCGATCCGCGTGCAGTGGCCCTGCATCGCCTCGTCGACGGAGTTGTCGACGACCTCCCAGACCAGGTGGTGGAGGCCGCTCGACGACGTCGAGCCGATGAACATCCCGGGGCGCTTGCGGACGGGATCGAGCCCTTCGAGGACGGTGATGTCCTTGGCGTCGTACGACGCGCCGGGATCCGGCGCGAGGCGGGGCCTCGCCCTCTCCTGCTGATCGGTCATGTCGGTGTCACTCACAGCAAGGCTCACTGCATCGGACCACGGGCGCGCCCTTTCGACTACGACACTGCGGCGACCAGACGGTCGGGGTCGCCTCGAGGGGGACCCGATGTCGTCGACCCGTCATCCTAGGTCGGACCGGCCTCGCACCGTGACCTCGACACGGCCTGCGACGTGCTCGCCGAGCCGCTCTTCGAGCTGGCCGAGGAGCGGCGCGGCGAAGAAGGCGAGCTGGGTCGCCCACGACGGATGGTCGACCGCGACGACGAGGACGTCGTCGCGCAGCGCGAGCGGCCGGGCGTGCGCGGCGACGTCTGCGCCGACGACGTCGTCCCACAGGCGCCACACGGCCCCGAGCAGCGAGACCTCGCTGTGCCCCTGGCTGCGCAGGTAGGCTCCGACGGCGTCCGCGATGCTGCGGCCCTCGCGCGCGTGGCGTGGCTGCCGGAACGGCTGCTCGCTCACGAGACGATCCTGCCATCTCGGAGCTCGACCACGGCGTCCGGCCGCGCTCCCGGTGGCGTCGGGCCCGCCGTCGTGAGGATGGCCTGGCCGGTCGGAAGCTCGCGCACCAGCGCGCGTGCCGTCGCGTCGTCGAGCTCGGAGAACGCATCGTCGAGCAGGAGCACCGGAGCCGTCCCGGACCGCTCGGCGACGATCGCGTGCGCCCCGAGCCGCAGCGCGAGGGTCACGCAGCGCTGGCGCCCCTGGGAGAGACGTGTCCGCGCGTCGAGACCCCCGGAGAACACGGCGAGCTCGTCGCGGTGCGGGCCGACGGTCGTCACCTGCCGCTTCAAGTCCTCGCGCCGCGCGCGCCAGAGCGCCTCGCCGAGCTCCTCGCCGTAGCTGCGGCGGTAGTCGAGGCCGAGCCCGTCGTCGATCCCGGTCAACCGGGCAAAGGCCGAGCTCACGTGGGGTTCGAGCGCCGACACGAGCGCCTCGCGCGCCCGGGTGAGCTCACTGCCTGCCTGGGCCAGCTGGTCGTCCCAGACATCTAGCGTCGCCGACACGTCGGCGCTCTCCCGCCCACCTGCCTGTCGCAGCAGCACGTTGCGCTGGCGCAGGACGCGCTCGACCGTCTGGCGAACCGGCAGCAGGCGCGGCCGGACGGCGACGGCGAGGTCGTCGAGGTAGTCGCGCCGCTCCTGCGGTCCGCCCTTGACGAGCACCATGTCGTCGGGGGTGAAGATCGTCGTCCGGAGGGTCTCGAGCAGCTCGTGGCTCCGGCCGACTCGCTGCTTGTTCCGCGCCACCTGGTCTCGCGCCGGTGGCGAGATCCCCACCTCGAGCAGCGTGCGGTGCCCGGCGTCGACGGCCTCGAGCCGCACGGCCGCTCCCGCTGCCCCCGCCCGGACGAGCGCGTCGCGGGGCGAGCCGCGAAAGGACCGGAGCACCGACGCGTAGGCGATCGCCTCGAGCAGGCTCGTCTTTCCCGCTCCGTTCTCCCCGTTGACCACGGTCAACCCACCTGCGACCGGGCGGAGCTCCAGCTGCTCGAGGTTGCGGAAGTGGCGGACCTCGAGCCACACGACATCGGTCAGGAGACCCTCACCGGCATCAGGAGGTAGCGGTACTCGTCCTCCTCGGCCGCGCGCACCGTCGCGGGCTTGCTCGAGTCGATGACGTCGAGCGTGATCGAGTCCGCGCGGATCGCCTCGATCCCGTCGAGCAGATAGGTCGGGTTGAAGGCGACGGTGAGCTCGTCGCCGGCGAAGCTCCCGTCGACGCGCTCCGACGCCCGACCGGTCTCCGCGGTGAGGACCGTCAGCTCCGCTCCCCCGTCGACGAAGCTCACCCGCACCGGCGTCGTCGCGTCCTTGGTGTCGCGCACCATGAGCCGGACCCGCCGCAGCGCTGCCGCGAACTCCTCGCGCCCGGCGGTGAACGAGCTCGGATAGGAGGCCGGGAGCAGCCGCTCGTAGTCCGGGAACGGGCCTCGCAGCAGCCGCGTCGTCACCTGCACCTCGCCCAGGTCGAAGACCGCGTCCAGCTCGCCGTGGTGGAACACGAGGGGCTGCTGCTCCGCGTCCTTGCCCGTGTCCGTCCGGCTCCCGACGAGGCGCTGGATCTCCGCGAGCGCCCGGGCGGGGACGAGGACCTCGCTCGACGGCGACAGCGCGCTGACCCCGGGAAGGTCCCGGAAGGCCAGGCGGTACGAGTCGGTCGCGACGAGACGCAGCCCGCTGTCGGTCGCGACCATGAGGACGCCGGTGAGCTGGGGTGCACGCGTGTCGTCTGCGAGGGCAGCACGGACGACCTGGCGGAGCCCGTCCGCGAACAGCGCGGCCGGGAGCCGGATCCCCTCGCCGCCGGCGGCGGAGAGACGCGCCATCTCCCCGACGGCCGGAGTCCGCACGGTGAACTCCGCCCGGCCCGAGGTGACACGCACCTCGTCGTCGTCGCTCGAGACCGTCACCGCGCCGGCGTCGAAGGACCGGACGATGTCGACGAGCAGCCGGGACGGTGCGACCACCGTGCCGTCGGCGTCGCCGGACACGCTCGAGCGGACCTCGATGACGAGGTCGGGATCGGAGCCCGTGACGACGAGGTGGTTGCCGTGGAGGGAGAGCTGCAGGCTCGGCGCGCTCGTCCCGCTCGCGCCGCGCCCGGACGCTGCACGGCTTGCGATGGACAGCGCATCGAGCAAACCGTCACGTTCGGTCCGGAACCTCACCGTTCGTGCACTCCCTTCTGGTGGATGGTCGTAGAAAAGAAGGTAGTAGCAATAGGAGCTGGGGATTGTGGATAACAGTTCTTTCGGCCTGCTCGGGGCCGATGATCGTACACACAGCCCGTCAGCGGTCGCCCACAGCCGATGCGCTGTGTCGGCGGGATCCTGTGGACACGCCACCCGTGCTCCACCGCCGGCGGTCTCGGGCGCACACGTTGTCCACCGCGTCGCCCACAACCGGCGCGGGGTCGGGGACCAGGTCCGCCCACAGGGGCCGAGCGGTCCTCACTCGCCACTGCGGACCCGGACGATCAACTCTGTGACCTGGTCGTATATCTGTCGCCGTTCTTTCATGAGGGCGGCGATCTTCTCGACGGCGTGGATGACGGTCGTGTGGTCCCGGCCACCGAACTCCCGCGCGATCGCGGGGTAGGAGAAGTCGGTGAGGTCGCGGAAGACGTACATCGAGATCTGACGGGCGATGACGAGAGGGCGGCGCCGGCTCGGGCCGCACAGCTCGTCGACGCCGAAGCCGAAGTAGTCGGCGGTCGTCTGGAGGATCTGCTGGGCCGTGATCCGCCGCGGCTGGCGGCTCGCGACGAGGTCGACGAGAACCTGCTCGGCGAGCTCGCGCGTCAGTGGCTGGTGGTTCAAGCTCGCGTAGGCCGTCACCCTGATCAGGGCACCCTCGAGCTCGCGGATGTTGTCCTTGACGTTGCTCGCGATGAAGTCGAGCACGTCGTCGCCGACGACCGTGCGCTCGTGCTCGGCCTTGGTCCGCAAGATCGCGATGCGCGTCTCGAGCTCGGGAGGCTGGATGTCGGCGATCAGGCCGGAGAGGAACCTGCTCCGCAGGCGGCTCTCGAGCGTCGCGATCGAGCCCGGAGGCCGGTCGGAGGTGAGCACGAGCTGGCGCGAGGCCTCGTAGAGCGAGTTGAAGGTGTGGAAGAACTCCTCCTGGAGCGACTCCTTGCCCTCGATGAACTGGATGTCGTCGATGAGCAGGACGTCGCACTCGCGGTAGCGGCGCTTGAACGCGGTCGTCGCATTGCTCCGGATGGCCTCGACGAACTCGTTCATGAACGTCTCGGTGGAGACGTAGCGGACGTGGAGCCGGGGGAAGTTCTCCGTGACGTAGCTCCGTATCGACTGGAGCAGGTGGGTCTTGCCGAGCCCGGCGGCTCCGATGATGAACAGCGGGTTGTACGCGCGAGCAGGAGCTTCCGCGACCGAGAGCGCAGCGGCGTGGGCGAAGCGGTTGGACGGTCCGATCACGAAGGTGTCGAAGGTGTAGCGGCTGCTCATCGCCGTGGTCGACGGGGCGCCGTCCCGGTGCTCGCGTGCCGGGCGCTCGGCCGGCCCCGGCGCGCTCGTGGCGGCCTCGGGCAGCACCGGCGGCGTCGCGGCGAGGGAGGGCTCGCCCGCGGTGTCGACGTCGACGGTCACGTCGAAGCGGATCGGCAGGTCGCCACCGGCCGAGTCGTGCATCGCGTCACGGAGCAGGCCCTCGAAGCGGCTCTCGAGGCGCTCCTTGACGAGCAGGTTCGGCACGGCGAGAACGAGCGTGCCGTTGATGATCGCGACGGGCGTCACGCTCGCGAACCACGTCCGCCAGGTCGCCTCCGCGACCTGCGACTGGATGGCACTCGAGCACTGCTCCCACAGCTGCTGCGCGTCGTTCAACGGCCTCCAGCCCTTCGGCTAGGAAGTTCTCCACAGCCAGGTCCACATCTGTGGACGAGCACCACACCGCCGACGGCGACGTGCGAGGTGAGCATGGTACAACCATGCCAGCTCCCGTGGCGGGGGCGCACGGTCGGGCGGTGCCCGGCAATGCGCTACCATCTGGGGTCTTTCAGAAGGGGCGACATGAAGAGGACGTACCAGCCAAATACCCGGAAGCGCGCCAAGAGGCACGGCTTTCGTCACCGGATGTCGACGCGCGCCGGGCAGGCCATCTTGAAGGCCCGTCGCCGCCGAGGGCGGGCGCGCCTCTCGGCTTGACGGGCCGACCGGCGACGGTGCACGGGCGCGCGGCGTTCGCAGCGCTCGCCCGCAGCGCCCGCCGAGCCAGGAGCGGGCCGGTCACGGTACACTTCCAGCCGGCGCCGGAGCCGGTTGCCGATGTCCGAGTTGCCTACACGGTCGGCCGGAAGGTCGGTGGTGCCGTCGTACGGAACTTGTGGCGCCGCCGCCTGCGTGCCGTCGCGTTCGACGTGATCTCGTCCCTGCCACCAGGTGACTACCTGGTCGGCGTGGGTCCGGGCGTGCGGGCGATGGACTACGCCGAATTGAGAGAGCGAGTGGCCGAGACGATGCGACGGGCGAGCGAGCGACGAGCGTGAGCGAGATGGCGCGTAGTCGTAAGTTGGTCGTCCGGCTGATCCGGGCCTATCAGTTCGCGCGACGAGGCCAACTGTCCCCCTGTCGCTTCGTGCCGTCCTGCTCCGAGTACGCCGTCGAGGCCGTGACCGTGCACGGCGTCGTGCACGGCGGCTGGCTCGCGATGCGCCGGATCGCGCGGTGCAACCCGTTCGGTGGTCGCGGCTTCGACCCCGTACCGAACTGAGAGGCCAACCGTCGTGACCCTGTCCTCAGTGATCTTCGCGTCGACGCTCGGCAAGGTCGTCCACCCGTTCTTCATCGCGTTCGCGTGGCTGCTGGCCGAGTTCTACGCCGTCATCCCCAACTACGCGATAGCGATCGCCCTCCTGACGATCACGGTGATGATCGTGGCGTTCCCCATCACGCGGCGCGGGACCCGCTCGATGATGCGGATGCAGATCCTCGCGCCCGACCTCAAGGTCATCCAGAACAAGTACAAGGCGAAGCCGGGGATGTCGACGGCGGAGCGTCAGGAGCAGCGCCAGAAGCTCAACGAGGAGATGATGGCGCTGTACAAGGAGAACGGCGTCAGCCCGACGGGTGGCTGCCTACCGATGTTCCTCCAGTTCCCCATCTTCATCATCCTCTACGACACGATCCGGGGCCTGACGCACGAGGTCACGACCGGCAAGGGCGCGCACGCGGTCACCAAGGTCCAGCCCCTCTACGTGAGCCATGCCAGCAAGCTCTACGAGAGCATCGTGCACCACGCCGGGCAGCTGCCTGCGTTTGGCATCAACTTGGCAGACTCGGTCAAGACCCATGGCTTGTCCTGGCCGGCGAAGATCCCCTACATCGCGATGATCCTCATCGCGGTGGCGCTCCAGTACGTCCAGATGAAGCAGCTGAGCGGGCGCAACCCGACCGCCGCGCAGGCCAACCCGCAGATGCAGCAGATGCAGAAGGTGATGCCCCTCATCTTCCTCGTCATCTACATCGCGATACCGGCCGGCGTCAACGTGTACTTCGTCGTCTCCAGCCTGTTCCGCATCGGGCAGCAGGAGTTCATGTACCGCCACGACCCGCAGCTGCGTGCGTCGATCGAGAAGTTGCGGGAGCGGACAAAGAACGACCCGAAGGTCGCGGCAGCCCGCGCCCTCGCGAACCAGCGGAAGGCGCAGGGCGGTGGCTTGTTGGGCCGCCTCCGGCCGGCGGCGGCCGCGCTCGGGCCGGGATCGACGGAGACGCCCGAGAAGGGTGCAAAGCCCGCCGCGTCGTCCTCGTCCTCCCCCACCGGCAAGGGCAACCGTCAGGATTCGACGCGATCCGCAGGGGACGCGCAGCGCAACGCGGCACGACGCTCGGCGCCGCCCGGCAAGCCGGGCTCGACAGCCAAGCCGGCAGCGGGGAGCTCGTCGACGAAGAAGCCGCCGGCTCCGGCAAAGGACGCAGCGGCGGTGGGCCGCAACGGTGTCCGCGTCCCCGCGCCGCAACGGCCGGCCCAGGGGAAGCGGCAGCGCAGGCCGCGCTGACTATGGACTGGGTCGAGACGACGGGCAGCACGGTCGCGGGAGCTCTGGCGGACGCGCTGGAGAAGCTCGGCGTCGACGAGCACGACGCGGACGTCGTCGTCGTCGAGGTCGCGCGCCAGGGCTTCCTCGGCATCGGGCGCCGAGAGGCGCGTGTCCGTGCCCGTGTGCGGCCCACGGCTCCCCGGCCGAAGAGGCCGCAACGGGGCCGCCGGGAGCGCGGCGCGGCCGCTCCCCGGTCCGGTGACAGGTCTCGCCGGGAGGCGACAGCGGTCGCCGCCGACGCTCCAGCCGCCGGGCGCGAGCGGACTGGCGGGACGACGGGTGCGACGGCGCGTGAGGTGGCCGCCGTACCAGCTCGGGAGGGCCACGGGCGCCGGCGGGGACAACGGTCCGTGTCCGCAGCGAGGGACGAGGAGACGGGCGCACGGCCCGGAACGGTCGACGAGGAAGGACCACAGATGAGCGTGGAGCAACAGGCAGCGACGGCCGGAGAGTTCGTGCGGGGAGTCGTCGAGCTCTTCGACCCCGAGGCGACGACGAGCGTCGCCGTCGACGAGGACGTGGTGCACGTCGCTGTCTCCGGCGACGACCTCGGCCTGCTCGTCGGGCCTCGCGGGGTCACGCTCGACGCGTTGCAGGAGCTGACCCGTACCGTCGTCCAGCGGCGTGGCGAGGAGCATGGGACGCGCATCGTGGTCGACGTCGCGGGCTTTCGCGCACGCCGGACGTCGGCCCTCGAGTCCTTCGTCCGGCGCGTTGCCGCCGACGTCCTTGCAAGTGGTACGCCCGAGGCCCTCGAGCCGATGTCGGCATCGGATCGCAAGGTCGTCCACGACACGGCTGGCACGATCGAGGGCGTCGAGACGATCTCCGAGGGCATCGACCCCCGCCGCTACGTCGTCATCCGGCCGCGCCGCACCGTGTCGCAGGTGCAAGGCGAGAGCTGAGAACTGGCAGCGCGCCATGGACCGGCTCCGGGCAGTCCTTGGCGAGGCGCAGGCGCGCGGTTTTCTCGGTGCAGCGCCGCTGGACGAGCACGTCGAGCACGCGCGTGGCTTCGTCGACGCGCTCGGAGCTGCTGTGTTCGCTGGCGCCGCTGTCGTCGATCTCGGGAGCGGCGGTGGCCTCCCCGGCCTGATCGTCGCCGACGAGGTCCCCGATGCACGTGTCCAGCTGCTCGACGGCAGTGCCGTGCGCTCGGCCTTCCTCCGGTGGGCTGTCGAGGTCCTGGGCTGGGACGCGCGGGTCAGCGTGCTCGGCGCACGAGCGGAGGAGGTCGGTCGTCGGGCCGCGATGCGGTCGTCCGCCGACATCGTGGTCGCCCGTGGCTTTGCGAGTCCTGGCGCCACGGCCGAGTGTGCCGCTCCGATGCTGCGTGTCGGCGGCTGGCTCGTCGTCTCGGATCCCCCGGGCGGCGGGGCGGCGGCGGGGCGCTGGCCGGTCGAGGGGTGCCGGAGCGTCGGCCTCGTGCCCGAGCGTCACCTCTGCGCACCGCGTGCCTACACGGTCCTGCAGCAGGTGGCGCCGTGCCCGGATCGCTACCCGCGCCGGGTGGGCATCCCGGCGAAAAGGCCGCTCTTCTGACCGACGCCGGAGTGCCGGGTGCGCCCGGCGTCGGCTCGTACGACCAGCGTCGTTCGCCGTCAGCTGGCTCCGAGCTGGCGCGCGTAGTGCGCACACATCTCCGCGACTCGGCGGAAGCAGTGCTCGTCGACGTCGGGAGTTAGGTGCTCGAGCAGGATCGGGAGGATGGTGTCGCGGAGGAAGGGGCCCCGTGCCATCCACTGGTAGTAGTTGCGGCCGTCGTGGCCGTACGGACCGTAGAGCTTGCCCCCCGGAAAGGTCCGCTGGAGCCAGAGGAAGAGGGACTCGTGGCGGACATGCATGCGGAGCGTGACCTGCGGCTGTCGCCCGTCGCCGCCGAAGTGGCCCTCGCCGACGAGGATGCCGACGAGTAGTCCTGTGTCGAAGCTCGAGGGCGCACCTGAGCTCGGTATCGGGTTCGGGTCAACCGGCACGTGACTCCCCTGCCGTCGGTCTTCCGCTGCGCTCTACGTGTGTTTCACCGCAAGGTACCACGTGGAACCGAGACGACAGCCCGCACGAGGGGTTGGTCGTGCCTGTGGCCCAACCGAGTGCCGTCATCAAAGTCGTGCCCGGGCCGCTGCGGACCGGTGGACCGTGTTTCACCGTCGAGATCCACGTGGAACGCTTGGCAGCCTGGGCCGACCACATGGGCCGCCCGCCAGGTGGGCTGTCGCGGATCGTCTCGGCTGGTGCCGAGACCGCCGGCGACCCAGCTTGACCTGGGCGGCTCCGGCGGCGAGGATAGCTACGGCGAACGCATGTCGTCTGGTGGGCAGGATCGAGACCATGCGGTCGGAGCGGTGGCGCGAGCGATCGGGCGCGCCGCCGGCGTTGTGGTCGGCGCCGACGGAGCGGTTCTCCGGAGCCCAGCATCGAGTCGTGGCGCGCGAGCACGCTCGGCTCCGACACGTTGCTGCAACCTCGAGGGAGGCGTCGTAGGGCGCCGAGAAGGAGCACGAGATGACGATCGAGCACGTGGGAACGTGACGGCAGACGAGGTCCCACGTCGTCCAAGCGACGAGCAGACAGATCCGGTGGAGCCACCTGCTCGTCCCGGTGACCAGCGGCTCGTGTCGTCGTCTGCGGTCACGAACCGACGGCCGCGACCGTTGCCCCGCGTCTTCGCCGTGGCGAACCAGAAGGGTGGCGTGGGCAAGACGACGACGACCGTCAACCTCGGAGCTGCCCTCGCCGATCTCGGCTACCGCGTCCTCGTCGTCGACCTGGACCCGCAGGGAAATGCGACGACCGGGCTGGGCATCGACGCCCGAAACTTCGACAGCTCGATCTACGACGTGCTCTTGCACGACGTCCCGCTCGAAGACTGCATCGAGCCGACGAGCATCAAGAACCTCTTCGCGGTGCCGGCGACGATCGACCTCGCGGGAGCCGAGATCGAGCTCGTGCCGGCCTTCAGCCGTGAGCTACGTCTCCGCAAGGCGATCGACCAGGTCCGCGAGGACTTCCAGTACGTCTTCATCGACTGCCCGCCGTCACTCGGGCTCATCACCGTGAACGGGTTGGCCGCAGCCGGCGAAGTGCTCGTGCCGATCCAGTGCGAGTACTACGCGCTGGAGGGAGTCGGCCAGCTGTTGCGCAACGTCGAGCTCGTGCGGTCGAACCTCAACCCCGGCCTCGAGCTGAGCACGATCGTGCTCACGATGTACGACGGGAGGACGAAGCTCGCCGACCAGGTCGTCCACGAGGTGCGGATCCACTTCGGCGACGCGGTGTGCGCGACGGTCGTCCCACGCTCGGTGCGCGTGTCGGAGGCACCCTCGTTCGGCCAGCCGGTGACCGTCCACGATCCCTCGTCACGTGGTGCGATCGCCTACCGCGAGCTCGCTCGGGAGGTGAGCGGTGGCCCGGCCTAGCGGACTCGGGCGCGGTCTCGGTGCACTGATCCCGACGGAGATCGCGCACCCGAGCAACTCCCAGCTCCGGGAGGTGCCGATCGCGAGCATCCGACCCAACCAGTACCAGCCGCGCACACAGTTCGACGAGGAGTCGCTCTCCGCGCTCGTCGATTCCATCCGTGCGATCGGCGTGCTGCAACCGATCCTGCTCCGGGAGTCGGCGCCAGGGGAGTACGAGCTGATCGCGGGGGAGCGGCGCTGGCGCGCGTCGAAGCGCGCCGGTCTGCAGTCCATTCCTGCCCTGATCCAAGTTGCGGACGACGTCTCGAGCCTCGAGCAGGCTCTCGTCGAGAACCTGCACCGTGAAGACCTCAATCCGCTCGACGAAGCTGCTGCGTACCAGCAGCTCATCGAAGACTTCCACCTGACGCACGAAGACGTCGCGCGTCGGGTCGGCAAGAGCCGGGTGGCGATCACCAACATGCTGCGGCTCTTCCAACTTCCGCCCATCGTCCAGCGGTTGGTCCGAGATCGACGCCTGACCCCCGGCCATGCGCGAGCGCTCCTCACGACTCCCGATCGGGAGCTCCAGGAGAGGCTGGCGAACGAGGTCGTCACGGCTGGGCTCTCGGTGCGAGCGCTCGAGGAGCTCGTGCGCGCGCACGTCCACCCCGAGCGTGTCGACCAGGTGACCGGGGGAGATGACGTCGGGGTGGCGGCGCCCGCGTCACCAGGCGGTGACGGCTCGGACGGCGTCCAGGACGTCGGTGGGGACAGCCTCGTGGACCGCGACGCGACGGACGACGGGCGCGGGCGTCTCGCAGGCGAGATCGGTGGTGGCAGCCCGGCGCGTGGGACGTCGGCAGGCGACGACGCCGTCGGCGTCGGGCACGGCGCGATGCGCGAAAGGAGCCGCCGCGGCCCGACGGCGGCCCAACCCGACGTTCGCCCTGCGGGTGTCGTCGAGCTCGAGGAGCTGCTCGCAGCGCATCTCAACACGCGGGTGGCCGTCGACATGGGGGCGCACCGGGGCAAGATCGTGGTCGAGTTCGCGACGCTCGAGGACCTCGAGCGGATCTTCCGAGCGATGGTGGGTGACGAGCGGCGCTGAGCCGGATGCCTCTCAGCCGGGCGCCGGCAGGCCGAGCGCGGTGCGGTGCCACGCGGCGGGGCAGGTCCGCTGCGTGCACGTCCCACGAGACGTGCGTTAAGTTGTGAGATAAAGGCGCGTCTGGGAGAGCTGGCACCGGCGCGGCGGCGGTGGTCGAGAAGGTGGCGGCGGAGGCGATGGTTCGTCCGCGTCGCGGCGATCTGGCGATCTGGCGATCTGGCGATCTGTTGACTCGGCGACCCGGCGGCGGGCGAGTCGAACGGTGAGGTAGAGCGTGACGTCGAGGCAGCAGTCGGGCGGGGCCTAACGCGTTGGTGGACCTTGATCCACAACCTGTGCATGAGGCTGTGGATGACGTCGAGGCAGCCGAGAGCACGGTGGGGCTGGACGGTGCGATCCGGCAGCGCGGTGAATGCCGTCCTCGGGACCCGAGAGCCACGGGCGGCCCGTCGGGCCCCACCTGCCCAGTCGCCACCTGCCCAGTCCCCGCGGGGTCAGTCCCAGTTGGAGGAGAGCCACACCTCGAGCGTGCCGACGAGGAGCGAGGCGAGCAGGGCGGTGCGCGGGACGATCGCGGCGGGCGAGCCGAGCTGGACCTCGACGGCTGGCATGCGGGTCTCTCGCAGGATCGGCAGGGCCATCCCGTCGATCCCGCCGGGTTCGAGCGCGAGCGGCCCCGGCAGTGCTGCGGCGACGAGCTCGGCGAGTTGCTTGCTGACGAGGGACTCGTAGCGGTACCCGCGGTAGTAGGCGACGTGGCAGGCGGTGCTGTCTGCGCGCAGGCGGAGGTCCACGACGCAGTGGAGGGCCGCGGCGTTCGCCTCGTGGGCGCGGTGCGAGGCGTCGGGGTGCTGGAGCGGCAGGGCGAGCGCACCGGCCGCGTCGAGCGCGCGGCACAAAGCCGCAGCTCCGGGTGCGAAGCCGCCGGCGTCCCCGACCCCGATCCTGCGGCCGGAGAGGGCCGCCGGTCCGGCTGGGCGGTCGGTTGCGAGCAGGAGGCGCTCGCGCAGGGGGCTGACGAGGCTCGTCGCGTCCTTGCGCAGGGTGAGGCGGCGGAGCTCGCCGAGCGTGCGGTGGCCACAGATACCGTCGACCGCCAACCCGGCGTTGCGCTGGAAGTCCCGCAGCGCGTTGACCGTGTCGTCACCGAGGATGCCGTCGATGCGTCCCGGGTCGAAGCCGAGCTGGCTGAGGCGGTGCTGGAGCTCGGCGACGTCGTCACCTCGCAGCATCGGGCGGCGCCGGTACAGCGGTCGGTCGCCGAGGTGGTAGCCCGCTTCGACCAGTGCGGCCCAGGTCTGGGTGTCGACCACGCCGTCGGGTCGCAGCCCGCGGCTCGACTGGAACGATCGGACCGCACGACCCGTCTCGTCGTCGAAGACCCCGCTCCCGCAGGCGTGCCCGAGCTTGGTCAGGCGCTGCTGGAGGTCGGCGACGGGCTCCCCGGACTGGCCTGCCGCGAGGGGGAGGTTGGCGAGCCCGGAGCGCTCGCCAGGCGAGGGCGAAGCTGGTGGCACCCGTTCCATAGTACGAGAGCGGCGTCGTCGGCCGCGCCGACGGGCAGCGCCGAGGACGGCCCCGGCCGGCTCCACGGCGCGCACCGGCGCACCGTGGAGCACCGGCGACCGGTGCGTGGCGTGCTCAGAGGTGGCGGTCGATCTCCGCGAGCA
>DAHWHN010000011.1 GCA_027335685.1 Acidimicrobiaceae bacterium
GGGGCCGCGTCGACGCCCGTGGCGCGCGCGACCCAGCTCGCGACGCCCCCGGCGACGGCGGCGAGCGCGCCGGAGGCGTCGAGCGCGACGAGCCGGTCGGTCACGCGCTCGAGGAAGACCCGGTCGTGGCTCACCACCACGAGCGCGCCCGGCCAGTCGTCGAGGAAGTCCTCGAGAATCCGCAGGGTGTCGAGGTCGAGGTCGTTCGTCGGCTCGTCGAGGAGCAGGACGTTCGGCCGGGCGGCGAGGACGAGCAGGAGCTGGAGCCGCCGGCGCTCCCCACCCGACAGCGTGCCGACACGCGCGAAGGGAAGCTCGCCGGTGAACCAGAACCGCTCCATCAGCGCGACGTCCTCGGGGGCTCCCGGCGCACGCGTCGGACCCGCGACGAGGTCCCGGACGCGCGCGTCGGGGTCGAGGTCGGCGCCGCGCTGGTCGTAGTAGCCGAGCTCGACGGTCGGACCGACCTCGACCGTCCCGCTCGTCGGCCGCCGCCGACCGCTCAGCATGTCGAGGAGGGTCGACTTCCCGGTCCCGTTCGCCCCGACGACACCGAGGCGCTCACGTGGGTCGAGGACGAGGTCGACGCCGCGTAGGGCGGGCTCCGGCTCACCGTCGTAACGGTAGGAGGCGCCGGCCATCTCGACCACCTTGTCGCCGAGCCGACGCGCCCGGAAGGCGAGACCGAGCTCCGCGGCGCGTGCGGGCTGCTCGGCGCGCGCCTCGACGACGCGTGTCGCCGCGTCGATGCGCGCCTGGGGCTTGCGGGTCCGGGCGGGAGCCCCCCGCCGCAACCACGCCAGCTCGCGCCGGGCAAGGTTGCGCCGCGACTGCTCCGCCGACGCCGCGAGCTCCTCGCGGGTCGCGCGCGCCTCGAGGTACGCGGCGTACCCGCCCTCGTGCACGAAAGACTTGCCGCGGTCGAGCTCGACCATACGCGTCGTGCAGCGGTCGAGCAGGTGACGGTCGTGGCTGACGAGAACGAGACCTCCCCGGCGATCGAGCAGCTGCGCCTCGAGCCACGCGACTGCGCCGAGGTCGAGGTGGTTGGTCGGCTCGTCGAGCACGAGGAGCTCGGCCGGTTGCGCGAGGACCGCCGCCAGGGCGACCCGCTTGGCCTGCCCGCCGGAGAGCGTCGCGACGTCGACGTCGGCGGCCGTGCCCATCCCGAGGCGCTCGAGGGCTGCGTCGCCCTCCCATCCCCGAGCTACCGCGTCACGCACGCGCCCGGGTGCGAGCCGCGGCTCCTGCTCGAGGTAGCCGACACGGACGCCCCGGCCCCGAAGCACCCGACCGGCCTCCGGGGCCTCGGCACCGGCGACGGTGCGGAGCAACGTCGACTTGCCGGTCCCGTTTATCCCGACGACACCCACCCTGTCGCCGTCTTGCACCGTGAGTGAGAGCTGGGCGAACAGGACCCTGTCGCTGCGGCTCGCGGATACCTGCTGGAGGTCGACGAGGATGGCCACGAGAGCGCGAGGCTACCCCGGTCCGGCCGGTGCCCCGCCCGGCGCGCCGCTAGCATCGGGACATGAAGGTCGTCGTCACCGGAGGCTCGGGCTTCCTCGGTCGCACCCTCGCAGCCACCTTGCTCCGGCGCGGGGAGCTGACGGGACCCTCCGGTCGGGCAGAGCGGATCGACTCGCTGGTGCTCTTCGACGCCGTCGGCCCGACGGAGGCCGTCGGGCCGGGTGACGCCAGGGTCGAGGTCGTCGTCGGCGACGTCGCCGACGCCGACCAGGTCCGCGCGCTCGTCGACCGCGACGACACCTCGGTCTTCCACCTCGCGTCGATGGTCAGCTACGGCTGCGAGCTCGACTTCGACGCTGCTTTGCGCGTCAACCTCGACGGCGGGCGTGCCGTGCTCGAGGCATGCCGGTCGCGCGGCGGGAGCTGCAGGCTCGTCTTCTCGAGCAGCATCGCCGCCTTCGGCGGCGCAGCGATGCCCGACGTCGTCGACGACACCACCAAGCTCACGCCCGAGACGACCTACGGCACGACGAAGGCGATCTGCGAGCTGCTCGTCAACGACTACACGCGCAAGGGCTACCTCGACGGCCGCACCGCGCGGCTCCCGACGGTCGTGGTCCGACCCGGTCGCCCGAACGCCGCCGCGTCGTCGTGGGTGAGCGGCATCGTCCGCGAGCCGCTGAACGGCGAGGAGTGCGTCGTCCCCGTCGATCGCACGACCCGGGTTCCCCTGTCGGGCTACCGCACAATCGTCGACAACCTGGTCCGCCTGCACGAGGCCGACGGCGCGGCCCTCGGCGACGACCGGTCCTGCAACCTCCCGGCCCTCGCCGTCACGGTCCAGGACATGATCGAGGCGCTCCGCCGCACGGCGGACCGGCCCCTCGGGCCGATCACCGTGCGTCCCGACCCGGCCATCCTCGAGATCTACCGGGGATGGGCCCGGCGCTCTGCGTTCCCACGAGCGATCGCTCTCGGGCTCACGGTCGACGAGAGCCTCGAGCGGATAATCCAGACCTACATCGACGACTTCCTCGCTCCCCCGGCTCCGGCACGCCGGAGCGTCAGCTCGTCGGACGGACCGAGCTGAAGTCCGACACCTGCATCGTCCCGTGCTCGCAGACCGGCGTGGGCGGGCGCACCGGGACGACGACCGGGCTCGACGGAGACGGGCCGAGGACGCGCAGCATCCGGGCGATCGGCTCGCAGCTGCCGGTCACCGGCTCTCCGGTGCCCGGCACGTCGGGTGAAAAGCGTGCCGAGGCCCACGCGGGAGAGCCCGGCCGGAGCACGACCCGCTTCGCCGCGCCCGAGCTCGGCGTCGCGCGCACGACGTGTGTCGGGAGCAGGAGCCGGCCCGCGCCACGAAGCTGCAGGTGCGGCAGCCCCGTGAGGGCGCACGATCGCGTGGAGCGGTTGATCAGCTCGAGCGCGTACGTGATGTTCCCCGCGCCGGCGCTCGAGCGCACGACGGAGAAGTTGCCGATCAGCTGGGACCCGGCGCACGTCGCGACAGCGGCCTTGGCCGTCCCGAGCGCGGCGAACGAGGGGTCGCCGTTCCAGGAGAAGGAGAAGATCTTCGCGACGCCGTGCAGATTGTAGTGCACGGTGAGCGACGAGAAGAGGGGGCCGCGCGCCGTCGCCACCGGCCGCGCGAGCTCGACGACGCTCCCGGGGAAGAACTGGATCGGCGCGGCGGCGCAGTAGGGCGTGCAGAGGTTCAACCCGAAACGCGTCACGCCGACGGCTCTTGTGCTCGTCCAGCTTGTCCAGTGGGTCGCGGTCAGCTCGGAGTTCGCGTCCGCACAGGAGATGACGAAGTCGCTCGGCTCGTAGAGGAGCGAGCCGGTGCAGCCGAGGACCTTCGGGACGCGAGCAGGAGCGGCCACCGTTGCCGCCCCCGACGGCGCCGCGATGCCGGAGATGCCGGAGATGCCGGCCACGACGAGAACGAGTCCGACCGTCAGCTTGCGAACCACGTTCACGCTCGCCCCTTTCCCGCGTCCCTCTGCGCCGTCGACGCGGCTCCGGTCGCGTCGACCGTGGCGAGGAGCCGTCATGGTACCGCCCCGCGGCGCACCCCGGTGAGGCGGACCCGACCCGGACCTGTCGCAGCGCCCTGAGCGATCTCTCAGCAGAGCCAGCGCCGAAACAGCAGCTCACCGGCATGTTCCAGGAATAGACCGGCACCACGATGCCCTGGTGACGCACCGGGGACCTCACACGCTGTTAACACTTGCCGTGGCGAATCGGAAGCCACGACACGCTAGGGCCACACCGGCGGGGGGCCGGTCCGGCTCGTCGAGACGCACTAGGAAAGGACACAAAATGAGCAAGTTCAACGTCAAGAGCATCGCCCCTGCAGTGATCTCGCTCGGCCTCGCTGGCGGTCTGCTCGGCGCGAGCATCGGCACGGCGTCGGCCGCGACGAAGCCGAAGCCGAAGCCGAAGGCCGTCGCGACCAACACCACCAAGCCGGCGGCCAAGGCTGCGACGAAGGCCGCGACGAAGGCTGTCAAGGTTGCGGGAACGGTTGCTGCCGTCGACGCGAAGGCCGACCAGCTGACGGTCAAGGTCGGCAAGGCCTCCGACGTCTTCACGACGACCTCGAAGACAGCCGTCACCTTCGCAGGCAAGAAGGTTGCCCTCGCAGGCCTGAAGGCCGGCGAGCACGTCGTCGTCGTCTACACCGCCGCCGGCAAGGTGCTCGACGCCTCGAGCGTCGCCGCGTCGAAGGCCTGATCCAGCTCCCCTAGGCCGGTCTCGCCCGAGGAGACGGGCCGGCCGGCAGGCGCGCTGCTCGAACGAGCCGGCACGGCAGGCGGGACCACCCGCGTGCCGTGCCGGCCGGGCGAGAACCGGGCAGAGGCTCGTGCCGGCCGTCGGGCGGCGAGCGCGCCGAGAGGAGACACTGGGACCATGCGTGTCCTTCTCGTCGAGGACGAGGACCGGCTTCGCCAGGCACTGGCCCGCGGCCTGCGCGCCGAGGGTCACGACGTTCTCGGCGCAGGCGACGGCGAGGCCGGGCTCCGTCTCGCCCGAGACGACACGCTCGACGTGATCGTCTGCGACATCTTGATCCCGAAGCTCAACGGGTTCCAGATCTGCAAGAAGCTGCGATCCGAGGGGATCTGGACGCCCATCCTCATGCTGACGGCCAAAGACGGCGAGTGGGACGAGGCCGAGGCGCTCGACGCCGGGGCAGACGGCTACCTCACCAAGCCGTTCTCCTACGTCGTCCTCGGGGCGCACCTGCGCGCCCTGGCGCGCCGCGGCGCCGCCGATCCCCGGGCGAGCTCGACCGTGCTCGAAGCCGGCGACCTGCGCCTCGACTACCGTGCCGGGCGGTGCATGCGCGGGGAGGTCGAGGTCGCGTTGTCGAGGCGAGAGCAGGCCCTCCTCGGTGCACTGCTCGCGCGAGCCGGCTCCGTCGTGCGCAAGGAGGACCTCCTGCGCCAGGTCTGGGGCACGGAGTTCAACGGCGATCCCAACATCGTCGAAGTCTACGTCGGCTACCTCCGCAAGAAGCTCGACACGCCCTTCGGCAGGCACTCGATCGAGACGGTCCGCGGCGTCGGCTACCGGCTCGCGGTCGATGAGCACGCGAGCTGATCAGCGGCCCGCTCGCCAGCGCGTCGACGACCACGACCGCCACCTCGGACGCCGCCTGTCGGTGCGCGCCCGCGCCGCCGTCGCCGCCGCCCTCATCGTCGGCGCGGCATTCGCGTCGAGCTCGGTCGGCGTCGTCCACCTCCTGCGCGGCTCGCTCTACACGAGCGTCACGAACTCGGCCGAAGCAGAGGCCCTCGACATCAGCTCGTTCATCGCAGCGCGCGGGCGCATCCCGGTGCGCCTGCCGATGGCCGACGACGAGACTGCTGCGCAGGTCGTCGGTCCGACCGGCGTGGTCCTCTCGTCGAGCAGCGACATCCGCGGCCAGCCACCCATGACCGCCGTCACGCCGCCGCCGGGGCACCCCTCGACGGTCACGGGCGTCGTCTTGCACCTCCGCCACCACAGCACGGTCTCGCTCGACCTCGACTACCGCTTCGCGGTCGCCGCCGTCGGCTTCGCGGACGGCCCGCTCACGGGCACGGTCCTCGTCGCGGCGTCGCTCGGTGCCGCCGACCACGCGGTGAGCCTCGTGCTGCGCGCGCTCGTCCTCGCGCTCCCGGTCCTCGTCGTCCTGGTCGGTTGGCTCGTGTTCGTCCTCACCGGCCGGGCCCTGCGACCGGTCGAGCTCCTGCGGTCCGAGGTCGCCACGCTGTCCGCGACCGACCTGCACCGGCGGGTGCCGGAGCCCACCACGAACGACGAGATCGGTCGCCTCGCCCGCACGATGAACGCGATGCTCGCCCGCCTCGAGGCTTCGGGCAGCCGGCAGCGCCAGCTGGTCGCGGACGTGTCGCACGAGCTGCGCAACCCCCTCGCCGCCCTGCGGACCCAGCTCGAGGTGGCCCTCGCGCACCCCGGCGCAGGCACCGCGGCGCTGCTCACCGGGTCCATCCTCGAAGTGACCCACCTGAGCCAGCTCGTCGAGGACCTCCTCACGCTGGCGCGCCTCGACGAGTCCGCGTTCCCGATGCGCGCCGACGAGGTCGACGTCGACGACATCGTGCTCCACCACGCGGAGCGGCTCCGCGCGCGTGGAAGAGTCGAGGTCTCCGTGCAGGGCGTCACGGCTGCTCGCCTGGTCGGCGACGAGGCGCAGCTCTCGCGGGTCGTCGCGAACCTCGCGGACAACGCCGAGCGGCACGCGCGCTCGCTCGTCGGCTTCGGCGTCCACATAGAAGGTCGAGACGTCGTCGTCACGGTCGCCGACGACGGGCCCGGCGTGCCCGTCGAGATGCGCGAGCAGGTCTTCGAGCGCTTCGTCCGGCTCGACTCGGCCCGCACCCGCAAAGACAGCGGCGCCGGGCTCGGCCTCGCGATCGTCCGCGAGATCACGCGCGCCCACGGCGGCGACGTCACGATCGACGGGGGCGGGGTGACCGGCGACAGGACCGGGCCCGGGGCGCGCGTCGTCGTCCGCCTACCCGTCACGGGCCCTGCCGCGCCCAGCTGACCGCCCCGGCGCCTCGCGGACGCGACCCGACGGGACCTTCGGCACTGGGCGCCGCCGCGTCCGGCTGACATGATGACCCGGGGGATTTTCGACCGTGACGACCCTAGGAGGAGCCACTGTGCCCGGAGCGAGCCCGCTGACCGCTGCCGTCTTCGACCTCAACGGGCCCGGCCGCTACCTGCACTGGTCGATCTTCCAGGTCTCCGAGTCGAACCTCGTCCTGATCGGTGCCATGGTCGTCATCTTCGGGCTCGCGCTCCTCCTCCCCTTTCCGGGCAAGCACGCCGCCGGCCCAGGCGAGGACGCCCCCGCGACGACCGCTCTCGAGCCGGCCGACGGCGCCGTCGACGCGGCCGCCGAGGAGCCTGCGGCGCACGCGTCATCGAGCACGCGGGCGGCGCGCCGGCGCGCCGGCCCAGCGGACCCGTCCGACACGTCCGACATGTGGACGGCACGCCTGCGCAACCGCGCCCTGTCGCTGCTCCCGCCGGGCAAGCTCCTGCCCGACCACCAGCCCGCCTACGTCGCGTCGTGGATCTACGTCTTCGGCGTCGCGACGATCGCCGCGCTCGGCGTCGCCATCGTCTCGGGCCTCGCCATCGCGCTCGGCGGGCCGGACTGGTGGCACACCAACGTCGTCGGCCACTTCTTCAACAGCATGCACATGTGGAGCGTCGAGCTCTTCATGGCCTTCATGGTCATCCACCTCTGGGGCAAGTTCTGGATGGCCGCGTGGCGGGGGCGGCGCGCGCTCACCTGGATGACGGGCGTGCTCGCTTTCGGTGCGTCCGTCGTCGAGTGCTTCACCGGCTACCTCTCCCAGCAGAACTTCGACTCGCAGTGGATCTCGACCAACGGCAAGGACGCGATCAACGCGACGGGCCTCGGCGCGTTCTTCAACCTCATGGACTTCGGCCAGATGCTCCTCTGGCACGTCGTGCTGCTCCCCATCGTGCTCGTCGCGATCGTCGGCGCGCACGTGCTGCTCGTCCGGGTGCGCGGCGTCTCGCACCCGCTCCCGAGCGAGCGGCCGCGCCTCGGGCGAGCCGGGGCGCGTGAGCGGCGTGCGCTCGCCCGAGCCGACGGCGCCGAGTGGCGCGGCCGCACGAAGCGCTACGACATCTTGAAAGAGGCGACGGTCGCGTCGACCATCGTCCTCGTCCTGGTCCTGCTGCTCGCGGGCGTCCTCTCCTCGCCGGACGATCCCCCCGTCACGATCGCGACGTGGGCCAAGGTCGCGCCAGCCGACTTCCTCGGCACGGCGGCCACCGAGCTCGCCGGGACGAGCAAGACCGCGACCTACGGTCCTCCGTACAACGACGGCAGTGCGTACGTCCAGAAGATCATCGTGTCCTGGCAGCAGCTCGCCGGGGTGCACGAGGCGATCGACCCGGCGACGACGTTCGTCCTCTCGCCCCTGGCCAAGGTGGCGAGCACCGAGCCGCAGCTCGCCGTCGCGCTCCGCCGCTACGAGACCGCACCCCCGGCCGAGCGGCACGCCTGGGACGCCGCCTACCTGTCGGCCCTCCACCACCTCCGGTTCTCCCGCAGCGCGCCGGTGCTCCCGGCCGCGACGGACGGCCCGGTGCCGGACCTGCTCGCGACCGAGCTCACCCTCGCGCGCAGCGGGGCGCTCGACGCGGACCTCATCGCGAACCAGGCCTTCTACGGCACGAACTTCACGGCGCCGCTGCTGTTCCTCGAGGACGGGCAGTACTTCTCCTCGGTCGCCCAGTCCCAGCACATGACCGGGACACAGTGGGGCGACATGAACGAGACGGGCAGCTACCCCGGGCAGCCGTGGCTGTGGCTCTACACCCTCTGGTACCAGCTGCCCGGCTTCCGCAGCTCGGCCAACGTCGACCTCATCGCCATCTACCTGACCGGCGCGGCCACGCTCTTGCTGCTCGGGGTGCCGTTCATCCCCGGGATCCGGGACATCCCCCGCGTCGTTCCCCTCCACCGGCTGATCTGGCGCAAGTGGGAGTAGACGAGGCGCCGGGGATCGGGCGGCTGCGCCGGGTGCTCGCCGTCGTCGCGCACCCCGACGACGAGAGCTTCGGCCTCGGAGCCGTGCTCGCGCACCTCGTCGCCCGAGGCGTGTCGGTCTCGCTCGTGTGCTTCACCCACGGCGAAGCCAGCACGCTCGGCACGGACGCGACCGGCGGCTCCGACCTCGGCACGCGCCGCGCCGCGGAGCTGCGCCAGGCCGCGGACCAGCTCGGCCTGGACGGGGTCACCCTCCTCGACTACCCCGACGGCGGGCTCCCAGCCGTCCCGGACGCCGAGCTCGACGCGCACGTGGAGGCTCGGCTCGGCCAGCTGGCGGCGGTGCGTCCCCGCGAGCCGGCGGCTCTCGTCGCGTTCGAGCGAGCCGGCGTGACCGGCCATCTCGACCATCGTGCGGCAACCGCCGCAGCCTGGCGGGTCGCGACCCGCCACGGCCTCCCGTTGCTCGAGTGGACCGTCTCGCCCGAGGTGGCCCACGCGCTCAACGCCGAGCTCGGGACGAGGTTCACGAGCTTTGGACCCGGCGCGTCTCCGTGCGCGCTCCACGTCGACCGCTCGGTGCAGGCACGCGCGGTCGCATGCCACGTGAGCCAGGCCAGCGGCAACGCCGTGCTCGCCAGGCGGCTCGAGCTCCAGGGCGCGGTCGAGCTCGTGCGCTGGCTCCCACCCGCCGGGCACGACGCGCCCTAGACGCCGGAGACCCGGCGCCACGCGGGGCGCGCTCAGGGCCGGATGACCTGCCGGCCGGTGATCTCGTGCGGGACGATACGGACCCAGTGCAGCTCGCCCGGAGGCATCCAGCTCGAGACGGCGAGCTCGCGCTCGCGGCGCGACTGCGCGTCGATCGCCTCGGTGATCTCCCGGGCCGTCCCCTTCACGAGGACGCTGCAGGCCGACGCGAGGTCGTCGTCGAACTCGTCGACCTCGAAGGCGACCCGGTCGAGCGACGAGTGGTCGAGCTTGGACCCTGCGGCCGAGCGGAACACGACCCTGTCGCCGTCGAGCACGTAGTTGATCGGGAAGATCGCGGGCTGGCCGTCCTCGACCACCGCGAGACGCCCGAAGCCGTGACGGCCGAGTATGTCGAGGCACTCCGCGCGCGTCAGCTCGACGACGCGGCCCGCTCCTGCAGCCATCCCCACGTCTCCCCTCATGCCTCGCTACCGACGAGGACGCACAGCTCCGCGAGCCGCGTCGAGTAGCCACGCTCGTTGTCGTACCAGCCGAAGACCTTCACGAGCCGCCCCTGGACCATCGTGAGCGACGCGTCGAAGACGCACGACGCCGACGAGCCGACGATATCGCTCGAGACGAGTGGCTCGCTCGAGTACTCGAGCACGGGAAACAGCGTGCCCTGCGCGGCCGAGCGGAAGGCGGCGTTGACGTCCTCGACCCACGTCGGCCGCTCGAGCAGCGCCACGAGATCGGTGATCGAGCCGTCCGGCACCGGGACGCGCAGCGACGTGCCGTCGAGGCGACCCTCCACCGCCGGCAGCACGAGCGCCGTCGAGCGGGCGGCACCGGTCGAGGTCGGCACGATGTTGAGCGCGGCGGACCGGCCCCGTCTCGGGTCCTTGTGGAGCCCGTCGACGAGCACCTGGTCGCCGGTGTAGGCATGCACGGTCGTCATCAGCCCGGACTCGATCCCGAAGGCGTCCTGGACCACCTTGGCCATGAGCGCGACGCAGTTGGTCGTGCAGGACGCGTTCGAGACGACGAGGTGCCTGTCCGGGTCGTAGGTGTGCTCGTTGACGCCGATGACGAAAGTCGCGTCCGCGCCCTTGCACGGCGCGGACACGACGACGCGCGCGGCCCCGGCCGCGAGGTGCTCGGCAGCGCGCTCGCGCGTCGTGTTGCGCCCCGTGCACTCCGCGACGACGTCCACGCCGATGTCGCGCCACGGCAGCAAGGCGACGTCCGGCTCGTGCAGCAGGTGGCTGCGCTGGTTGCCCGCGACGAGCTCGCCACCGTCCACCGAGACCGGCTCGCGCAACATCCCGTGCACCGAATCGCGCTGGAGCAGGCGGGCGATCTGCTCGGCGGTGCCGAGGTCGTTGATCGCCACGATGTCGACGTTCATGTCCCGCTCGAGCACAGCCCGGTACAGCGCCCGCCCGGTTCGTCCGAAGCCGTTGATGGCCAGTCGCGTCGTCACGGCTGCCTCCCTCTCCTCGAGCCGTCCCGAGGGTCGTCCGCTCCAGCAAGCCTGGACCGTGGCGCCGGCCGTGACCAGTGCCGAAGGTCACGTCGGCGCGCGGGTGTGGCCCGATGCCGATCAGGCGCTCATCCGGGCGCGCAGGCGCTCGCGCTCCTCCGGGCTCGTCCCGCCCCAGATGCCGTGCAGGGACGGGTCCGCGACGGCGACGGCGCGGCACTGCGCGAGCACCGGGCAACCGGCGCACACCTGCCGGGCTGCTCGTGCGGGCTCGCCGTCGCGCGGGAAGAACAGCGACGTGTCCATGCCCTTGCATGCGGCACGCTCGGACCACCGGGCGATCTCCTCGGTCTCGGCGCCGCGGGCTCGCCGGTCGCTCGGCGACGAGCCGGGCGCGCGCCGGCGCTGGGCATCCGGGCCGCTCGCCATGTCCGTCACGACTGGGCGCGCGCGCTCGGCACCGCTGTCGGCGCGCTCGGCCCGGCGGAGGTGTCGCCGTCGACGGCACGCACCGCGTAGCTCGGCGGTGCAGCGGCGAGCTGCTCGTCGAGCGCCTTCTCGTCGAGCAGGCCAGCTTGGGTCCCGACCTGCTGGACGACGCTTGCCGCGTTCACCGGCGCCCGCAGCAGTGCCTCGTCGAGGCTCAGGTGCCGGGCGAGGCACGCCGTGACGGTCGCAGCGAAGGCGTCGCCCGCTCCGGTCCGGTCGAGCGGGGGCGACAGGTCGGGATAGGCCGGGACTGCGACGCGCCGGTGGCCGTCGCTCGCGACCGCCCCCGCGACCGAGTCGGTCACGACGACCTGGCGCGGGCCGAGGTCGTGGAGCGCGTCGAGCAGCCGAGACTGGTCCACACCGTTGCCGAGACCGGTGATCCTCGCCGCCTCCTCGACGTTGCAGACGAGGAGCGACGTGCGCCGGTAGAGCCGGCGGAGGACCTCGGGCCCTTCCTCCAGCTGGTACGTGCCGGGCTGGAACGCGAGCTGCACCGACGGGGTCTCGTCGAGGAAGTCTGCGATCTGCTCCTCGTAGTCGTGGGTGTCACGTCCCACGGAGGACAGGTAGAGCCACTCGGGGATCTCGCTCGGTCGCAGGTGCGGCCAGTGGTAGTCGTAGTGCTCGTGGCGGACGAGGATCGTCCGCTCGCCGCCCAACCACAGCACGAAGTGCTTGTTGGTCGGCGAGCTGTGGTCGAGCCGCACGAGCGAGGTGTCGATCCCCTCGCGGTGCAGCGCGGCGAGGATGTCCCGGCCGAGCGCGTCGCCGCCGAGGTAGCTGACAAGTGACGTCCGCAGGCCGAGCCGGGCGATCGCGACCGCGGCGTTGGCTGCGTTCCCGCCCGCCTCCACCGTGATGGTCCGCTCGAAGGGGACCTTGGCGCCGAAGGCCATGTCGAGCCGGAGCCCGTCGTGCCCCTCGACGACCCGGGCCTCGCTCGGCGACAGCGCGATGTACACGTCGGTCGCCACGTCGCCGACGCACAGCACGTCGAAGCGCTGCCCCCCCACGCGATGGACCATCGCTCACCTCCCGCGCCGTACGCTCGGTCAATGGTCGATCGGGCCGTCCGGACGGGCTAGGGCCATAGGTCACTTTGCGCACGAGGTCCGACGGCGGGACCTTCGACCCTGTCGGGTGCGTGGGCGAGCGGCCAGACTGCCCGTGGTCACAGTCGACGCGCGCCCAGCAGCGCGGCCAGCTCGAGGAGGAGCGTGATGGGACAGCAGAGCGGTTCGCCCGGAGCAGGCAGCGGAGCAGCAGGCGACGACGCAGGAGCCGGCTACCCGGGAGCATGGGAGATCGACACCTTGCTCGCCGACGGCACCGGAGTCCACCTGCGACCCGTCCGTCCGGCTGACGCCCCGCGGCTGATCGAGTTCCACGCGCACCTCTCGCCCGAGACGATCCACCGCCGCTTCTTCGCCGCCCGCCCGGAGCTCGACGAGCAGGAGGCGGCGCGTCTCACGACTGTCGACTACGCGGACCGGATGGCCTTTGTCGCGGAGGCGCGGACGAGGATCGTCGCCGTCGCGCGCTACGACCGCGCGCCCGGGACGTCGACTGCCGAGCTGGCCGTCGTCGTCACCGACGAGCTGCAGGGCCGTGGCGTCGGCACGGTCCTCATCGAGCAGCTCGCCGCCTACGCGCGCAGCAGGTCGATCGAGCGCTTCGTCGCCGAGACGCTCCCGGAGAACCACGCGATGCTCGCGGTCTTCGACGACCTCGGCTTCGTCGTCGAGCGCGCGACCCACGACGGCGCGGTCGACGTGACGATCGAGCTCGCGGCCACACCGCGCTACCTCGCAGCGCGCGACGAGCGCGAGAGGCGTGCCATCGCCCGGAGCCTGCGCCCCCTGCTCGAGCCCGAGTCGATCGCCGTCGTCGGCGCGAGCCGCCGGGCTGGCTCGGCGGGCCACGAGATCCTGCGCTCCCTCCTCGCGTTCGACTTCACCGGCCGCGTCTACCCCGTGAACCCCGCCGCCCGCTCCATCTGCGGCGTGCCGTCCTACCCCGACATCGCGTCGGTCCCCGAGCCGGTCGACCTCGCCGTCGTCGCCGTGCCCGGTCCGGCGGTGCTCGACGTCGTCCGCCAGTGCGCCGATGCCGGCGTCGGCTCTCTCGCCGTCGTGTCCTCGGGATTTGCCGAGACCGGAGCGGACGGCCGGCGGCTCGAGCTCGAGACCCTCGAGGTCACGCGCCGCCACGGGATCCGCCTCCTCGGCCCCAACTGCCTCGGCCTCGTGAGCACCGCACCCGACGTCCAGATGAACGCGAGCTTCTCCCCGGTCGGACCGACGGTCGGCAACGTGGCGCTCGCCTCGCAGTCGGGCGCGGTCGGGGTCATGCTCCTCGAGCGCATCGCAGATGCCGATCTCGGGGTGTCCGCGTTCGTCTCGATGGGCAACAAGGCCGACGTCAGCTCGAACGACCTGCTCTGCGCGTGGGAAGACGACCCCAGGACCGCCGTGATCGCGCTCTACCTCGAGTCCTTCGGCAACCCGCGCAAGTTCGCCCGCATCGCACGCCGCGTCGCCCGCAAGAAGCCGGTCGTCGCGCTGAAGTCGGGGACGAGCGTGGCCGGGGCGCGCGGCGCGCGGTCGCACTCCGCTGCCGCAGCGACACCCGAGGTGGCCGTCGAGGAGCTCCTGCGCAGCTCGGGCGTCATCCACGCGAACGGCCTCGACGAGCTCGTCGACGTCGTCACGCTCTGCGCGTCGTCGCCGATGCCGGCCGGCCGGCGCGTCGTGCTCGTCGGCAACTCCGGCGGGCCGCTCGTGCTCGCGGCGGACGCGTGCGAGCATGCCGGGCTCGTCGTGCCCGAGCTCGCCGCTGCGACGGCCGACGAGCTCCTCTCGATCATGCCGCCGGCCTCCGCCGCGACGAACCCCATCGACATGACCTCGGGAGGCGACCAGGCGTGCCTCGTCGCCGTGCTCCGGCGTGCGCTCGCCGACCCGGCCGTCGACGCCGCCATCGCCGTCGTCACGCCGCTCAACGCGCTGAGCGAGCAGCAGGCGCGGGACGCGATCGTCGAGGTGGCCGCTGACGCGACGAAGCCCGTCGTCGCGTGCATGGTCGGCGGCCGCCTCGTGCCCGAGCACGCGCCGCGCCAGGCACCGGGGACCGACCGGTCCTCGTCCGCGATCGGCACGATCCCCTCGCCCGAGCGGGCTGCGAGCGCGCTCGCCCACCTCGCTCGGTACGCGGAGTGGCTGGCGCGCCCCGAAGCGACCCCCGAGGTGCTCGACCTCGACCCGGCCGCGGCGCGCGCGATCGTCGCCGAGGAGCTCACCCGTGAGCCGGCGGGCGGCTGGCTGGCCGGGGGGACAGCATGGCGCCTCGTCGGGACCTCGGGCGTCGCAGCGGCACCGACCGCGGTCGCACACGACATCGAGTCGCTCCGCCTCGCTGCAGCAGGAATCGGCTACCCCGTCGCGCTGAAGTCCGGAGCAGCGAGCCTCGTCCACAAGAGCGACGTCGGCGGCGTCGTCCTCGGCATCGAGGATCCCGACGCGCTTGCACGCGCCTACGAGGCGATGCGTGCCGGCCTCGGGGAACAGGCCGAGGACGTGCTCGTGCAGAAGATGCTCCCCGCCGGCACGGAAGTGATCGTCGGCATGAGCTCCGACCCGCTGTTCGGGCCGCTCGTCGTCGTCGGCCTCGGCGGCGTCGCCACCGACCTGCTGGCCGACCACGCCTTCGGCGTCCCGCCGATCACCCACGACCAGGCTCTCGAGATGCTCCGCTCGCTACGCGGCGCGCCGCTGCTCACCGGCTACCGCGGCTCCCGGCCCGTCGATCTCGACGCGCTCGCCGACGTCGTCTGCCGCGTCTCGGCCCTCTCCGAGCTGTGCCCGGAGATCGTCGAGCTCGACTGCAACCCCGTCGTGGCATCGCCGACCGGCGCGGTCGTCGTCGACGCGAAGGTGCGCCTCGAGCCACGTCCCGACGCTCCGGACCAGCTCACGCGGATGCTGCGCCGGCCAGTCGTGCCCGGTCACGAGCACGACTGACGGCTCGCGACGACACAGGGTCGCCGGCCGGGCAGGCCCGGTGGATCCTCGTCAGACGACGAGCGAGCACGCGACGGCGCCTCCACGGCTCGTGCGATGAGGCGCGCGTAGTACGCCGCACCGGCAGGATCGAGGTGGACGCCGTCGGGGTAGAACAGCCCCGGCCGTCCCGCGCTGGCGGCGAACCAGTCCACGAGCCGAGCGTGGGGGTAGGTCCGCGCGACCTCGTCGATCGTCGCGTTGACCGACTGCTCCCACGGTCGGGGCACCCGCGTGTTGACGAGGACGACGCGCCGGAGGGGACCGAGGGAGTCGAGCAGCCTGACGAGGGTCGCCGGCGGGTAGGTCCCGTTCGTCCCGAGCTCGACGATCACACGGCGCCCGATCACACCCTGGCGTCGCAGCTTCGGCACGGCCGCTTGGACCTGCCAGATCTGCTGCCCGATACGGGCGTCGATCTCGATCCCCGGCAGCAGCTTCTCGAGGTAGGGGGCGGCGTCGATCATGACGGAGTCGCCGATCGCGGTGACCCCCTCGCCGGCCGGCGGCGGCGTCGTGGTCGTCGTGGTCGTCGGGGCGCTCGGGTAGGGCGAGGGGGGCAGGATCCCGCTCGTCGTCGCGGCCGCCGTCGGTGCAGGCCGGCGGGGCGGTGCCGGCTGTCGTCGGTGGATCGCCGGCGAGATGCTCGTCACCTCCTTGGCCGGGACGAGGGACGGGACCGCGACGAGGCCTGCGAGGCCGACCACGCAGACGACACCGTTCGCGGCTGCGGTGGCGAGGACCAGCCAGCCGGCGGGGCGGAGCGCAGGGACGCGCCGATTGCGTCGACGGTGGCGGTCCCGCAGGTGCTCCCGGGCGCGCGCCAGGGCACCGTGCCGGACCGGCTCTTCGACGTAGCGCCACGACAGGCCCGCGACGGCAAAGCTCGCCGCGATCTGCACGCCGGCGCGCAGCGCGTCGGGCGACGCGTTGACCGGCGTCGTGAGCACGATGATCGGGTAGTGCCAGAGGTAGATCGCGTAGGAGCGCTTGCCGATCCAGCGGAGCGGCCTCCATCCGAGCGCCCGCCCGAGACGCGCCGCCGGGTGGATCGTCACCGCGATCAGCAAGGCGGTGAGCACGGCGGCGAGCACCATCCCACCGTCGTAGAGGAAGTCGTCGTACTGACTCGTCAGCCAGAACATCGCCACGACCCCGCCGAGCGCGGCAACGCCGATCGCGTCGAGCACGAGCCGGGCTCCGGGCTCCACGTGGCCGACGGTCCGGTCCCGCGGCCACACGATCGCGAGCACAGCGCCGAGCAGGAGGGCGAAGGCGCGCGTGTCGGTGCCGTCGTAGACCCTCGTCGGGTCGCCACCGGGCACGTAGAGCAAGCCCATCTCGACCGCAGACGCGGCGGCGAGGGCGAGCACGACGAGCACGCGCGTCCGGCGGCGGTGCACGGTGCGCAGGCCGACCACGACGAGGATGGGCCACACGAGGTAGAACTGCTCCTCGACGGCGAGCGACCAGAGGTGGCCGATCGGCGACGGCGGTCCGAAGCGGGCGAAGTACGAGACGTGGTGGAAGATGAACCACCAGTTGCTGACGTACAGCACCGCCGCGGGAAGGTCGCTCCGCAGCGCCGGCAGCTGGACCCGGTCGAGCAACGTCACCCAACCGAGGACGACGAAGAGCATGACGAAGAGCGCGGGGAGCAGTCGCCGGGCACGGCGTGCCCAGAAATGGCGGAAGCTGATCGCGCCGGACCGCCGGTGCTCCGCGAGGAGCAGGTCCGTGATGAGGTAGCCGGACAGCACGAAGAAGACGCCGACGCCGAGCAGGCCGCCCGGCACCCACGACGCGCTGAGGTGGTAGCCGATGACAGCGAGCACGGCCACCGCCCGGATCCCGTCTAGTCCGGGAAGGTAGCGCCCTCCTCCCTCGACCGGCTCAGGCACCCGCCCTCCTCGGCGATAGCTCGGCAACTGACAGGAAGTGGAGGATACTCATACCGTGCGCCGCGCAGCGCGCGGCGCGCGCAGCGAGCTGCGCGCGGCGACCGCCGGCGGCGCGCACCGCAGCGGGAGCGACCGGTCGCTAGGGTCGACCGCATGGACCTCGTCGCGACGACGGCGCGCGCACGACATCGCGGCGCGCGGCTGCGCCGCGCCGGTGCACCCGCTGCAGTGCTCGCCGCCGTCGCGCTCGTCGGCTCCAGCTGCGGAGCGAGCCGATCGGCACTCGCCCCGGGGTCGATCCTCGGGGTCGACGCGCCGAGCCGGACGGTCTCGCTCCTTCTCGAGGCGAACGCAACCGGCGCCCTCGGCGGCTTCAACTTCGATGGCTACGGCGAGGGCCAGATGCGCGTACGCGTCCCCGTCGGGTGGCGCGTCGAGGTGACCTGCACGAACCTGTCGTCGACGCTCACGCACTCGTGCGCGGTCATCGACGACAGCCGGCTCTCGCCGTACGGAGCGCCCGTCGCGTTCCGGGGAGCGACGACCCCCGACGCGCGGGTGGGGCTCGGGTTCGGGGTCACGGCGCGCTTCGACTTCGTCGCCTCGCGCGTCGGGACCTACCGGATCGCCTGCCTCGTCGTCGGGCACGAGATCGACGGGATGTGGGACTGGCTGACGGTCACGGCCGGCGGACGCCCGTCGGTCTCGACCTGACCGGCAGGCGGGTCAGTGGTGGAAGCCGCTCCGGCCGGGGTGCTGGGGCAAGGGTGAGGTGAGCCGCCCGAGCTGCGCGATCTCGGCGGTGAGGTCCGCAAGGAACATCTCGGCGAGGTCCCTCCCGAAGCCGTTGCGGACGACGACGCGCAGCACGGCCGTGGACTCGAGGTTGGCCGGGAACGTATAGGCCGGCACCTGCCATCCTCGCTTGCGAAGCCCGTCGGAGACGTCGAACACGGTGAAACTGCCCACGTCCGGCTCGAGCTCGAGAACCACGACCGGGAGCTCGCTCCCGTCGGCGAGGACGCGCAAGGGGCCGGAGCGGGCGATCGACTCCGACAGGTACAAGGCGGTGTCCCGGCAGGCCTTTTGGACGCGGCGGTAGCCGTCCCGGCCGAGACGCAGGAGCTCGTAGTACTGGGCGACGACCTGCGCCCCTGGACGCGAGAAGTTGAGCGCGAAGGTGGGCATCGACCCGCCGAGATAGTTGACGTGGAAGACGAGCTCCTCGGGAAGGGCACCGGCGTCTCGCCACACGATCCAGCCGACGCCGGGGTAGACGAGGCCGTACTTGTGCCCCGAGGTGTTGATCGAGACGACCCGCTCGACGCGGAATTCCCAGGCCAGATCCGGATCGAGGAACGGCGCGACGAAGCCGCCCGACGCCGCGTCGACGTGCACGGGCACGTCGGGCCCACCGTTCGCGGCGAGCCGGTCGAGCGCCGACGCGATCTCCTCGACCGGCTCGAACGCGCCGTCCTGGGTGGAGCCGAGGATCGCGACCACGCCGATCGTGTCGTCGTCGCAGAGCGCCACCGCCTCGGCGCCCGTGAGGTGACGGCGACCCTCGACCATGGGCACGTAGCGCGGCTCGACGTCGAAGTACCGGCAGAACTTCTCCCAGCAGACCTGGACCTCGATGCCCATCACGAGATTCGGCCGGGCGGTGCTCGCGCCGGCCGCGCGCCGTCTTTCCCGCCACGAGCGGACGAGCGCCAGCCCCGCGAGCATGCAGGCCTCGCTCGAGCCGGTCGTCGAGCAGCCCGTCGCGTCGTCACCTGGGGCATGCCAGAGGTCGGCGAGGATGTGGACACAGCGACGTTCGATCTCGGCCGTCTGGGGGTACTCGTCCTTGTCGACGATGTTCTTCTCGGCACACTCCGCCATCAAACGCGCCGCCTGGGGCTCCATCCAGGTCGTCACGAAGGTCGCGAGGTTGAGCCTCGCCGAACCGTCGAGAAGGAGCTCGTCGCGAACCAGCTGGTACGCGGAGTCCGGGTCCATCGGTCCGTCCGCGAGCCGGTAGCGCGGCACGCTGCGCGCCTCGACGTCACGTGCGAACAACGGCCCGATCGTCAACTCCTCGTCTGGCCCGCCATCCCTGCGGTGCAGCGCCACGACCGCTCCTTTGCTCGGGGGCTCGGGCCGCCACCGCGATGAGGCCGCCATCGCGATGAGGGCAACCGGACCATACCCGCGCCACCACCCGAGGTGCCCGCGAGCCCGACGCCAGCTACGTCGGCGGCGGGTCGTCGTCGCACCGGGTCGAGGCCACCGGCCGACAGGGTCGTCTCGACAGGGCCGTCTCGACAGGGCCGTCTCGACAGCTGCAACACTGGAGACATGACGCCCAACCGCACGTTCGAGCTCCGCACCTACCGCTCCGCGCCGGGGTGCCTTGCCGCGCTCTGCTCGCGCTTTCGTGAGCACACGATGGCGCTGT
>DAHWHN010000093.1 GCA_027335685.1 Acidimicrobiaceae bacterium
GGAGCACCTCGACGGCCTCGGCATCGGACGCGTCGGGCAGGCACCCTGCGCCGGCCCCGGCGTCGCTCGTCAGCGCGCTCGCGACGATCCCGGCGTCGACGTTCAACTCGGTCGGCACCGACGCGCAGCCGGCGCCCTTCACGGTCACGGCCCACCAGGACCCGCTCGCGCTCGACGGCAAGCCGCAGTTCGTCTACGAGGGCGGGGAGTTCTGCCCGTACTGCGCGCTCATGCGCTGGTCGATGATCTCCGCGCTCAGCCGCTTCGGCACGTTCTCGGGACTGAAGCTCATGTCGTCGGCGACGACCGACGGCGACATCCCGACGTTCAGCTTCGTCGGGGCGCGCTACACGAGCAAGTACGTCACGTTCACGCCCTACGAGGCCGAGGACCGCCTGCAGCAGCCGCTGCAGACGCCACCGGGCTACGTCGACAAGCTCTACGCGAAGTACGACGGCAACGGCGCCACGCCGGCTGCACCGTTCAACCCGTCCTCGTCGGCCGGGATCCCGTTCCTCGACATCGGCAACAAGTACGTCGCGGCCGGCGACCCGAGCGCGATGGCGGCGATCTTCGCCCAGTACGGCGTGCTCGACAACGGTGGCCCGGGGCGCGCTGCGATCGCGGCGGCGCTACGCAACCCGTCGTCGGCTGTCGGCACGACGATCTACGCGAAGGTCTTCATCGCGCAGGCGAACTACATCAGCGCGGCGATCTGCGCGCTCGACGGTGGCAAGCCTGCGTCGGTGTGCAGTTCGCCCGGGGTCCAGGCCGCCGCCAAGGTGCTCGCCTCGGCGAAGACCGTCAGCTGAGCGCAGGCAGTTGTCGACGAGCCCGACGAGTCCGCCGCCGAGCTGGCGCAGCATCCTCGCCACGCTGATCAGCGTGGCGGGCACCGGCGTCGCGACCTACCTGACTCTTGCCCACTACTCGGCGGGCGTCCCGCTCGCGTGCCCCGACACCGGAGCGATCAACTGCGAAGCGGTGACGACGAGCGCGCAGTCCGTCGTGTTCGGTGTGCCCGTCGCAGTGCTCGGGCTCGTGTTCTTCGTGCCCATGCTCGTGCTCTCGCTGCCGTGGGCGTGGCGCACGCCGAGGCGGCTCGTCGCGCGAGCCCGTCTGGCGATGAGCGTGGTCGGGATCGGTTTCGTCTTCTACCTCGTCTACGCCGAGCTGTTCGAGATCCAGAAGATCTGCCTGTGGTGCACGAGCGTCCACGTCCTGACGTTCCTGCTCTTCGTCGTCGTGGTGACGGGCTGGGACGACGCGACGGCCGGCTGGGTCGACGACGGGGAGGTCCGATGAGATGAGAACGCGGCGGGGGACCCGCACCTAGCGGGAGGCGAAGGCCGACCGATCGAGCTCGACGACGCGCGCCCCGGGGGCGGTCGACGCCAAAATCTGCGCGACGTGCGGGTGGCAAGTGAAGGCGAGCACCTGGTGACCGCGGGCGTAGTCGGCGACGGCCCGCGCGACCGCGTGCGCGCGCCCCGGGTCGAAGTTGACGAGGACGTCGTCGAGGACGAGGGGAAGAGCCTCCGTCCGGGCTGCGAAGCTCTCCGCCAGGGCGAGGCGGAGGCAGAGGTAGAGCTGCTCGGCCGTCCCCCTGCTCAGTGCGGCCGCGTCGACACGCGCACCCGAGGGTGTGACGGCCTCGATCCCTCGACCGCCGCCGGACTCGTCGCCGACCTGGGCGAGCAGGCGCGGGTAGCGGCCGTCGGTGACCGTGGCAAAGAGCGTCGCGGCGCGAGCGACGACCGCCGGCTGGCGCTCGTGCTCGTAGAGGGCGAGCGTGCGCGCGAGCAGCGCCCGGGCGATCCCGAGGACCGCGTAGCGTTCGAGAGCCGTGTCGAGCTCGGTCTGGCACGCGTTGCGCGCCGCCTCGAGCTCGGCGACGCGAGCCGACGACTCGAGCTCGGCGAGCTCGCGCTCGAGCTCGTGCTGGGCGCGCAAGAGCTCGTCCCGCTCCGCGTCGGCTCGTACGATCCGCGCCGCGAGCTCGTCCCGTTCCCGCTCCCAGGCGCCGGCGTCGCCCGCCTCGAGCTCGGCGAGCAGTCGCTGCGCGCGCGGACCCGTGCCGAGCGCGCGCGCGAGCTCCGCGTCGCACGCCGCGACCGAGCGCTCGATCTCCGACCTGCGGTGGTCGTCGCGCTCGGCGTCGGCGAGCCCGCGTTCCATCTGCTCGAGCCCGTCGAGCCCGTCGAGCCCGTCGAGCCCGTCGAGTGACTCGGGCGCCGCCGCGTCGGGGGGTCGCGGGCCGTCGGCTGCGCTCCAGAGGTCCGCAGCGAGCTCGGCCACGTCGTGACCGAAGCGGGCGATCGCGCTGTCGAGCGGATGGACGGTGGCGACCAGGTCGGACCGCGTCCGTGCCAGCGCGCGCAGACGCTCGACTCGCTGCTGCGCGTCCGCGACGGACTCGAGCCGGGTACGCGCGACGTCGACCTCGACGGCGCTCGGCGCTGCCGGGAGCCCGACGGTGCGCGCGTGGTCCGCGACAGCCTCGACGATGCGGTCGAGCTCGACCCGACCGAGTGCCTGCTCGTCGCGTCCTGGCGCGTCGGCCGCGCGGCCTCGGTCGCGCGGCGGCGCGACGGCGACGGCGACGGCGAGGATCGCCAGGGCGACAGCTGCCACGGCGAGCACCGCAGCGACGCCCGTCCCGAGCCGGAGGTGCGAGGTCGCGACCGCGCCAGCGGTGCCCGCGGCGAGCAGGGCGAGCGCGGCAGCGACGTAGCCGATCGTCCGGCGGCTGCCGGTCCGCCGTGCCGCGAGGCTTGCGAGGCGCTCCTCGTGGCCGCGCTGGTCGCGCTCGGCGGCGAGGCGGTCCCGCTCGCCGACGAGCAGCCGGAGCTCGCCGAGGGACCGGAGCGCGTCCGTGGCGTCGCGAGCGCCGGTGGTCGGGCTCCCGGTCGACCCGGTCGCCGCGTCTCGGGCGCGCCCGAGCGTCGCGCTGAGCGAGCGGGCGAGCTCGGACGCGGCCGCGTCGAGGTGTGCCGTGAGCTCGCACGATTGCCGGACGAGCACCGAGGATCCCCGCGGCGCAACGTGCTCGGGGCCGGGGGCGACCGTCCAGCTGCCCGGCAACGTGCCGCCGAGGTCTGCCAGCGCGTCGGTGACCGTGCGGTCGAGCTCGGCGAGCTGGCGATCGACGGCGACTCGGCGGGCGACGCGCTCTTCGTGCCCCGATCGGCGCCGGGCGAGGAGCCGGATGTCGGGCGCTCGGGCGAGCAGCACCGACGCAGTGGCGGTCCGGGGGCCGAGCCGGCCGAGCTCCGCGCGCGCGGCGAGCCGGTCGTCCCAGATGGGCCTGCAGCGATCGAGCATCCCGAGATCGGACAGCCGCCCGCGGCACGCGTCCGCCTGCACGCGCGCCATGCCGGCACGCTCGGTCGCTCGGGTGAGCTCCGCGGCATGCTCGGGGTAGGCCTCTGCGGCGCGGCGCAGCTCGCGCAGCTCCCGCTCGATCTCGGAGAGCTGCGTGCGGAGCCTGTTCGCCGTCGCGTCGGCTTGGCGCGGTCGGACGAGCACCGCCTGTCGCGCGCCGAGCGCCTTGACCGAGCGCGTCGCCGACCGGCCGGCGCCGAGGACACCGGCGGAGAAGACGAGGTCGCGCACGTCCTCGCTCTCGAGGAGCCGGAGCGAGGAGAGCTCGGCCAGGCCAAACGCGAACACCGTCCGGAACAGCTCGGCGTCGGCACCACCGAGAAGCCGTTGCAGGCCGTCCTCGCCGGACGTCCCCGAGACGACCGCGGGCCCGTCGGGCGCATGTCGCGCGGCGGCGAGGGTGAGGACCGGGCCGTCGCCGTCCCGGTGGCGCTCGAGAAGCCACCGCCGACCGTCGTCTCCGAGCAGCTCGAGCGCGCCGCCGTGACGGCCACCGGCCAGAGGCGGGTGCGTGGCTCGGGCGTGCCGGCGGTCCGGGAAGCCGAACAGCACGGACCGGACGAAGTCGAGCAGCGTCGTCTTGCCCGCCTCGTTCGGGCCGACCAGGACAGTGATCCCCGCCGGGAGGTCGTGCACGTGGTGGTCGTGGAGCACGCCGTATCCGTCGACGCGCCATCCGGTGATCCTCACGTCGGGTCGCCGGCGAGCTCGTCGAGGGCGCGTCCCGTCGCCGTGGCGAGCAGGCGCAGGAGCGTGTCCCGGTCGGCGACGAGTGCACCGAGGTCCCGGGCGAGCGAACGCGGAACGCCGCCGACGAGCTCGGCGGCGAGGCTCTCGAGCGCTTGGGTGTCCGTTGCGATCGACCCGGCGAGCTCGAGCAGGTCGGCGGAGAAGTCGCCACGGGCACGCACGGCGTCGAGATCGCGGGGCGCGCCGCTCCCGTCCACGATCTCGTCCCACCAGCACAGCGGCGCGTCGTGCGCCGCGCTCTCGCGTAGGCGCGCGACGAGCTCCTCCACCACCCCGGGGCGCGCGAGGTCGTCGTGCAGCGCCGAGCGACCGACGAGGCGCGCGCGGACGACGAGCGCGCGGCCGTCGGCGCGCCCCACGGCCTCGTCGCCGAGCGCGAGGAGGCGGTCCTCCAGGTCCTCGACGCCGCCAGCGCCCTCGATCCGGCAGTCGAGCTCGACGAAGCGCACGGCGTCGCAGGCGACGTGCTCGACGCGCTCGACGCGGTCCGAGTCGACGTGGGCGACCACCGCGCCCTTCGCGCCGCGCTCGCTCGCCCGAGGGCTGCGCGCCTGGCTGTTGCCGGGATAGACGACCCACGGGTCGCCGGGTCCCGTGCCTGTGGCCAGAACGCGGTGCTGGTGGACATGGCCGAGCGCCCAGTAGTCGAGCCCCACCCTGCGGAGGTCGTCGAGGGTGCACGGGCTGTAGCTGGCGTGGCCGTCCGCGGCGCCGCGGACGCTGCAGTGGAGCACGCCGACGTGGATGCCCGGACCATCCGGGCGGGCGAAGCGCAACGCGAGGTTCTCCGCCACGGCGCGGGTGGGGTAGCTGATCCCCTGGACGGTCGCCACCTGCCTGCCCGCTCGCTCGACTTCCACGAGCCCGACGTGCTCGTGGCCGAAGACCGTCACGCCGTCGGGCCACGTGCGGATCGCAGACCATCCCGTCGCGACGGGGTCGTGGTTGCCGTGCACGACGAAGCTCGCGATGCCCATCTTCCCGAGTCGCGCGAGACCGTCGCGGAATCGGAGCTGGGCCCGCAGTCCCCGCTCCGGCCCGTCGTAGACGTCCCCCGCGATGACGACGAACGCCGCCTCGCGCTCGAGGGCGAGGTCCACGATCGCGTCGAAGGCGGCGAGCGACGCGTCGCGCAGGGCGCGAGCGACGTGCGGCGCGGACTCGTGGACACCCGAGAAGGGGGTGTCGAGGTGGAGGTCCGCCGCGTGGACGAAGCAGAACCGGCGAGCGCTCGAACCAGGTGCCATTCCCGCCGACCCTACCGACGAGCTGTATCGGTGGCCCGACGGGCCAGCCACGATCCCGCCGCCGCCGGGCGCAGCAGCGGTCCTGCCCCGCCGGTCGGCGCCGGCTGGCCGGATCCGCCCCGACCGGTCTGCCCGGTAGGCTTTCGCGGTGCCCGAGGGCGGGAGGTGGCGATGAGCTTCGAACTGCGGGACGTGCTCGAACGGCGTGCGGGCGAGCAGCTCGCCCTGTACGGTCGCAACGTCAACCCCCAGCTCGTCAGGGTCTTGAAGACGATCGGGTTCGACCGCGAGTACGTGCGGGCCGAGGGCTGCTACCTCTACGACGCGCACGGTGCGCGCTACCTCGACTTCCTCGCGGGCTTCGGAGTCTTCGCCCTCGGTCGCAACCATCCCGTCGTGAAGAAGGCCCTCCACGACGCGCTCGACGCCGATCTCGCAAGTCTCGTCCAGATGGACAGCCCGCTCCTCGCCGGCGTGCTGGCCGAAGAGCTGCTGAAGAGGATGCACCCGGGGATGGGCAGGGTCTTTTTCACCAACTCCGGAGCAGAGGCCGTCGAAGCGGCACTCAAGTTCACGCGCTACGCGACGAAGCGCCGGCGCATCCTCTACTGCGACCATGCCTTCCACGGTCTGACCTACGGGGCGCTGTCGGTCAACGGCGGCAAGGAGTTCCGCAAGGGCTTCGGACCGTACCTGCCGGGCGTCGACGAGGTGCCGTTCGGCGATGCCGACGCCCTCGAGAGCGCGCTGCGATCGCGCGACGTGGCGGCGTTCGTCGTCGAGCCCATCCAGGGAAAGGGTGTCAACGTCGCGCCCCGGGCGTACTGGGACGCCGTCCAGGAGCTCTGTCACCGCTACGGCACGCTCCTCGTCGTCGACGAGGTGCAGACGGGCCTCGGGAGGACCGGCAGGATGTGGGCCCACGAGCATTGGGGGTGCGTCCCCGACGGCGTGACGGTGTCGAAGGCCCTCTCGGGTGGTTACGTCCCGGTCGGTGCGATGATCTGCTCGACCGAGGTGTCCGACAGCGTCTACTCCTCCATGGAGCGCGCCCTCGTGCACTCCTCGACCTTCAAGAACAACGCCCTCGCGATGGTCGCCGGGCTCGCGACGTTGCAGACGATCGACGACGAGGACCTCGTCGACCGGGCCCGGGTGACAGGCGACGCGATCGCGAAGGCGCTCGCTCCGCTGCTCGACAAGCACGATCTGTTCCAGCTCGTCCGTGGCGAAGGCCTCATGGTCGGTCTGGTGTTCGGCGAGCCCACGGGCGGCGGCGCGCGCGCGCGGTTCAAGATGCTCGAGCTGGCCCACAAGGGCCTGTTCTCGCAGCTGGTCGTCGGACCGCTGTTCCAGCGGCACCACATCCTCACCCAGGTCGCCGGCGACTCCATGAACGTCGTGAAGCTCCTTCCGCCCCTCGTCGCGGGGCAGGACGAGGTCGACACGTTCGTCGAGGCCCTCGACGACGTGCTGACGAGCGCGAGGAAGAGCTCGGCCCTCCTCGGCCTCGCGACGACGCTGACCAAGGGCGCGCTCCGCCGGGATCGTTGACCGCCAGCCAGTCCGAGATGTGCGCGCGCCTGCGCGGTGGTCGCGCCGGGCGGTCTCGTCGCGTGACGATCGTCGCAGCTCTCGCGCTCGTCGCCGTCCTTCTCGGAGCCTGCGGATCGACCAGTGCCGTCGGTCGTCGGCCGGCCCGGGGCGCGCGCCCGACGCACGCCTCTACCTCGACCTCGACATCCACGTCGACCTCCACCACGACCTCCACGTCGGTGCCGGTGGGCGAGACGCCGACGAGCCTTCCCCAGCCTGTCCTCGTTCCCGGTACTCGCCCTGGCGGGTCGATCGCGGACCTCGGTCCGGTCGAGCGGCTGGCCGTCGTGCCGCTCGACCCCGGCACGACGGCGCTTCCCACGACGTCGACGTCCACGTCGCCCTCCACGTCGGCGCCGACCCCCGCGTCGACGTCCGTGGTCGCCACGACGACGTCGGTCCCGCAGCTCGATCAGCCGGGCACCGTCACCGTGGCCTACCGGGAGTTCGGATCCGGGCCGGACCTGCTCCTCGTCCCGAGTGAGCACGCCACGATGAGCTGGTGGGGGGCACCCCTCCTCGCCGCGCTCGCGCAGCAGTACACGGTCGTCACCTTCGACCTGCCCGGGACTGGCTACTCGGGCCCCGACCCGGCGGCGCGCACGGTCGGTCGTGTCGCCGACGTCGTCGCCGGGCTGAGCGCGTCCCTCGGGCTCACGACGCCGACCGTGCTCGGCTGGGGGCTCGGTGGCGAGGTCGCCCTCGCGCTCGCCGAGCGCCATCCGGGCCTCGCCGGCCGGCTCGTGCTCGCGGACAGCTCGGCCGGTGGGCCCACGGCGGTGCGCTCGTCGCCGTCCGACGCCGCCCTGCTCGCGTCCCCGACGGCGACCTATACAGAGCTGTCCGCAGCGTTGTTTCCCCCTGCGTCGCTCGCCGCGCGCGACGCCTGGACCGCGGCTGTCGCCCGGATCCCCTCCGACGTGGAGACTGCGTCGGCGGTCGCGTCCGGTGCGGCGCTCCAGGAGTCCGCGTGGACCGACCGCACGCTCGCCGCCGGCCTCGCACGGCTCGCGATCCCGGTGCTGGCGGTTGTCGGGAGCCTCGACGCCGTGTTCCCTCCGGCGGACACGGCCGAGATCGTCGCCGCCATCCGCGGGTCCAAGGAGGTCGTGTTCCCCGGCGTCGGCTACGCGTCGATCATCGAGGACGAGGCGCAGTTCGTCCTCGCGTTGGAGAAGTTCACGGGCTCGCAGGGCAGCTGACCCGCGTGTTCCGGTCCTGCGCGACGCGTCGCGCGACAGACTCGCCGTTCGACAGCGTGCGGGCGAGAGGACTCGAACCTCCACCCCCGAAGGGACCGGGACCTAAACCCGGCGCGTCTGCCAATTTCGCCACGCCCGCATCCGACCGCGAAAGGCTAGTGCGGAGCAATCGCGCGCCGGCACGACCACGCACGGGTAGCCTCGCGCCATGACTGCAGACCGCTTGCCGCCCGCACTCGAGAGCGCCGCAGCGTCGCCGATGGGCGACCCCGCCGGAGACATCTACCAGCGACTACTGAGAGAGCGCATCGTGTTCCTCGGCACCCAGGTCGACCAGACGTCGGCCAACTTGATCTGCGCCCAGCTCCTCCTGCTCGAAGCCGAAGACCCGGACCGGGACATCAACCTCTACATCAACTCGCCGGGCGGGTCGGTCACCGACGGTCTCGCGATCTACGACACGATGCAGTACGTGCGGTGCGACGTGGCGACCATCTGCCTCGGCCTGGCTGCCTCGATGGGGCAGTTCCTCCTCTGCGCCGGTCAGCCGGGCAAGCGCTACGCGCTCCCGCACTCGCGGATCTTGATGCACCAGCCGTCGGGGCAGATGCAGGGCCAGGCCGCCGACATCGCGATCCAGGCCGAGCAGATCGTCTACCTGAAAAGGATGATGGCGGAGCGGATCTCGTTCCACACGGGACAGCCGGTCGAGCGGATCGAGGCGGACTCCGACCGGGACCGCTGGTTCACTGCCGAGGAGGCACGCAGCTACGGCTTCATCGACCAGGTGATCGACCGGTCGACCCTGCAGCGGAGCGCCGCGTCCGCGAGCTGACCGGTCGGCGTCCGAGCTGGCTCCCGGCGGTCCCGACCGGGGGCTCGAGCCCGAGCGTCGAGGTGGCGACGCCAGAGTGCGTGGAGTCCTGCCGCCACGTCGGCCAGGGCGGCGGCGTGCCGGGAGTTGCCGGGAGCGGGTAGTCGAACAGCTTGCCCGTGCCGGTCACCTCGTGCGGGCCGCCGCAGGTCTCGAAGAGCCGCCAACCGGTGCCGGGACCGGAGCCGGTGACGTCCGCGACGGTCGGGGCGTTCTGGTCCGAGCAGGTGTTGATCGGATCGGCGGCGCTCGTCCCGAACATGAAGGCCCCCGTGGCACCGTCGAGGGGGTAGAGCCCTCCCGCCGAGCCGACGACGACGTCGTTGCTGCCGGACCCCGTGAGGTCGACGAGGATCGGCGACGCGAAGTCGTCCGGACCGGACACCGTCGTGCGCCAGAGCCGCTGGCCAGTTCCGGACCAGGCGTAGACGTACGAGCTGCCGACCGACGACGAGACCGTGCACGCGACGCACCAGGACGTGTCGACGACGTCGGGCGTCGACGTCCCGGCGAGCACCCCGATCGCCGGCGAGCCGAACACCGGGCCCGCCGTCGTCACGGGCCACCCGGCGACGCGGGCGCCGTTGTCGGCGTAGTAGGCGAAGACCTTGTCCGAGCCCGACGTGTAGGGCGGCGGGTAGCCGAAGCCCGTGCCGACGACGACCGCAGGGCGCCCTGTCGAGTTGATGACGCCGACAGCCGGGCTCGACCAGACGGTCTGCTGCTCGCAGTGCTGCCACACGAGCCGAGGCGCGCCCGCTCGGTAGGTGAAGTCGTAGACGAAGCCGCCATGGCAGCCGTCGCGTCCGCTCGCGTCGCCGCCCGTGAAGATGTCCTCCGCCCCCGACGGGCCGCGCACGTGGAAGAGCGCGGGCGAGGACCAGATCGTGTCCTCGGTCTGGAAGGGAAAGCCCGGGACGAGGGTCCCGTCGGGCGTGATCGCGTAGAGCTCGTGGTCCCAGGAGCCGAACACGATGTCCTGCTGGCCGTCGCCGGTGATGTCGCCGACCGCCGGCGTCGAGAACACGGCCTCGTCGTAGCCGTCGGGGTAGGGGGCGTTCGTCCACTCGTTGTAGATGTCCTGGGTGTGGAACACGAAGCGGACGGTGCCGTTGGCATTGAACGCGATCAGCCCGCCCTGCTGGTCTCGTACATAGGTCGAGCCTGCGCCGACGATGATCGTCGGCGGCTTGTCCGGGCCGTCGAGATAGGCGACCGTCGGGCTCGACTCGATCGCCGTCGGGACGCCGGGCGCGATGTCGGCCGGCTCGGGCCAGCCGGGCATGTTCGCACCTGTCGCTGCGTTGACGACGTAGACGTAGCCGCTCTCGGAGCCGAACACGACGACTTGCGTGCCGCCGATCGTCGCGACCGTCGGCGAGCTGAACGCGACCGGTCCGACCGTGTCGACCCACGCCGGTGCCGGGAACCCGGCGGACTGTCGAGGGGCCGCGGCGACGGCTGCGGGCGCGGCGAGCCCTGCGGCGGTCGCGATCGCGAGGCAGGCGACGCCGACCCGCCGCGCGAGGCGGTGGCGGAGCGCGGCGCGAGTGCGTGCTGCGTTTGGCATGGAGTGATCCTGCCCGACCCGGCGGGGGGTGTGGGATCGCTCGGCCGGGACGGGGGTGCGGGGCCGCCGACGCGCCATCACCTACGATGCCGTCGTGCACCTCGCCTTCGTCGCGCCACGCTACGGCCCGGGGGTGGTCGGCGGCTCCGAGGCGGTCATGGCCGAGGCTGCGCGGGGCCTAGCCCGCCGCGGCCACGACGTCGAGATGCTGACGACGTGCGCGAAGAGCCACTTCAGCTGGGCGAACGAGTTCGAAGCCGGCGTGAGCACGGACCGCGACGTGACGCTCCGGCGGTTCGCGACCGTCCCGGCGCGTTCTCGCGTGACCGCTGCGCGACTCGAGCAGCGGGTGCAGCGCTCCGACCCGCTGACGGCCACCGAGGAGCTCGCCTGGGTCAACGGGAGGTTCCGCGTGCCGGACCTCTACCTGCACCTCGCCGGCCGGGCCCAGGAGTTCGACGCCATCGTGCTCTCGCCGTACCTGTTCTGGTCGACGGTCTACGGCGCGCAGATCGCTCCCGAGCGCACGATCGTCATGCCCTGCCTGCACGACGAGCCGTACGCGTGGCTCGGCATCGTGCGCGCGACGCTGTCGCGTGTCGCGGGGGCATGGTTCTTGTCCGAGCCCGAGCACCAGCTCGGCCATCGTGTCGCACCCGCGCTCGCACCGCTGCATGCCGTCGTCGGGGCGGCGGTCGAGGTGCCGTCGGCCTACGACCCTGCGGGCTTCAGGCGCCGGCACGGTCTCGAGCGCCCGTTCGTGCTCTACGCGGGCCGGCGGGAGCAGGGCAAGGGCTGGCGCTCGCTGCTCGCAGGCTTCGCCGCGGCGCTGGCCAGCCACGAGCTGCCGTTCGACTTGGTCACGTTCGGCGTGGGATCTGCGGACGTGCCCGCGGAGCTCGAGAGCTCCGTCGTCGACCTCGGCTATCTCGACGCCGACGAGCTGCCCGACGCGTTCGCCGCCGCCGACGCCCTCGTCCAGCCGAGCGTCAACGAGAGCTTCTCCCGGACCGTCATCGAGGCGTGGCTCGCCGGGACGCCAGTCGTCGCGAACGCCGCCTCCCCTGTCGTCGCGTGGCACTGCGAGCGCTCGGGCGGCGGGCTCACGTACGCGGACGAGCGGGAGCTCGGCGAGTGCCTCGCGTTCGTCGCCGCGGCGCCGAAGGCCGCTGCCGCGCTGGCGGAGCGGGGTCGAAGCTACGTGCTCGAGCACTACACCTGGGACGTGGTCCTCGACGCGATGGAGCGGTCGCTCACGAGCGTCGCCGGGAGCTGGCGTCGTTGAGGGTGCTCGTCGTCGGGACGGTCCCGCCGCCCGGTGGGCCCGCCGCCGCCCGTCTCGGTGCCGCCGCCGCGGCGTTCGCCGCGCGCGGGGACGCCGTCGAGGTGCTCTCGCCCGACGAAAGGAGCGCTGCTCACCGCCACGCCCGCCTCGACGGGGTGCGGCTCGCGGTCCAGGTCGCCCGACGCGCCCGCCGCTTCGACGCGCTGGTGCTCGCGATCGAGCCCGGCCTCCCGCTCGGCCCGGACGACGACCGGCTCACGCGCGCACTGAGCCTCGCCGCGCTCGGCCTCGCCTGTCGCGGGTTCCGGCACGTGACTGTCCGCTTCGCGAGCCCGATACCGGTCCCTGGAGGAGTCGGTGGCCGCGCGTCCGAGGGGCTCTGGGGGCGGGCCGACGAGCTCGTCGTCGAGTCCGACGACGACAGGGATCAGCTCCTCGCGGTGCCCGGCTGCCGGCCCGAGCGCGTGCGGGTCGAGGTTCCCGAGCGCGGTGGCTCCGGCGCTGCCCCGTCGGACTGGTCGAGCCTCGCCGCCGCCGAGGGCTCGGCGGAGCTGCGCGAGCGGGTCCAGGCTCTCGTGCGCGTGCGCGCTGCACAGGCAGCTCGGCTGGACGCGACGGGCCGGGCGCTCGGATCGGGGTTGCCGGGCCCTGTCCACGACCCGTTCGCCGGAGCTGCGCCGCGGCTCGGCGGTCCGGGCGCGAGGGACGTGGTGCGCGTCGTGCTCGCGCGCCTCGTCCGCGAGGTCCGCGCCCGGGTGGGATCGGCCGGGCGCCCGCGGAGCTAGCAGCCGTCGCGCGGGACCGGTCGGGCCACGGACGCGCCCGGCGCGGCGACGTGGCCGCCGAGGCCCGCGAGGAGCGCGTCGGCCACGCGGGCGAAGGTGCGCGTGCGGGCCTCCGCTCGTCCGGC
>DAHWHN010000110.1 GCA_027335685.1 Acidimicrobiaceae bacterium
CACCCCGACGACGTCGCGGCCCTCGTCTCCGGCCAGGAGATCGACTCCTCGGCCCGCGGCCAGCTGAGCCGCCTGCACGGCCTAGCCGACCGCCTTGCGTCGAGCGACCGCTCCTCGAGCCTGTCGCTCATCTTGTCGACCCTCGGCGCTGCTCTTGGCACCGAGCGCCTCTCGATCCACGTCGTCGAGGACGGCATCCTCGCCTGCGTCGCGTCGATCGGCCTCTCCGAGCAGCAGCGGCAAGGCCTGGCACGCCTCGAGCTCGGCGAGGGCGGAGGACCCCTCGGGCTCGCCGCGTCGACCCGTGAGACGGTCGTGCTCGACGACGCGCGCACCCACGGGCCGGCCGGCCGGCTCTACGGCCTCACCGCCAGCGCGCGCACACCGAGCTGCTGGGCGGTCCCGATCACCGGCTCGACCGGCCTGCTCGGCGTGTTCAGCGTCTTCCCCCGCTCCCCTGGCCGCCCGCGCCGCGACGAGCTCGACCTCGTCACCTTGTACGCGGGCTACGCGGCGAGCGCCCTCGAACGCGACAGGCTCTTCGACGAGGTGACGACGCGCAACCGCGTCCTCGAGACCCTGCGCGAGGTGCTCGAGACCCTTGCCGGCCCCGTCGCCGTCGCCGAGGGGCTCGCCGTCGCCGTCCGGGCTCTGCGCTCCGGCCTGCGCGCCGACGAGGTCGCCCTTGTGTCGCTGCCAGCTGGCGGCGAGCCGACCTGCCGCGCGCACGCCGGCGGGCCAGGCGCGAGCTCGGGACACGACGCGCTCGGGACGGTCGCCGCGGCGCTCGACGAGCTCGCGCGCTGCCACGCGGACGCGACCTCGCGTGCGTTCGGCTCCGACGCGGCGCGCTGCCACGCGGTGCGCTTCGCCGCGCCCGGCGGGGCGGCGCTGCTCCTCGGGCTCTGGCACAACGGCGCCGTGCCCGAGGAGGCGGCCACCTTGATGGGCGACGCGGCGCACTCGCTGCGCCTTGCCCTCGAACGCGAGGAGATCGGCCGCATCCACCAGGAAGCCGCTGCGCTGCGCCGCTCCCACGAGATCCAGCGCGGCTTCCTCTCCCGCCTGAGCCACGAGCTGCGCACCCCCCTCACGGCGATCCGGGGCTACGCGTCGAGCCTCATGCAGACAGACGTCACCTGGGACGGCGAGTCCGAGCACCGCTTCTTGTCGCGCATCGCCGCGGAGTCCGCGCGCCTCGCGCGCCTCGTCGGCGGCCTCCTGGACAGCTCGGCGATCGAGTCCGGCGTCATGCGCCTCCAGCGGGACTGGTGCGACATCCCCCTCGTCGTCGACGCCGCGACGGCCTGCCTCGCGCCGGGCGAGGCCGCGTCGGTCCGCGTCGAGAAGGACCCGGACCTGCCCGTCGTCTTCGCCGACCACGACAGGCTCGAGCAGGTCCTCGTCAACCTCATGGAGAACGCCTTCCGCCACAACCGCCCCGGGTGCACGGTCGTCGTCGGCATCCACCGCTCGGGTGCGAGCGACGTCGCGATCTCCGTGCGCGACGACGGCGACGGCATCCCCGAGGAGATCGCGTCGAACCCGTTCGAGCCCGGCCGGCGCCGCGCGTCGCCGACGGCGGGCACGGGCCTCGGACTGTCGATCGCGAAGGGCATCGTCGACGCGCACGCGGGCACGCTCGTGCTCGAGCCTGGCCGGCCGGGCGCGACGTTTCGGATCACGCTGCCCGTCGAGTCCCCCGAGGCTCCCGTCGACGACACCGCCGCCGAGGCCAGGGCTGCAGGGGCGCTCGACGGTCGAGCCGAGGGCGTGGTCGAGGCCAGGGCCGTGGGCCGGTCCGGCGCACCGGTCCGGCTCCTCGGAGACCGAGAGGCCGGAACGGATGGCTGACGGCCAGGCGACACGCGTCCTTCTCGTCGAGGACGACCCGAACATCGTCGACCTGATCCGCTCGAACCTCGCCGTGCGCGGCTTCGACACGATCGTCTCGACCGACGGTGCACGCGTCATGCAGTCACTGGAGACCGAGGCGCCCGACATCGTCCTGCTCGACCTCATGCTGCCGGAGGCCGACGGCTTCGAGCTCTGCCGGATGATCCGGGAGCGCTCCGCCGTCGGGATCATCGTCGTGTCGGGCCGCGGGGGCGAGCGGGACAAGGTCACCGCTCTCAACATGGGCGCCGACGACTACCTCACGAAGCCCTTCAGCATCGAGGAGCTCCTCGCGCGGATCATGGCGACCCTCCGGCGGACGCGCGCTCCGGTCGCGACCGTCCCGGCTGCCTCGACGATCACCGCGGGCGCCGTCGTCATCGACCTCGCCGGCCAGCAGGTGACGCGCTCGGGCGTCGAGGTCCACCTCACGCCGACGGAGTTCGCCCTTTTGCGCGAGCTCGCGACGAACAGCGGCAAGCTCCTCACCCATGCGCACCTTCTCCGGCGGGTCTGGGGACCGGGCTACGAGACCGAGACCGAGTACGTACGCGTCTACGTCCGCCGGCTCCGTGCCAAGCTCGAGGTCGACGGGAGCCCGCCGCTCATCCTCACCCAGCCTCGGGCCGGCTACCGCTTCACGCCGACCTGAGCGCGCGTTCACAACTTGTTCACGGCAGTGCACACATGTTTACGCCGACGTTCACGCCGACCGGCGTAACGTTCGCGCCGACACATACACGGGGCGGCTGGGGGCTGCGGGGCGATCCGCCCACGGGCCGGCACGGCCGTCCGCACCGACACAGGGGGGCATCTATGAAGTACCCGTCCAAGGCGCGCACCATCGCACCTGTCGTCACCGCAGGCCTCGTAGCCGCCGCCTTCGGCGGCGGGGCCGTCGCCTCCGCGAGCGTGCGGCCGTCGGCGAAGCCGCCGACGCTGTCCATCTCGCAGTTCAACCGGACCTTCTCGGCGATGGCAAAGCTCAAGCCGCTCGCAGCGATGGGCTCCGGCATGATCGCGGCGATCCTGCCGGACACCGTCACCTCGACGCGCTACACCGAGTTCGACGCGCCGTACCTGAAGAGGGCCTTCCAGACCGCCGGTCTCACGCCTGCGCAGTACGTCGTGCAGAACGCCCTCGGCAGCACCTCGACCCAGTTCACCGACGCGCAGGCCGACATCGCGAAAGGGACGAAGGTCCTCATCATCGACCCGCTCGACTCCGGCGTCGGCGCGCGCATCGAGCTCTACGCGAAGGCACGCGGCGTGAAGGTCATCGACTACGACCGCCTCACGCTCGGCGGATATCGCACGTACTACGACAGCTTCAACAACGTCGTCGTCGGCAACCTCATCGGCAAGGGCTTCGAGAGCTGCGTGACGGCCTGGCACGTCGCCAAGCCGCAGGTCGTCGAGATGTACGGCGCACCGACGGACAACAACGCGACGCTGTTCGGCGAGGGCTACAACCAGATCCTCGACCCGATGTTCAAGTCCGGCACGTACACCCTCGTGACGAGCACGGCGGGCACCTGGACGCCCGACGTCGCCGAGACCGAGTTCCAGCAGGCGATCACCGCGCACAAGAACATCAACGCCGCGGTCGTGCCGAACGACGAGAACGCCGCGCCGATCATCGCCTACCTGAAGAACCTCGGGGTCAAGCCACGCACCTTCCCGATCACCGGGCAGGACGCCACGCCACCGGGCTGCAGAACATCCTCGCCGGCTACCAGTGCGGCACCGTCTACAAGCCGATCTACCTCGAGGCACAGGCGGCCGTCGCGCTCGGCATGTACCTGCGGGCGGGGCTCACGCCGCCGTCGACTCTCGTGAACGGCACGACGGTCGACCCCCAGACGCACAAGAAGGTCCCGTCCGTGCTGCTCAAGCCGGAGTGGGTGACGACTGCCAACATGGCCTCGACGGTCATCGCGGACAACTTCGTCCCCGCGAGCCAGCTCTGCGTCGGCACCTACGTGGCGGCATGCTCGGCGGCCGGGATCAAGTAGTGGCCCCGCGCGCCCTGCGTCCCCACGGGACGGCACGGTCGTCGGACCGGGCACGCCGGTGACGACCACCGACACGAGCAGCGGCTCCCCGACCGAGCAGTCGGACAGGGAGCCGGGGGCCCGCGGGCCCGGCGCACTGCCAGGACCGGCTCCCCTCGACGGGGAGCCGGTCCTGCAGCTCCGCAAGATCGGGAAGAGCTTCGGGTCCGTCCGAGCTCTCACCGACATCGACCTCGCAGTCCCCGCGGGCAAGGTCACCGCGCTCGTCGGGGACAACGGGGCCGGCAAGTCGACGCTCATCAAGGCCATCTCGGGGATCTCGCCGCCCGACGAGGGGGAGATCGTCTGGCAGGGCCGGCCGGTGCACGTCCGCACGCCGAAAGACGCCGCGGCCCTCGGCATCGCGACCGTCTACCAGGACCTCGCGTTGTGCGACAACCTCGACATCGTCCAGAACATGTACCTCGGGCGCGAGATCGTCGAGCGTCGCCTGCTCGACGAGTCCGCGATGGAGCTCGGCGCGAAGCGCGCCCTCGCGGAGCTGTCGGTCGTCACCGTCCGCTCGATCCGCCAGGCCGTCGGGTCGCTCTCGGGCGGCCAGCGTCAGGCCGTCGCCGTCGCGAAGGCGGTCATGGGCAACGCCCGGCTCGTGATCCTCGACGAGCCGACGGCCGCGCTCGGCGTCTCGCAGACCGCGATGGTCCTCGACCTCATCACGCGCCTCGCCGAGCGCGACGTCGCGGTGCTCGTCGTGAGCCACAACCTCACCGACGTGTTCGCAGTCGCCGACTACATTGCCGTGCTCTACCTCGGCCGGGTCGCGGGATCCGGGCCTGCAGCAGACTTCGACACCCACAGCACCGTGGAGCTCATCACGACAGGGCGCTCGAGCCGTCCTGGGGCTGCGGTGCCCGACACGAGCGCCGTCGCCGGCGCGCCGAGCTAGGCGGAGCGATGTCATCGACGATCGGAAACGAGCGGCCACCAGCGGCGGAAGGACGGCGCGTCGCGCCTGCCGGCGGCGTCGACGTGGCCGCCGGGCTCCCCGACGACGCGGCAGGCCCGGCGCCGAGCGGCTTCACGCCTGGAGCCGACACCCTCGCGAGCTTCTTCCGGGCCTGGCTGAAGCAGGTCCGCAACGGCGACATCGGCGTCTTGCCGGTGGTCGGCGGGCTCGTCCTGCTCGTCGTGATCTTCCAGTCCGAGGACTCGGTCTTCCTCTCCGCCGGCAACTTGACCAACCTGTTGACCCAGGGAGCGGTCTACATGCTCCTCGGCATGGCCGAGGTCTTCGTGCTGCTGCTCGGCGAGATCGACCTCTCGGCCGGCTACGTCGCCGGGATCGGCGCGACGGTCACGCTCGAGCTGGCGACGAACCCCCACAACCTGCCCTGGTGGATCGCGTGCGCCGCGGGGCTCGCCGTGTCGAGCGCGATCGGCCTCGTCCAGGGCCTGCTCATCACCCGGCTCGGGCTCCCCTCCTTCATCGTCACCCTCGCGGGCTACCTCGGCTTCCAGGGCCTGCTCATCGACATCATCAACGCCGACTCCGCGGCCAACGGCGGCACGATCTCGGTGACGAGCAGCATCATCAACGACTTCGTCAACGGGAACCTGAGCACGGTGGCGGGCTGGATCGTGATGGTCGCCATCGTGGCCGCCTTCGGGATCTTCGCGATCGCTCGCGACAGGCGGCGGCGGGCATCCGGGCTCCACACCCAGCCGACGAGCGTGACCCTGCTCAAGCTCGCCGTCATGGCCGCCGCGGGGGTCGTGACGGTGCTCGTCTGCAACGCGAACCGGGGCGTGCTCACGACCGTGACGCTGCGCGGCGTGCCGTGGGTCGTGCTCATCGTCCTCGGCGTCCTGGCGGCTTGGACGTTCCTGCTCGGCCGGACGCGCTTCGGGCGCTACGTCTACGCCATCGGCGGCAACGCGGAGGCCGCGCGCCGGGCGGGCGTGAACCTGCGCCGCACCCGGACGACGGCGTTCGCCCTCTCGGGCCTCACCTCGGGGATCGCCGGGATCATCTACGCGTCCCGCCTCGGCTCGATCTCGACGGACATCGACAGCACCCTCGTGCTCTACGCCGTGGCGGGCGCCGTCATCGGGGGGACGAGCCTGTTCGGCGGGCGGGGCAAGATGCTCCACGCACTGCTCGGTGGGCTCGTCATCGCCGCGATCTACAACGGCCTCGGCTTGCTCGGGCTGTCGGCGGCGACGACGTTCATGGTCGCCGCACTCGTCCTGCTCGTCGCCGTCGCCGTCGACGCCGGCGCGCGCCGGGGCCGCGTGGCGCGCTAGCGCGGCGCGCCTCGCAGCGCACCCGCTTGCCGGGCGGGCAGGTCGGTGGGCCGC
>DAHWHN010000120.1 GCA_027335685.1 Acidimicrobiaceae bacterium
GCCGCGGGCTCGCCTCCGCCCGGTGGCATCCGCGGGGGACCCCCCGGGCGAGGCCGCCCACCGCAGCGCCGCTCGAAGCGGCGCCGTCGTGTCCAGGAAGAGCTCGAGCCGATCCAGGTCGCGACGTACTCGCCGTCGAACGCCCCCGTGCCCGACGGCGAGGTCATCATCGAGCGTGGTTCGACCCCGCAGGAGCTCGGCCCGAAGCTCAACCGCTCGGCGGGCGACGTCATCCGCTTCCTGTTCCTCCAGGGCGAGGTCGTCACGGCTGCCCAGTCGCTCTCCGACGACATGATCGAGCTCTTCGCTGCGGAGCTTGGCGCTCGCATCAAGCTCGTCGACCCCGGCGAGGAGCAGGAGGCCGCCCTCCAGGCGAGGTACTTCGCCGAGGACGACGACGAGGAGGCCGACGAGGGGCTCCTGCGGCCGCGGCCGCCCGTCGTGACCGTGATGGGCCACGTCGACCACGGCAAGACGCTGCTCCTCGACCGGATCCGCTCCTCGAACGTGATCGCCGGCGAGGCCGGCGGCATCACCCAGCACATCGGCGCCTATCAGGTCGAGATCGACGGGCATCGGATCACGTTCATCGACACGCCGGGCCACGAGGCGTTCACGGCGATGCGCGCCCGGGGCGCGAGCGTCACCGACATCGTCGTGCTCGTCGTGGCGGCCGACGACGGCGTCATGCCCCAGACGATCGAGGCGATCAACCACGCCAAGGCCGCCGAGGTGCCCATCGTCGTCGCCGTCAACAAGATCGACCGCGACGACGCCGACCCCAACCGGGTCCTCCAGCAGCTCTCCGAGCACGGGCTCGTGCCCGAGGCCTGGGGAGGCGACACGATCACCGTCGAGGTGTCGGCGCTGCAGAACCTCGGCGTCGACGACCTCCTCGAGCACCTCGCGGCGCTCGCGGAGGTGCGCGAGCTGCGCGCGAGCCCGGAAAGCCGCGCCCGCGGCACGGTGCTCGAGGCGAACCTCGACATCGGTCGCGGCCCGGTCGCGACGGTGATCGTCCAGAGCGGGACGCTGCGCGTCGGGGACGCGATCGTCGCGGGCCCCGCGTGGGGTCGCGTCAAGGCGCTCATCGACGACCGGGGCGACCAGGTGAAAGAGGCGCTGCCGTCGACACCGGTCCAGGTGCTCGGGCTTTCCGAGCCTGCTGCGGCGGGCGACGAGCTGCGCGTGACGAGCGACTTGTCGATCGCCCGGACCATCGGCGAGTCGCGCGAGCAGCGGATCAGGTTTGCGGGCTACGGCCAGGTGCCGGTGGCGCCCGGTGCCGGTGCGAAGCTCGAGGACATCTTCGAGCAGATCCAGCGCGGCGAGAACGCCACGCTGCGCGTCGTGCTGAAAGCCGACACGCAGGGCTCGCTCGAGGCCGTGACGGAGAGCTTGCGCAAGCTCGAGCGGGACGAGGTGAAGATCGCCTTCGTCCACCGGGCGGTCGGCGGCATCACGGAGTACGACGCGACGCTCGCCGCCGCCTCGAACGCCACGATCATCGGCTTCAACGTCCGTCCCGACCGGCGCGCGCGCGAGCTCGCGGCCGTGCACGACGTGGAGGTCCGCACCTACGAGATCATCTACAAGCTCCTCGAGGACATCGAGGCGGCGATGGTCGGCATGCTCGCGCCGACCTTCGAGGAGGTCGTGACGGGCGAGGCGGAGGTGCGCGAGGTCTTCCGCGTGCCGCGCGTCGGTGCGGTCGCCGGTTGCTACGTCCGTGACGGGACGATCACCCGAGGCTCGAAGGTGCGCTTCCTGCGTGACGGGGTGGTCATCTGGAAAGGCGCGATCTCCTCGTTGCGCCGGTTCAAAGACGACGTCCGTGAGGTGCATTCGAGCTTCGAGTGCGGTGTCGGTCTCACCGACTTCCAGGACCTGCACGCCGGGGACATCATCGAGACCTACGACGAGCGCGAGGTGCCGCGGTCCTGAGTGCCGCCAGCGGGTCCGGGCAGCCACAGAGGGCGTTGGGGACAGGAGGGCACGAGCCCCGATGGTGACAGGACGTCGTCACGGCCCGCAGCGGCCCTATCCCCGGGTCGCCCGGGTCAACGCGGTGCTGCTCGAGGTCCTCGCGGAGGAGCTCGAGCGCCTCGCCGACGTCGACGAGAGGCTACGGCTCGTGACCGTGACGGGCGTGGACTGCGACCGTGGCTTGCAGAGCGCGACGGTCTACGTCGCGTCGCTACCCGTCGACGTCGCCGAGGCCCTCGAGGATCACCGCCGCCTCCTCCAGCGGACTGTCGGCGCAGAGGTGCGGATGAAGTGGACGCCGACGCTCCGCTTCGTCGCCGATCCCGCGATCGCGGCAGGCGACGCTGTCGAGCAGGCCCTGCGGCGCGCCCACGAGCGTCCTGGTGGTCTCGCGGACGGCGGGCCCGCCTGAGCGCGCCGTGCCTTGTGGCCGAGACGGTGGGACGAGGTCGTACCGGACCGGGCGGGCAGGGGGCAGGCGGGCAGGGGGCAGGCGATGAGGACCGCTCGGTGAGGTGTGGCCCGGCGAGGGCCGAGCCGTGAGCCGCCGCGGAGCGCGCCGGGAGGCCGACGTCCACGGCTACGTCGTCGTCGACAAGCCCGCCGGGATGACGTCGCACGATGTCGTCGCCCGCTGCCGCCGGTTGCTCGGCCAGCCCAAGGCCGGCCATGCGGGCACGCTCGACCCGGACGCGACAGGTGTGCTCGTCGTGGGCCTGGGCAAGGCGACGCGGCTCCTGCGCTTCGCTGCAGGTTGCACGAAGTCCTACGTCGGCCAGGTCGTCCTCGGCACGGCGACGTCGACGCTCGACGACAGCGGTGCGGTGGTCGCGACCTTCGACATGTCCGAGGTGACGCTCGCGGAGGTGCGTGCGGCCGCGGCGGGGTTCGTCGGCCAGATCTTCCAGGTGCCGCCGATGGTGTCCGCCGTGAAGGTCGGCGGGAGGCGCCTGCACGAGATCGCCCGCGAGGGGGGCGAGGTCGAGCGGGCCCCGCGTCCGGTCGAGGTGACGCGCTTCGACGTCGGCGCGACGGCCGAGCCCGGTGTCTACGACGTCGCCGTCGAGTGCTCGTCGGGAACCTACGTGCGCTCGCTCGCGGACGACCTCGGCGCGGCGCTCGGCGGCGGGGCGCACCTGCGCCGGCTCCGGCGGACGGCGGTCGGCCACCTCACCGAGTCCGACGCCGTCCCGCTCGACGAGCTCCGCCTCGCCGACGTCCGGCCCTCCGCCGGCCTGGTCGCCGGCCTGGCCGCCTCGACCGTCGGCGAGGAGCTCGTCGACCAGGTCGCGCACGGCAAGGTTCTCGACCGGCGCGACCTGCGCGTCACGGGCGACGGGCCGTGGTCGGTGTTCTCGATCACGGGTGAGCTGCTCGCGGTCTACGAGGCCTGGGAGGTCGACCGCGCCAAGCCGACCGTCGTGCTCGCTCCCGCTCCTGCTCCCCGTCCCGCGTCGGCCGGACCCGCCCCGGCCGGACCCGCCCCGTCCGCCCCGTCCGGAACGGCCGACGTCCTCGGCTAGCGTCGGCCGCGGTGGAGCCCGGAGACGTCGGACAGGGACCGGCGCGCGCCGGTTCGGCGGTCGCGATCGGCAATTTCGACGGCGTCCACAAGGGTCACCGGCTGCTGATCTCGCGTGCCGTCGCCGACGCGAGGGCGCGTGACCTGCATAGCGTCGTCCTGACCTTCGACCGGCATCCGGCGACCGTGGTGCGACCGGGCAGTGTGCCGAAGCTGCTCACGAGCGTGGAGCACAAGCTGGAGCTGCTGCGCTCGACCGGCGTCGACGAGGTGGTCGTGCTCCCCTTCGACGAGCGGCGGGCTGCCGAGAGCGCCGAGGACTTCGTGCGCGAGGTCCTCGTCGACCAGCTCGGCGCGCGCACGGTCGTGGTCGGGACGAACTTCCGGTTCGGTCACCGCCAGGCCGGCGACGTCGCCCTGCTCGACTCGATGGGGCGCCTCCTCGGCTTCGACGTCGACTGTGTCGACCTCGTGACCGACGAGGTCGGGGAGTCGCCGACGGCGGTCTCGTCCTCGCTCGTGCGCTCGCTCGTGTCGGCTGGCGAGCTGCGCCTCGCCGAGGCGCTCCTCGGCCGGCCCTTCGAGGTCCGGGCCCCGCTCGGCGAGCTGCGCGCTGCGGACTCCTCGACGGTCCTCCACCTCGTCGTGCCGGCAGGCTTGCTCGTCCCGCCACCCGGTGCGTACCCGGGCGTCGCGGTCCGTGCGGTCGAGGGGGCCGACGGGCCCGTCTCGGCGCGGCTCGCCGTCGGCGAGGGGGATGCCCCCGGCATCTCGGTCGAGCTCGAGGGCCCTGCCGTGCCGGTGTGGACTGCCGCGCTGCGGCCCGGCGACCTCGTGGCCGTCCGCTTCGAGCCGGCGCCGGCTGCCCCTGTGCCGCCGGTTGCGTGCGCGTCGACGTGAGGTCGCCGGTCCCGCGCCGGTAGCATGAGGGTGTGGCGATCTACGACATCAGGACCTTCGGCGATCCCGTGCTGCGCCAGCGCGCGGCCGAGATCACCGACGTCGACGAGGCGCTCGTGCGGCTCGCGCAGGACATGATCGAGACGATGTACGACGCGCCCGGCGTCGGCCTCGCGGCACCCCAGGTCGGCGTGGAGCGGCGGATGTTCGTCTACGACGTCGGGGAGGGTCCGTCGACCGTGCTGAACCCCCGGATCGTCGAGTCCGACGGCGAGTGGACCTACGACGAGGGTTGCCTGTCGATCCCCGGTCTCAGCTGGGAGCTCGTCCGACCGCGGCGGGTGCGCCTCGTCGGGGTCGACCTCGACGGCAACGAGATCGACGTCGACGCCGACGAGCTGCTCGCCCGCTGCTTCCAGCACGAGATCGACCACCTCGACGGCGTCCTCGTCGTCGAGCGGCTCGACGAGGTCCAGCGCAAAGAGGCGATGCGGGTCCTGCGCCAGCGTGCGCTCGAGGCGCCCCAGCCCCGTCGCCAGCTGGTCGGCAAGGTGCTCAGCTCGCGCGGGCAGTCCTGAGCCGGCTCGCGTTCCTCGGCACCCCCGAGGTCGCGGCCGGAGTCCTGCGGTCGGTCCACGCAGCGGGCCACGAGGTCGTCCTCGTCGTCACCGGTCCGGACCGGCGCCGTGGGCGGGGCGCAGGGCTCTCGCCGACCCCGGTGAAGGCCGTCGCGACGGAGCTCGCGATCCCGACCACCGAGACGGTTGCCGACGTCGTCGACTCGGGCGCCGATCTCGGTCTTGTCGTCGCATTCGGCCGGCTCGTCCGCCCGGCGGTGCTCGAGCGCGTGCCGATGGTCAACGTCCACTTCTCCTTGCTCCCGCGCTGGCGCGGGGCTGCACCGGTCGAGCGGGCGATCCTCGCGGGCGACGCCGAGACGGGCGTGAGCATCATGGCCCTCGAGGAGGGCCTCGACACCGGTCCCGTCTACGCCGTCGCGCGGACTCCCATCGGCGACGACGAGCCTGCCGACGAGCTGACGCGGCGCCTCGGCGAGCTCGGCACCGATCTCGTGCTCGAGCTTCTCGGCAGGTGGCCCGTCGGGCTGGACGAGGCGGTCCCTCAGCAGGGAGAACCCGTCTACGCGGCGAAGCTCGCCGCGCACGAGCACGAGATCGACTGGTCGGCGAGCGCCGCACACTGCCAGCGCGTCGTGCGACTCGGCCACGCGTGGACGACCTTTCGCGGCAGGCGCCTCGTCGTGCGGCGGGCGCGGGTCGTGTCGGGCGCGCCGGCGGGCGCGCCGGTCGCAGGCCCGGGTCGACTCGACGGCGGGGTCGTGACGACAGGCGACGGCCTCCTCGAGCTCGTCGAGGTCCAGCCGGAGGGACGCGCAGCGGTCGCGTTCGACAGCTGGGCCCGCGGGGCCCGCCCGATGCCCGGCGAGCAGCTCGGTCGAGCAGCCGGGGACCCGGCCGGCAGCGTGGTCGAGCACGGGTAGCCTCGGAGCGTGGGAGCCCGCAGGCAGGTGGAGGTCGCGCCGTCGATCCTCGCGGCCGACTTCGGGAACCTCGCGACCGCGGCGGGCGAGGTTGCGTCCGTCGCGCCCTGGCTGCACGTCGACGTCATGGACGGCCACTTCGTGCCGAACATCTCG
>DAHWHN010000125.1 GCA_027335685.1 Acidimicrobiaceae bacterium
CGAGAAGTTGCGGATCCGCGCCGGGTCGGCCACACCGGACATCGTGCCACCTCGCGCACCTGGTGCTGCTCCGGTGGGGCGGCTGCTAACATCTCGCATTCGTCGTCGAGCGCCTCGAGGGAACCCTGAATGGCGAACATCAAGAGTCAGATCAAGCGCATCAAGCAGAACGAGGTTCGCCGGGAGCGCAACAAGGCCGTGCGGTCCGAGCTGCGGACACGGACCAAGAGCGCCCTCGTCGCCGTGGCGGCGTCCTCGGACGACGCCGGGGACAAGGTCGTCGCGGCGATCCGGAGGATCGACAAGGCGGCAGCCAAGGGTGTCATCCACCCCAACCAGGCGGCGCGCCGCAAGTCACGGCTCATGCGCCACGCCGCCGCGACGGACGCTCCGCCCGCCTCCTAGGCGACGCCGGGGTCGCCTCAGCGCGGGGCGACCGGCAGCTTGAGCGGCGGGCGACCGCCGTCGAGGGCCTCGAGCATCGAGGCTGCGCCGCCCTGCTGGCCGAGCGCCCATGCGCCGACGCCGCCGAGGCGCAGGTCGGCGGCGAGAGCGGTCTTCAGCGCGAGCGACACCGGGTCGTCGTACCAGATCTCGTGCCAGCTCGTGCCGTCCCGGTAGACGGTATAGGGGGTCTCCGACGCGCCGTCCCATCGGGCAGGGTGGCCTGCGGCCACGATCGAGGCATAGGTCACCGCCGTGGGGCTCGTGAGGGCTGCCGAGCCCGGGGCGCCGCTCACGGTCGTGAAGTCGTAGCCGTAGAACGGCAGCGCGAGGACGAGCTTCGCCGCGGGGACGACCTTGACGTAGTCGAGGAGCGAGCCGACGTCGGACAGCCCGAGCGTCGGGCTCGCGAGTGGCGAGTTCGCCGACGCGACGGCGGGGTCGACCATGTCGTAGGCCATGACCACGACGGTGTCGACGTCCCGGGCGAGCTGCGCGACGTCGAAGAAGTCGCTGGAGTCGCCAGCGGATCCGGGGTAGGTGTCGAGGGCGACCTGCCCGGTCGGGTCCGCGCGGCGGAACGCCGCCGCGACGGCCGAGACGAAGCGGACGAAGCCAGCCCGGTCGCTCGTCGAGCGCCCCTCGACGTCGAGGTCGATCCCGTCGAGGTGCTCGGCGGCGACGACGGTGGCGAGCTGGCTGCCGAGGCGGGCGCCGGTCTGGCCGGGCGCGCGCGCGAGGTCGTCCACCACGGCGGGGTCTGTCGTCGATGCCGTGAGGAGCACCCGGTCGCCGGCCTGGTGCGCGCTCGCCACGAACGAGGCGAACGCCGGCGTGGCGAGGTCGAGCCAACCGTTGCCCGAGCGCAGGATCCCGCCGGTGGCGCCGACCTCGACACCGAAGTACGCGAGCACGCTCGTGTCCGTGTAGTCCGTCGCGCCGAGCGCCCCGAGCTCCCAGTACGGGACGAACCCGTAGACCGCGTGTCGCGGCAGGGGCGTCGAGAACAGCTGGGCGGGCACCGCCGGTGCGGGCGCTCCGGTCCTCGACGGGAGTGCCACGGCGACGTGGCGAGCCGCGCGGTCCGCAACGCGTGTCTCGGTCACGAGGAGGCGGTGGGCGGCTGCCGCGGCGCGCACGGCCTGGGCGGCAGCGCGCTCCGCGGCGACCTGGGCGGCGCTCGGCCCGAAGGCCCCGGTCGCGGCCGCGATGCCGATGCCGCCACCGACCAGCGCGACAGTTGCGCCGAGGAGGCGCGCTCGGCGCGTGATCGACGGCATATGCGCTGCAGCGTAACGCTCGACCACCCTGGCCACGTGGAGCGCTGGCTACGCTCTGGGCGCGGCGCGAACCATCCGCTGCCCGGTCGGCCTGATCCGGCCGGTCGGGGACCTGCCGAGGAGGAGCCACGTGCGCATCGTCGTCGACTTCGATCGCTGTCAGAGCAATGCCGTGTGCATGGCGGTCGCGCCCGGGATCTTCGAGGTGCGAGACGACGGCTTCTTGTACGTGCTCGACGAGACCCCCGGGGAGGACCGTCGTGCCTCGGTCGAGGAGGCTGTCGCATCGTGCCCGACCCAGGCGATCAGTCTCGTCGAGGGATGAATGCCGTGACAGCGGCGCCCCGCGTGCGGTTCGCGCCGTCCCCGACCGGCTACTTCCACGTCGGCGGAGCGCGTACCGCCTTGTACAACTGGTTGTTCGTGCGCCGGCTCGGGGGCTCGTTCGTGCTCCGCATCGAGGACACCGATCGCGAGCGCAGCGACGAGTCCTGGACGTCGGGGATCTTGTCCGCGCTCGAGTGGCTGGGGATCGACTGGGACGAGGGACCGTACCGCCAGTCCGAGCGGCGGGAGCTCTACGAGCAGGCGGCTGAGCGTCTCGTCCGATCGGGCCGCCTCTACGCCTGCGACTGCAGCCGGGCCGACCTCGAGTCCCGCCATCCGGGCAACCCGACGCCGGGCTACGACGGTCACTGCCGCGACCGCGCGCTCACCCCCGGGCCCGGCAGGGCGCTCCGGTTCCGGACGCCGGACGCCGGTACGACCGTGGTGCACGACCTCGTGCGCGGCGACGTCGAGTTCGCCAACGCCGCGATCGAGGACTTCGTCGTCGTGAAGTCGAACGGCGATCCTCTCTTCGTCCTCGCCGTCGTCGTCGACGACCTGGACATGGGGATCAGCCACGTCATCCGGGCCGAGGAGCACCTGCCGACGACCCCGAAGGCGATCCTGCTCTGGAACGCGCTCGCCGACGTGCCGACGCCGACCTTTGCCCACCTCCCGGTGCTCGTGAACGACAAGCGCCAGAAGCTCTCGAAGCGCAGGGACCGTGTTGCCGTCGAGGACTACCGGGCTCTCGGGTACCTGCCCGAGGCGATGCGCAACTACCTCGCGCTGCTCGGCTGGTCGCCTGCGGACGGGCGGGAGGTGCTGAGCCTCGACGAGCTCGTCGAGGAGTTCCGGCTAGAGCAGGTCAACCACTCGCCCGCGTTCTTCGACGAGAAGCGGCTGCAGCACTTCAACGGCCTCTACCTGCGCGCCCTTCCGCTCTCGGAGCTGCGCGAGCGCGCTGCCCCCTTCCTCGCCTCGCCTGTGGCCCCCTGGCCGGACGATGCCTTCGACCAGGCAGCCTTCGACGCCCTCGCGCCGCTCGTCCAGGAGCGGGTGGCGACGCTCGGCGAGGTACCCGCGCTCGTCGAGTTCCTCTTCGCGACGCCGTTCGAGCCGGACGACGAGGCCTTTGCCAAGCTCGTCGCCGGAGACGCCCTTGCTCCGGTGGTGCTCGGCCAGGCGCGCGACGCGTTCCGCTCGTGCGAGTGGGTGGCAGCAAACCTGAAAGAGCTGCTCGCCGGCATCGCCGTTGCCGTCGACCGCAAGCTCGCGAAGGCCCAGGCGCCGGTGCGGGTGGCGACGATGGGCCGGGCGGCAGGGCTCCCGCTGTTCGAGTCCCTCGTCGTCCTCGGGCGGGACCGGACCCTCGAGCGGATCGAGGCGGCGCTCGCTCGCCTCGGGCCCGGCTGAGCGGTCGCCACGCTGCCGTGCTGCTCTTCGCGCCGATCCGCTGGGCGTTCAAGCTCGTCTACTTCGCCGTGCTCGCGGCGATCGTCTACGTCGTCGTCAGCGGCTACCAGGTCGTCTCTGCGTCGCACCTGCCGACGTCGGCGGCTTCGGCTCCGCGCTCGCAAGCGATCGTCGTCCTCGGTGCTCCGGCGGTCGGGACCGCTCCCGGGCCCGACTACCTCGCGCGCCTCGAGCAGGCGCTCGCCCTCTACCGGGCACATTCGGCCCCCGAGGTCGTCGTCACCGGCTCGCCTGCCCTCGCGGGCAGCCCGGGGGAGGTCACGGTCGGAGTCGACTGGCTCGTGAGCTCCGGCATCGCCCGCTCCAGCCTCTCGAGCGTCGTCGCGGACGACGCGGCATCGGCTCTCGAGCAGGTCGCAGCGACCCTTCCAGCGCATGCGTCCGTCGTCGTCGTGACAGACGCGATCGATGCCCTCTGGACGACGGGGGCAGGTTCCAAGGCCGGCCTAGTCGTGCACGTCTCGCCCGCCGTGGGTTCGGAGCGGGCCTTCTACCAGCAGTTCGACCAGCTCTGGCGGCAGGCGACCGGTGTGGCCGTCGGACGGCTGATCGGCTACGTCAACACACCGTGGGCCGCTGGTTGAGCGACGGTCGCGTGCCCCGTCCGGTGCGCCCCGGTGTGCTGTTAAGATCGACGAGCACCCATTCGGGGGTGGTGTAATCGGCAACACAACAGGTTCTGGCCCTGTCATTGGGGGTTCGAGTCCTCCCCCCCGAGCGAGACGTCCCGCCGCCCGCGTGGTTGGCGGGACGTTCGGCTGCCGGGAGCGATCCCGCTTCCGGGTCGCGGTCCAGCAGCAGAGGTGCAGCTGTCGGTCCGCTACCATCTCAAGCCGATCCAGGTGGCTCACGCCGCCTCGGTCGGAGCACGGCCCCATCGTCTAGAGGCCTAGGACACCACCCTCTCAAGGTGGAGACACGGGTTCGAATCCCGTTGGGGCTGCCAGCAGAAGTCCAGGTCAGCGTCGTGTGAACTTCGGCGACGACTCGTCAACTATCATCGTGGTCACATTCTGGTCACAACTGACGAGGGGGCCCCTACGGCGACGCAACGAGGGCGGCACTGGGGCATGGGCTCGGTCGCGGAGCGCGGCCCCGGGCACTGGCGGCTCGTCGTCGAGGCACCGCCGGATCCACTCACCGGGAGACGCCGACAGGTGACGCGGACCGTCGCGGCGACGACACGGCGGGAGGCGATGGACGCGCTTGCGGTCTTCTCAGGCGAGGTGCGTCGAGGCGATCGGCGCAGCTCGCCTGCGACGCGCACCGTCAGCCACGCGTGCAAGGAGTGGCTCGCACACGCGTCACCTGGCCTCAGCCCGAACACCGCGTCCGAGCTCGAGGGAAGCCTCGAGCGCTACGTCTATCCGTCCGTGGTCGCGAAGCGCGCGGTCAACCGCGTGAGCGCGGAGGACCTCGACCGCCTCTATGATGAGCTGCTGCGGCGCGGTGGACGGAGCGGGACCGGTCTCGCCCCTGGCACGGTGCGCAAGGTCCATGTGGTGCTGTCGCTCGTGTTCGCCCAGGCAGTGCGTTGGGGCTGGATCGGGAAGAACCCTGCCGAGCACGCGTCGCCGCCGAAGGCCCGGGCGCCCGAGCCGTCGCCGCCCGACGTGCCGGTCGTCAAGCAGATCCTCGACGAGGCTGACGCGACGAGCATCGACGGCGACCCGCGCTGGTCCACCTTTCTCCGCGTCGCGGTCGCGACGGGACGCCGGCGTGGCGAGCTGTGCGGGCTGCGCTGGTCGGAGGTCGACCTCGACAAGGCGACGGTGTCGATCTTCCGAGTCGTGAAGCTCGATCGCACCGGTGCCGGGCTTGTCGTCGCAGACTTCCCGAAGAGCGCCCGGGCGAGAGGCACGCTCACTCTCGACACCGACACCGTGTCGGCTCTCCGTGAGCTGAGGGCCTATCAAGAGGGCATCGCAGCCTTGTTCGACGCGGTGCTCGGCAGGGATGCCTACGTGTTCTCAGAGGAGCCGGATGCAAGCCGGCCCTGGCATCCCCAGGTCGTCACGCACCGCTTCGCACGGTTGTGCCGGCGCCTCGGCATCGAGGGAGTCCGGCTCCACGATCTCCGGCACTTCGCGGCGACACAGCTCCTCGGCGAAGGCTTCGGCGTCTCCTCGGTTGCCGGACGGATCGGCAACAGTCCCGCGGTGCTGCTCGGCGTCTACGCACACTGGGTGAGCGCGAAGGACGCCGACCAGGCAACCCACATGGGCGAGCTCCTCGGTCGCGCAGGCTCGCGAGCCCCGGGGATCGGAGGTTCAGCTGGCGTCAACGATGCGTAGGGCCGAAGGGTCGCTTTGGCGGTGAGGCGGTTGCGGGATCGCTTGAGCACAGAAAGCGCTGTCGGGAGCGCGATCTTGCGGAGCTTGTCGAGTACCTCGGAGAGGTGAGGACTGCGGACCATCGTCGCATCGGTTGCCTTCATCGACCCCTACGGGACGAATGGGGCGCACGGCGACGACCGCTCGAGGAGGAGCTTCATCGCGTCGACGGTTGTACAGCGACCTGTCGCATCTGTGCGCTCTTCGCCGCTTGCGAGCCCACATGCCCACCCCGCGATCGGAGGACCCGGGGCTGCACTGTCGCGGTGCTGGAGGAGAGACGCCTACGTCAGCTGGCCTGCAGGAACTGTCGAAGAGCCTCGCGGATGACCTCCGAGGTCGTCATCCCGGTCGCCTGTGCCCGTTCGGCCAGCTTGGCTCGGAGCTCAGGATCGAGCCGGACCGACTCGACGCTCGCCGGCGCAGATCCGAGCGAGGGCCGGCCCCGTCGTCCGCGGCGAGCGAGCAGCATGTCCACGTCGTAGCCGGCCTCTGCTTCTTTGGCGAGGGCTTCGATCTCAGCATCGGTTATGGGACGGCCAGAGTCGGTGTGGCCGTAGACCCGGGGCTTCGTCATGGATCGAGCAACCTCCGGAACTTCGCGCGCATGGGCATGGCGTGGATGATCAGCTGGGCGCCGTCCTGTGTGGTCATGACGACAACCTCGAGAAGGTTCCCGGCCCGGTCGGGACCGAGGACCAGCCAGCGGTCGGGATCCTCTCCGGCGTCTTCGACAGCAAGGGCATGGTCGATAGCGTGCAGGCTGTCTTGGTCGGCGACGCCATGGTTGTAGGCCGACTCGTGGACCTCCACCTGCTTAGCGTACTACGAAAACCGGAGAGCGCGCGGCCCCATCGAGGTGCTGGCGAGGGCCCGATACGCCGGCAGGGTGGAGGAGCCTCCCCTGATCCACGTGGCCCCTGCTGATGACGCCCGTGCCTGGGTGGCCAGATGTTGGGGTGGCAAGGACGGTGCTGCGCGGCTGGCAGTCGATATCGTCGGGTCGCCCGGCAATGCGTGCGGCACCTGCTGATCCAAGTGCACGTGGGAAGGGACCGCGGTGAGCGGCTCGAGCGCGTCGCCGTGCATGTCGACACCGGACGGGACCGTCGCGAGCGAGATTGTGGAGCGCCTCGTCACCGGTCTCTACCAGCTGGTCGACGGCGAGAGGTCGCAGGTACCGACCACGTACGGGCGCCACGTGATCGGTCGCCGGATGGCTCGACGACGGACCCATGGTCGCTACGACCCATCTCGTGTCCGATGATGACCAGCGAGGAGCCGCGCATGGCCTGTTCGCTTGTGACGCTGCGTCACCTTTGAGGCGTTCGCAGTACAGATCGTCGCAGCTAGGTTGGCATATTGACGTTCGAGATAGAAGGCCGTTCAGCCGAACACAGGCGGCCCGCTGCTCGGCCGGGCGAACATCACCTACGAGCTCTCCGAGCGGACCAGGGCCGTCACCCATGGTGGCATGGGCATGATCGCCCGCCTGGGCACCTTCTGCGGGCTCGCCACCGAGATCGACACCTCGCTGCACCTGCTCAAGATCCACCACCCCTATCACGAGTCCGACCACGTCTTGAACATCGCCTACAACGCGCTCTGCGGTGGGGGGAGCCTCGATGACATCGAGGCTCGGCGACAAGATCGAGTGTTCCTCGACGGCATCGGGGCAGACAGCCTGCCCGATCCCACGACGGCGGGGGACTTCTGCCGGCGCTTCTCACCAGAGGACGTCATGGAGCTCCAGGAGGCGATCAACCGGGCACGGCTCTCGGTCTGGTCCG